>CANFQC010000001.1 GCA_947449035.1 Actinomycetota bacterium
GGCATCAGTATCTGATCGAGGATCTCATCGATGCCGCGAGTAATCCCAGCGCACTGCCGCAGGCATATGCCGACTACTCCGACAGCATGCCGAAACTCGCCGCCGCAGCTTGGCATGAGTTCAGAAACTCGGTCCGAGCGCTGGAGATCAACTCCCCTTCAGCGCAATGGCATCACGCTCGCATTCTGGCCAAGCGGGCTCGCTACTCCATGGATGCCCTGGCCCCGCTCGAAGGCAAGGCGGTCAAGCGCCTGGCCCACGCACTCTCCATCGCGACCGAACTGCTGGGAATCCATCAAGATGCGCACGTAGCGCAGCAGACTCTGAACTCCCTTGCCACCGCACCGAGCACGTCAGGCGGAATGGGCCTGCTCCTCGGTCGACTCTTCGAATACGAAAGCGACGAGGAGATTCTTGATCGCTACCGATTCATGGATGCCTGGCCTGACATCAAGAAAGCCGCGAAGAAGGTCGAGTGGCTGTGAGCGAAAACTCGATCGACGATGTGGTACGCGCTGCCGGTGTGGTGGTTCTGCGTGATCAGGAGTCCTTCCCTGAAGTACTCATCGTGCATCGCCCGCATCGCAGTGACTGGTCACTTCCCAAGGGGAAGGTCGACCCAGGCGAGCATCTTCTCGAAACCGCGGTTCGCGAGTGCGCGGAGGAGACCGGCCTGAGCGTTGCCCTCCGTTCGCCTCTGCCGCGGCAGTCGTACGTCGCACTTGGCCGCCCGAAGACCGTCGATTACTGGGTCGGCGTCATTCGTGAGGATGAAGGCTTCGCCCCCGATGAGGAGATCGATGAGATTCGCTGGGTATCCGTCGACCGCGCCGCCGGCATCTTGACCTACGCCCACGACCGTGACCTGATCACCGAGGCGATCGCAATTCCCGAGACGACGCCACTCGTGATCCTTCGGCACGCCAAGGCGATGAAGCGCTCGGATTTCACCGGAACGATCGATGCGGAACGTCCCCTCTCGGGAAAGGGACGCAGCCAGGCGAAGGCACTCGTGCCGCTACTCGACGCCTACGGCATCACTTCCGTGCACACGTCGGATTCCACTCGATGCACCGAGACAGTGAAGCGCTTTGCGAAGACCCTTGAGGGCAGGGTGGAACTTGAGTCTTCACTTAGCGAGGAAGCTCATCACGAGAATCCCAAGCGTGCAGCGAAAACAATCCGCCGCATTGCCGATCTAGAAGAGCCTGCGGTGATCTGCTCACATCGTCCGGTGATGCCCACGATCATGGCGACCCTCGCCGAGTCCTTGGGACTGCCCGTCGATGATCCTCGGCTCGATCCGAAGATGTCACCAGGCGAATTCTTGGTTATCCACCGTGCATTCGAGGACGGCGGGATCCGAGCCGTCGCCATTGAGCGACACGATGCTCCATTAGGTGACGGCGAGAATCACGACTCTCTTGCGTGACCCGGTCACCTTGACCGAACAGGTTCCAGCGCGAGTGAGTTGAACTCCTCGGCTCGTTGCCACGCACTGTGATTTCGTGACGGCGACGATCGAACCGGTTGTGCGAGCGGCCCAGCGCAGCACAGTCGACTTTCGTACCGTCGTTCCGACCTTGCCAGTGCCGCTAACCGCCATCACTTCAGTGCTTGGAGCGGAGGGCACACTGACTCCGATGGAGTTGCCCGCTGTGACCGTCACCGTGTACGAGCTGCCGACGGTAAGTCCGCTGATCACGCACGAGGTGACATCAGCAGTACAGGTGCGCCCATCTGTCGACGACGACGCAACGTAGGAGACCTCGGCTCCCCCGTCATTGATCGGCGGAACCCAGGTCACGAACACTCGGCCGCCTTGCAGCGCCTTTGCCTGCACGCCCGTCGGAGCGCCAGGAGGTGACTGCGGGAGCGCGACGTACTGGCGCAGCCATGGCAGGAAAGAGGTCAGGCGCGTGTACAGGCCTGGGTACTTCGGGTCTGCGCAGCCGCTGCCACTGCTGACGGTGCCGGCTAGTACTGCGGCGCCGTTGTAGATGACGGTGAGTGGACCACCGCTGTCACCCTGGCACGCGTCAACTCCGCCTTGAGGCATCCCTGCGCATAGGTGATTCGCGGGAACGAAATTCGTGCCGTACTCACCGCACTTTGGATCAGTCGGTGACGTCAGGATCTGCACGGTTGCGGAGCGAAGTAACGCGGAAGACGAGCCACTGATTGTGGTGGTGCCCCAACCAGTGATCGTCGCTTGCTCGCCGAAGGCCGGCCATGTATTCGCGTCCTGAATAAGCGGCAGGGAGATCGGCTGTACTGACGCACTCCTCGTGATCGGAGCAGAGAGACCAATGAGTGCGAGATCGCTGGAGTACGTCGTGGCACTAAAGCCTGGATTCACGATGACCTGGGATACCGGCACGAGATGGTCGCGTGTCAGGTGATTCTGGTCGGTGACCCCCACATAAGCCTCGACCTGGGACGGGCTGACGCCGACCATGCAGTGAGCGGCAGTGAGGATCCAGGTATCGGCGATGATCGATCCGCCGCACTGAGTGGCGTTGTTGATGCGCAGCAGCACCTGCCAGGGGGCAGCGGTGATGTCGATTGGGTTACCGCCCACGATTCGCGGGGCTACCGCCTGGGCCTCAGACACACCGAAAACTAGAAAAGCCAGGGCGGCCATTGTCGCGGACAGGATCCGCAGGGCACGCCTGGTCATGGTGGTCACTCGTCAAGTATGCGCGTGGCTCACAGAGCCGCGGTCACGCCCTTGCCGAGGACCACGATGCCGCCCTCGCTGACGGTGTAGAGGTCGCGGTCTCGCTCGAGATCGACGCCGATCTGAGCGCCATCAGGGATAACGACGTTCTTGTCGAGGATGGCGTGCCGCACCACGGCATTACGGCCGATACGCACACCAGGCATGACCACACTGCCCTCGACATAGGCACCCGAGTCGACGTACACACTCGAAGCAAGAACCGAGGTGCGCACATGCGCCCCGGAGACGATTGTGCCCGAGCCGACCATCGACTCATGTGCGTTGCCACCTTCGACAAACTTGGCCGGCGGAAGCGACGGCAAGTTCGACAGGATCGGCCACCGGCGGTTGTACAGGTTGAAGATCGGGTGCACCGACACGAGATCCATATGCGCATCGTGATAACTATCGAGTGTGCCTACGTCACGCCAATAAGCGGTATCGCGCTCAGTTGCGCCGGGCACGATGTTCTGGTCGAAGTCGTACACAAAGGCCTGACCGGCAGCAGTGAGCATCGGAATGATGTTGGTGCCCATGTCATGGATTGACGTCTCATCGGCAGCGTCAGTTCGCAGGGCCTCGAGAAGTACCTCAGTGGTGAACACGTAATTGCCCATCGAGGCGAAGCAGTGCTCGTCATCGCCCGGGATGGTCGGCGGATTCGCGGGCTTCTCCAGGAATTGCACAATCTTGCGGCCATCGGGTGAGGCCTCGATGATGCCGAAGTCGCGCGCTTCAGCTTTGGGCACTCGAATGCCGGCCACGGTGACTCCGGCTCCCGAGTCGATGTGCGCCTCGATCATCTGCATGGGATCCATGCGGTAGACGTGATCGGCACCGAAGACCACGACGTACTCGGGGCTCTCGTCGTAGACCAGGTTCAGACTCTGGAAGATCGCATCGGCCGAGCCGGTGTACCAGCGGGGCCCGAGCCGCTGCTGCGCCGGCACCGGGGTGACGTAATCGCCGAGGAGGGTGGGCATGCGCCAGGTGGTGGTGACGTGCCGGTCGAGGGAGTGCGACTTGTACTGGGTGAGTACGCACACGCGTCGCAGGCCGGCGTTGATGAGGTTCGACAGCACGAAATCGACGAGGCGGTACGAACCACCGAAAGGTACGGCGGGCTTGGCTCGGTCCGCGGTTAGCGGCATGAGGCGCTTGCCCTCACCGCCCGCAAGGACGATACAGAGCACATGCGGGGACCTCGTCACATCCGAAACAGTAGTGACTCGAGGAGACCAAGGGGAGAACTCGACGAGAACTTTCAGGACATTGGGGGTTCCAAAGGGGGCTGGTCACGGCGTTAGGCTCACCGCATGCGCATCGGAATGCTCACTCGCGAATGGCCGCCGGAGATCTATGGCGGCGCCGGGGTCCACGTGGATCAACTCGTGGCACAGCTCCGAAAGCTCGCCGAGGTCGATGTGCACTGCTTCGGCGCCCCTCGCCCCGACGCCATGGCTCATCCGGTTCCCGGCTTCCTCGAGGGCGCCAACCCGGCTCTCCAGGTGCTGGGCGTCGATCTCGACATGGTGCAGTCCACCGCAGGGGTCGACATCCTGCACTCACATACCTGGTACGCGAACTTCGCCGGTCAGGTCGGTGGCTTGATGCACGGCGTACCGCATGTCATCACTGCTCATTCCCTCGAACCCATGCGTCCGTGGAAGGAAGAGCAGCTAGGCGGCGGCTACCGAGTGTCATCGTGGGTCGAGCGCACCGCGTACAACGATGCCCAGGCGATCATCGCGGTAAGTAATGGCATGCGCACTGACGTTCTGACGTCGTACCCAAATGTCGATCCCTCGAAGGTGCACGTGGTGCACAACGGAGTACCCACCGACATTTATCACCACGATTCCGACACTGCCGCCCTCGAGCAATACGGCATTGATCAGTCTCGCCCTTACGTGCTTTTCGTCGGCCGCATCACCCGACAAAAGGGCATCATGCATCTGCTCAACGCAGCTCGACGTTTCGATGACGATGTCGTACTGGTGCTCTGCGCTTCCTCCCCCGATACCCCTGAGATAGGAGTCGAGGTCGCGAATGCGGTTGCATCACTGCGCGAGCTGCGCGGGGAAGACTCGGTGATCTGGATTCAGGAGCAGGCGGCACGCCCGCAGTTGATCCAACTGTTCTCACATGCGCTTGCATTTGTTTGCCCGTCGGTCTACGAGCCGCTGGGCATCGTGAACCTTGAGGCCATGGCCTGCGAGACCGCCGTCGTCGCCAGCGCCGTCGGCGGCATTCCCGAGGTTGTCGTCGATGGTGTCACCGGCACTCTCGTGCCCTTCGCTCCTGATTCGCTCACCGGCTTCGAACACGCATTTGCTGACGCCGTCAATGCCATGGCAACTGACCCCTCGCGCGCGAAGGAAATGGGCAAGGCTGGCCGCGCGCGTGCCGTAGCTGACTTCGGCTGGGCGGCGATCGCCGAGCAGACCATGGAGGTCTACCGGGCCGCCGGCGCGTGAGCGATCTCGCCGAGGTCCTCCCCGGAGGGCCACTCGCCCACCGACCCAACGCTCGGCTCGGTTATGCCCTCGTCATCATCGCCGCCATCTGCTTCGCGACGAACGCAACAGTTTCCAAGTCACTGCTGCTCAGCGGATTCGAAGCCACCAGGCTCGCACAGCTGCGCGTGACGGCTGCTTTTGTCATCATCGGCGTCGTTCTTGCACTCACCCGCCCCTCGGCCTTCAAGGTTCGGCGCGCGGAATGGCCTGGTCTGATTGCGTTTGGCCTCATTGGCGTGACCTTCACTCAACTTCTCTACTTCATGGGAATCTCGCGCCTGCCGATCAGCATTGCGCTCTTGCTTGAGTTCACCGCGCCGATCATGGTGGCGATGTACTGGAAATTCGGCATGCACAAGCATGTGGGAAAGGGAGTCTGGCTCGGTCTCGTGCTAGCTCTCGGTGGCCTTGCTCTCGTCGCTGAGGTCTGGAGCGGATTCAGTCTCAATCCCATCGGTGTTGCGTGCGGTTTCGGCGCCGCAGCGGCGTTAGCTGTCTATTACATCTCCGGAGATAAAGCAGTGAGCCCGCCCTTTAACCGCGACTCGGTATCGGTGACGATGTGGGGCTTCGCGATTGCCGCGGCATTTTGGGCGATCGTGCAACCGTGGTGGAGCTTCCCGTGGGCTGAGCTCTTGCATCCGGCGAAGCAGGCAGGCATGGCCGAGAATGGCTGGCCGCTATGGTCGCTCGCGATCTGGATGATCGTCATCGGCACAGCGGTGCCGTTCTGGCTCGAAGTTTCGGCTCTGCGCAACATCAATGCCTCGCAGGTATCGGCCGTCGGAATGACAGAACCGATCCTCGCCGCCATCATCGCGTGGATCATTCTCGGTGAAGTTCTCACACCCATCCAGATTGCGGGCGGTGCACTCGTGCTGGGTGGCGTGTATCTGGCCGAACGCTCTCGCTAATTAGTCGTCAGCGTCGACGGGCTCGAAGAAGCCCATGGCGGTGAGCACGTCAATCGCATGTCGACCACTCGAGCTGATGTGATTTTGCATCGCACGCTGCGCTGCCGCGGAGTCGCGCTTAGTGAACGCTGCCATAATTTCGTCGTGCTGCTCACTCGCGTCGTGCAGCCATTCGTCAGGGAAGTCGACGTAAGGCATGGGAAGCGACTTCGAGAGCAAACGCAGCATTGAGTTGATGCGCTTGCTGCCCGCGGCCGTGTTGATGGTGCGATGGAACTCGAAGTTGAGGCGTTGACGCTCGGCCTTGTCGGGGGTCGCTTCCATCTGCGCATGAAGTTCCGCGAGCCGCGCTATACCGACATCGTCGATACGAGTTACCGCCCGTGCCGTGGCGAGACCGGCGACCTGGCCGAAGAGCTCGTAGTGATCGATGATGTCGTCGGGAGAGAGTTGCTGAACCCTCGATCCACGTCGCGGGATGGTGGCAATCAGGCCCTCTTGATCGAGGGCGATCAGTGCTTCACGCACCGGGAGTCGGGAGACGCCAAGTTCCTCAGCGATGGCGTCCTGATCGACTCGAGTGCCAGGGCGCATTTTTCCGGTCAGAATCGCCTCACGAATATGGTCGGCGACGTCGTCGGCAAGATTGCGCCGACGGGGCACGCGCTCCACCGCATCCTTTGCCACGATTCCTCCTGCCCCGATTTCTGATAAATGATACAAATAGCCTGTGAAGCTGACCGATATCCCCGAGTATGACGACCTTCGCGCTGGCGTGCGTGAGATCTGCGAGGCCTTCCCCGGTGAGTACTGGCGAGGTCTCGAGCCTGAAACCTACCCGCAGGAGTTCGTCGACGCCCTTACCCAGGCGGGATATCTGGCTGCCCTGATCCCCGAGGAGTACGGCGGTGGCGGCGCCACCCTCACCGAAGCCTCGATCATCATGGAGGAGATCGCGGCCTCTGGTGGCAACCCGGCCGCCTGCCATGCACAGATGTACGTGATGGGCACGATCTTGCGCCACGGCAGCGCCGAGCAGAAGCAGTACTACCTGCCGCAGATCGCCAACGGCACCCTGCGCCTGCAGGCCTTTGGTGTCACCGAGCCCGGTGCCGGCTCCGAGACAACCCGTATTCGCACGAAGGCCGAGCGGGTGCCCGAGGGCTGGCGCATCAATGGCCAGAAGATCTGGACATCACGGGCGCTCTACTCCGACCTCATGCTGCTGCTCGCACGCACGACTCCCTATGACGAGTGCGAGAAGCCGACCGACGGTTTGTCGACCTTCCTCATCAACATGCGCGAGGTCGAGGGCATAACCATCAAGCCCATCAAGACGATGATGAACCACAACACCACCGAGGTCTTTCTCGACGACGTGATCATTCCTGCTGACGCACTCGTCGGCGAGGAGGGCAAGGGATTCCGGTACATCCTCGACGGCATGAACGCGGAGCGAATCTTGATCGCCGCGGAGTGCATCGGTGACGGACGCTTCCTGCTCGAGAAGGCCGTGGCGTATGCAAACGAACGCGTAGTCTTCGACAAGCCGATTGGCTCGAATCAGGGAGTGCAGTTTCCGCTGGCCAAGGCATACGCCCAGCTTCGCGCCGCCGACCTTTTGCGGTTTGATGCCGCAGCAAAATACGACGCTCATGAGAAGTGCGCAGCAGAAGCGAATATGGCAAAGCTGCTGTGCTCGGAGGCATCGTGGGCCGCAGCCAATGCCGCACTCGACACGCATGGTGGGTTCGGATTCGCCGTCGAGTACGACATTGAGCGCAAGTTCCGCGAGACCCGGCTCTACCAGGTGGCGCCCATCAACAATAATCTCGTGCTCGCCTACGTGGGCCAGCACGTATTGGGGCTCCCGAAGTCGTACTAGTTCGTCTCGGTGATGCGACGAACTGTCGCCGCATCATGCTCGCCAAGTGCAGGCACTGACTGCTCGCCTGGAGTCCACTCACTGATATCGAAGGGTGACTTCAGCATCTCGATGCGACCATTCGGTAGATCTACATCGGCGAACCGATCACGCGCGCGCAGTTGCTCGTGCTGCCAGACCTGTGCAAGGTCATTGACGTTCGCTGTTGCGATTCCGGCAGCGGCGAGCCCTGCGCGAATCTCATCGGCTGGAGCACTAGCGAACCGCGCCGAAATCACCGCTTCGAGTTCGTCAACATTGGCGATACGTACGGCATTGGTGGCAAAGCGCGCATCAGTGACGAGTGCGGAATTCGCAAGCACTTGCTTGGCGAAAGCCGCCCATTCGCGATCGTTCTGAATCGCGAGCAGCACGGTACGGCCATCGGCAAGGCCGAAGGTGCCATAGGGGGAGATTGCATGGTGACGACGACCAGTGCGTGGAGCCTGACCGCCGCCATGCGCTGCCGCATACAACGGCGCCGACATCCATTCGGTGAGCGAATCGAGCATCGAGACGCCGATGGCAGCGCCTTCACCGGTGCGATCACGACGTACGAGTGCGGCGAGAACGCTTGAGAGTGCATACATTCCCGAGGCGATGTCAGCAACGGAGAATCCGACCTTGCTCATCTCCGCATCACCGGTGACGCTGAACGCGCCTGCCTCTGCCTGAATCGCGAGGTCATAGGCCTTGTCATCGCTGCGCGGACCGCCGGGGCCATAGCCGGAGACCTCGCAGGCAATGAGCGACGGGTACTTCGCGTGCAGTGTCTGCGCATCGATACCGAGTCGAGCGGCCGAGGCTGGCGCGATGTTGTGCATGAAGACGTCAGCACCGGCGATCAGCGCCCAGAAGGTGGCGAGGTCATCGTCGTTCTTGATGTCGAGCACCACTGACTGCTTGCCGCGATTCGCCCAGACGAAGAAGGCCGACTCGCCCTGCACGTTGCTGTCATAGGCGCGAGCGAAGTCGCCCTCAGGTCGCTCGATCTTGATGACGGTTGCCCCGAGGTCTGCGAGCTGACGAGTGGCAAAGGGTGCGGAGATCGCCTGCTCGAGTGAGACGACGATAACTCCGTCGAGGGGTGCGCTCACGCATGCACCTCGGCGATATCGCGCAGGAACCATTCGAGGAGAACCTCGCAATTGGCGCGCGTGGCCGCACTCGCTTTCGCGAGATCGCCGATGAGCTGGTCAGCGGAGGTGTACGACGGGATGTGATCGGGGCCAAGCCGTGCCCAGTTAGAGACAAGTTCGACATTGGCCTCGGGATGGAACTGGGTGCCGATTGCCCGACCCTTGCGGAAGAGTTGGATAGCGTCATCGGTCTGCGCCAGGATTTCAACATCACTCGGCAGCACCATGCGATCTTCATGCCAGGTGAACCACGGCCCCTGCGGGATTGGCAGAGTAGCCCCGGTCGGTTCGATGCTGAGCAAACCGATCTCTTCACTTCCATTCGGTGCCTTCTCGACATGGCCGCCGAGGCTTTCGGTGAGCAATTGGCCGCCGAAGCACAGGCCGAGGTAGGGCACGTCATCGCGCATGGTCGTGCGAATGAGTTCGATCTCCGGCTCGACCCACAGTCTCGAGTTCTCGTCATACACATTCGAAAATGAACCGAAAGCAATGACCGCATCGAACTCGTTGACGTCGGGGAAGTCGACATCGGGCTTCTGTGGGTCGGTCAGCACGATGTGCCTCTGCACCTCGTGACCGTGCTCAGCGAGCAATTCGCCGATCACGCCTGGAGCAGCTTCGGGCTCATGGCTGATGAGCAGTACTCGGGCCATTTAGACCACGGCCCGATAGCGCTTGAGCTCCCACTCGCTGACATCTTCACCCTGTTCGGCATTCGCGGTGAACTCGTCGAACTCACGGCGCTGCATGATCAGGAAATTCTCCACGAAGGTATCGCCGAAAACCGAGCGAGTGAAGGCGGAATCGAAGTTATCGATTGCACCCGAGATGCTGGTGGGCAGACGCTCCCACTGCTCCTCAGCATGCGGATCGCCGGTGGTCTGCGCCATGAGCGCATATTCATTCTCGAGACCATCAAGCCCTGCGGCCAGAACTCCCGCGAACACCAGGTATGGATTCGCGTCAGCCGCGGCCCAACGAGCTTCGAGTCGATTGCCGGCGCCCGCACCCACGATGCAGCGCACGCCGACGAGGCGATGATCCAGGCCCCAGGTGACCTGGGTAGGTGAGAAGGAGTAATCCTGCACTCGCTTGTAGCCGCTGATGGTCGGGGTCATGATGAGCTGCAGTTCCTTATGGTGCGCCAGCAGGCCTGTCAGGTACTTGCGCATCAGGGTGTTACCCAGCACTGAGTCTTCGTCCTGCACCGAGAACGCGTTCTTGCCGTCTTTGGTGAGCGACTGGTGAATGTGCATTCCGTTACCGGCTTCGGAGATGAACGGCTTGGCCATGAAGGTCACGTTGAGTCCGTGACGCTTGGCGCATAGCCGCACGATGTACTTGAAGTACACGGTGTCGTCAGCCATCTTCAGCATCGGGCCGTAGCGCACGTTGATCTCTGTCTGCCCCGGGCCATATTCGACGTTGCAGGCTTCGACCTCGATACCGGTCTTGCGCAGCGACTCGCGGATGTCGAACATGAAGGGCTCCATCTCCCAGCCGCGGTAGATGGAGTAGCAGTTGATGTCGTCGTAGAGCGGCTTCCAGTCCTCGGTGAAGAAGTGGCACTCGAGCTCGGATGCCGCATCAACGCCATAACCCATAGCCTCGGCACGCGCGAGCTGCTTCTTGAGCATGTTGCGGGCATCCATGGCGATCGGTTCATGGCCGTCTACCGTCACCGTGTCGCACATGACGATGGCGACCCCTTCTGTCCAGCCGGCAATGCGGAAACTGGAGAGATCTGGGATCGCGTGCATGTCGGGAACGCCGCCATCGACGGAGACCCAGGGGGTGTCGAAGATGAAGCAGGTGGGATCCCAGCTGTAGACCACGCTGGCGATGGCATAACCCGAGCCGCGCAGGAACTGCTTCACCGGGAGACGCTTGCCACGGGGCATGCCCCAGCTGTCGACGATGACGCACTCGACGGTGTGTACGCCATGCTCCTCGCACAGGGCAGCAACGCGATCGCGCTCGGCGGGGTCCCAGGACATGAATCCTCCAAAACGGTGAATTAGATACTTGATAAATGTAGTCTCAGAACAGGCCCCTCATGGGGAAATATCGCAGAAAGTAGGCCCGATGCGCGCCGTTGTCCTGACATCGCCCGGCACTCCTTTGGAATTAGTCGATGTCCCTGACCCGGTGATCGATCCCTCTGGTGGCCCTCATCAGTCTGTCCTTGACGTGCTGGCCTGCGGCATCTGCCACTCCGACCTGCATGTGTCCTCCGGAGACTTCCCCGTGCCCATGCCCGTGACCATGGGACATGAAGTGGTGGTCGCGCATCCGACCCTCGGCAACTGCCTGGTCTACGCCTGCTGGGGATGCCGCCAACCCGGCTGCTTCGCCTGCGCCTCGCAGCAGGAGATGATCTGCCCCAATAGCCAAGAGATCGGTCTCTTTACCCCCGGTGGCTACGCCGATCGCATCTGGGTGAAGGACGACTACTACCTCGTGCCTATCGGCAACCTCGATCCCGCCAAGGCAGCTCCGCTGGCCTGTGGCGGACTTACTGCGTACCGCGCCATTGATCACACCTTGCCGTTTCTGGCCGCAGCGCCGAGCAAGGGCGTGCCCCATCCGCGAGCTCTCGTGATCGGTGCCGGAGGTCTCGGCCAATTCGGGCTTCAGTTCCTGCGTATCCGCTCCGAGGCCGAGATCGTTGTCGTCGATGCCTCACAGCAGAAGCGCGAACTCGCACTTCAACTCGGCGCTGACTCTGCTGTTGCTCCAGGCGAGGTTGAAGGCACGTTCACTGCCGTCGTCGATTTCGTCGGCGCCGAGGCCACGGTGCAGACCGCCCGGGATCACGTGGCGCGCCAAGGGATCAGCGTGACCGTCGGACTCTTCGGGGGCACGATCCCCTTCGGTTTCGGGGTAGTCCCACATGAGGCTCACTTCATGACATCCGTGTGGGGTTCACGCGACCAACTCGCCGAGCTCATCGCCCTGGCGCAGCAGCATGACCTGCACTCCGAGGTCGAGCTCATCGGCCTCGATCAGGCACAGACTGCGCACGATCGCCTTCACGAAGGCAAGGTCAACGGCCGCTTCGTCCTCGTTCCCGGGGCAACGGGATGAGCGCGAATCTCGATATCGACATCACTGATCCGGCGTCGTACGCAAACGGCATTCCGCACGAGGTCTTCGCCGAGATGCGTCGGACCGAACCGGTCGCACAGCGCATGTATGAAGGGCGCCCCTACTGGGCAGTGACAACGTACGCCGACGTTACTGAGGTCACTCGCGACCCCTTCACCTACTCGAGTGCCCGCGGCATGACGAATCTGCCTGATCTCACCGAGGAACAGATGACGGCGCGGCGCTCCATCATCGATACCGATGCGCCCGATCACGTGCGCCTGCGCAAGCTCGGTATTCCGGCCTTCACCGGACGCAAGGTCAAGGGCTACGAGGAAGTCACGCGCGATATTGCAGCGCAGTTGCTGCGCGATGCTCGCGAAGCCGGCAGCGTCGACATCGTGCAAGCCATCTCGGCACCACTACCTATTCGCGTGATTGTCAATATCCTTGGCGTGCCCGAAGAGGACACCGACTACCTGGTGAAGCTCTCCGATGAGCTCATCGACTCCAGCGGTGTTGCACCTGACGCTTATGGCAACACCACGCCGCTCGAACTACTGCCCTTTAGCTCACCGGCCTCGCATGCCCTCTTCGAGTACGGCCGCGGCATGCGCGAAGAGCGCACCAAGAACCCGAAGGACGATCTCGTCACCACCCTCGTGGAGGCGGAAGATGACGGCGACCCCCTAAGCGACTTCGACTTTACGAACATGTTCCACGTGCTCGTCTTCGCAGGCAACGAGACCACCCGCACCGCCATCAGCAACGGCATCGACGCGTTCATCCATAATCCCGATCAACTCGAACTGCTCCACAAGCGCCCCGAACTCGTCGACAATGCAGTCGAGGAAATCATTCGCTGGGCTACACCCGTGATGTACATGCGACGCACCGCGACCAAGGACACCGTCCTCCACGGCGTACCGATCAAGGAGAATGACAAGGTCGTCATGTGGTACGCCTCGGCAAACTTCGATGACACCGAGTTCGCGAACCCGCTGACCTTCGACATCACTCGCGAAATCCGTCCGCCGCAGGTCTCCTTTGGCGCGAAGGGCCCGCACCACTGCCTCGGCGCACCACTTGCACGAATTGAGATCAAGATCCTGCTTGAGGAGATGATCAAACAGGGAATCTATTTCGAAGGCAATGGCGAAGTCGTGCGCACTAAATCGAATTTCGTGAACGGGATCGCTTCACTGCCCGCTATCGTCAGTGCATGCAGATAGGCGAACATCTCGACTTCTTCGAGAGTGATGCCCAATGCTTTATTGAGGTCGTGAGAACTTCTGACCTCGCCGCATCCGTGCCGGGATGCCCAGGCTGGCAGTTGCGTGATCTCGCTCTTCACCTTGGCACCGTTCATCGCTGGGCGAAGGCCTGCATAGAGTCGAACGACGCGCTACCCCGAGTGGAATCACCAATTGAGGATGCCCTGCTGTGCGCATGGCTCGATGAAGGATTCACTGATCTGGCCGGTTTCTTGAGAGCAGCCGACCCTCAACGGAAGACCTGGACGTTTGGACCCGAGCCGAGACTGACGTCGTTCTGGTTCCGGCGGCAGGCACACGAGGCATCCGTTCATCTATGGGATGCACGGAGCGCCGTAGGTTTCGTAGAGCCAATCGATGAGCAGCTCGCGGCAGATGGCGTGGCAGAGGTGTTCGAAGTTTTCATCCCCCGTGAATTGACACGCGGGCGAATGCAATACCCCGACGAGGGAGTGCGAATCGTGCTCGCGGACGGCCGAAGCTTTAATCTCGGAGAACGAATAGTCGGCGAGGTATCGGGAAGTTCAAGCGATATCCTCTTGGCACTCTGGCATCGCTTGCCGACCTCTGTGCTTACGACTGATACGGATGCGGAAGTCCTCGAGACAGCATTCGCGCGTGCACTCACCTCCTAATTCCCGCCTACGGCGCTCTATTTGAGCCGGAAGCGCTGCAGCTTTCCGGTAGCGGTGCGCGGCAGCTCGGTCACGAACTCGATCGCACGCGGGTACTTGTACGGAGCGATAGTCGCCTTCACGTGATCTTGCAGTTCCTTGGCCAGTGCCTGGCCGGGCTCGTATCCTGCGGCCGGCACGACGAAGGCCTTGACGATCAGGCCACGATCTTCATCGGGTGCGCCGATCACTGCAGTCTCGGCCACAGCCGCGTGCAGCATCAGCGCGTTTTCGACTTCAGGTGCTGCGATGTTGTAGCCGCTCGACACGATCATGTCGTCGGAGCGCGACACGTAGTGGAAATGGCCGGTCTCGTCGATGACGAAAATGTCACCGGTGATGTTCCAGCCGCCCCGCACGTACACGCCCTGGCGGGTGTCAGCGAGGTACCTGCAGCCCAAGGGGCCTTTCACGGCAAGGCGACCGGGTGTTCCGACCGGAACTGGCTCAAGATTCTCATCGACGACCTGCGCGATGAAGCCCGGCACAGGCTTGCCTGTTGCACCGGGCACCATGTCGTCGACGCGTGCCGAGATGAAGATGTGCAGCATCTCGGTGGCGCCGATGCCATCAATGAGTTCGAGCCCCGTCGCATCGCGCCAGGCCTGCCAGGTGGCCTGCGGCAGATGCTCACCCGCCGAAATGCAGCGTCGAAGTGAAGGCAGTCCACCTTCGGACAAGTTCGCCAGCATCGCGCGGTAGGCCGTGGGTGCAGTGAACAGGCAGGTGATGCCATGTCGCGGAATCTCCTCGAGAAGCACGGGCGGCGATGCGGACTCGAGCAGCACTGTCGAGGCACCGGCACGCAGCGGGAAGATGACTAAGCCACCGAGGCCAAAGGTGAAGGCAATCGGTGGGGAGCCTGCGAAGACGTCATCAGCCGTAGGCGCCAGCACGTTCGCCGAGTAGGTATCGGCGATGAGCAGGATGTCGCGATGGAAGTGCATGGTCGACTTAGGGCCGCCGGTCGTGCCTGACGTGAAGGCCAGCAGCGCGACGTCCTCGGCATGCGTGTCACACGCGACGTTGATGGGCGATGCCGCTTCGCATCGTGCGATGAGGTCGGCAGCAGAGTCGCCGCCGTAGGCAATCGTGACGCCATGGAAGCCAGTGACGGCTTCCCACTCCTCCAGGTAGCGATGATCCACGATCGCGAACTGCACCTTCGCAATGTCGACGACCTTTTCAAGTTCACCCGCGCGAAGCATCGGCATAGTCGTGACCACGACTCCACCGACACGCAGCACTGCCAGCCAGGAGATCGCGAGCCAGGGGTTGTTGGGGCCGCGAAGCAAGACGCGATTGCCGGGCTGCACCCCCGAGTCAACGAGAACGTTCGCGGCACGCGAGACGAGGTCGAGCACTTCGCCGTAAGTCCACGAGGTACCGGCGCCGGCGATAGCGGGGCGAAGCGCACCGTGACGGGCGATGGTGCTCTCAAGAAGTTCTACCGACGCATTGAGGCGCTCGGGGTAGCCGAAGGAGTCGACGCCGATGAGCTCGGGCCACTCGGCGAGCGGCGGCAGGTTGTCGGCAGCGAAGGTGTCGATGTGCCCAGTAAGCCGGCCTGGCTTCATGCGTCCTCCTGCCTGGTTTCTACGCCATCAATCTGTTTTCGGAAATGGGAAGGGGGATGGACCACACGGTCCATCCCCCTTCTTGGGACTAGCTGACGAAGTTGTGCACCGCGTCGTAATTCTCGGACTTAGAACGAATCTTGCCGATGATCACGCCAACGATGAAGAGCGCGGGCGTGAGCAGGACCAGAATCCAGCCGGTGGTGTCCATCTCCCACGGCCCACAGCCCGACCCGGCGTCTCCCGGGCAGGCAGCCGGATCAGTCGCTACTCCTGCGAGCAGATTGAAGCGGCTCACGAGTAGGTACTCTCCGACAGCGAGACCCACGATGGCCAGGAGCGGCGCGATGACCGTGTGCCAGATTCGAGTGTCTTCCTTCGTGCGACGGAAGTACACGATCACCGAGAGGCTCACGAGAATCTCGGTCAGCACGATGGCGATAACTGCGACATTGCCGAACCAGTAGAACATGTTCAGGATCGGGTCGAGGTTCAAGATCGCGAAGAGAACCGTGACCGCAGTGGCCAGTACAGTCACTGCGACCGTGCCGACCCAGGGAGCCTGATACTTGTTCGTGCGATCGAACACCTTCGGCAGCACTCCCGAGCGACCCATCGAGAACAGGTAGCGAGAGGCGCTGTTCTGGAAGGCAAGGGTGGCAGCAAACAGTGAGGTCAGCACGATCCAGGTGAAGACCTCGGCGAGCCAGTGACCCACGAATGTCTCGGTGACACCAAAGAGCATCGCTCCGGGATTCGCCAGCGGTACTCCGTCGACGGCGGTGATCTCGAAGACCTTGTTCTGGATGTCGCTCGCGCCGAGACCGGTCACGAGACCGAAGCCGACCACTGCGAACAGCACGGTGATGAGGATGACAGAGATGTACGTCGCCTTAGGAACAGTGCGCTTGGGATCCTTCGACTCCTCGCCGTAGATCGCCGTCGCCTCGAACCCGATGAACGAGGCGAAGGCGAAGGCGAAGGCGATACCGGCACCTCCGGTAAGGCCGCCCGAGAAGATCGACGAGGGAGCGAATGAGGCTCCGAGGTCCGCACCCTCAGGACCGCCCTTGATCAGCACAATGATGCCCACGAGGAAGAGTGCGATGACCTCGATGGTGAGGAGGACTCCGAGCACCTTCGCGCCGATATCGACCGACATGGCCGAGAGGACGAACACGATGGCGATGATGATCAGCGCCCACACCCACCAGGCGAGTACGAACCCGTACTCATCCATTTTCAACTTGATCTGGAAGGAGATGAATCCGATGACACCCCACTGGACGGTGAGGTAGGCGAGTACCGAGGCGAAGGAGCTTCCGACACCCCACGAGATGCCGAGACCGCGTCCGACATAGGCGAAGAAGGCACCCGTGTTGGTGACGTAGTGCGACATGGTCGCATACCCGACGCTGAAGATCAGCAGGATGAAGCCGACGAAGACGAACATGCCGGCTGCTCCGGCGCCGTCACCGAGACCGACGGCGACAGGGAAAGCGCCCGTCATGCCGGCCAGTGGCGCTGCTGCGGCAACAACGAAGAAGACGATTCCCCAGAGTCCGAGGGTTCCCTTCTTCAGTGAAGTCTGCTTGGTCTCCGGATCACCGGCGCCAAGATGCTGATCAGAATGAGGGAGGTTTTCCCTTTGCGACATGTCTCCTCCATAGGGACGCGGTCGTTAACGTACGGATACGAACGATTTACGAATACTTGATCAAACGAGCCGCCTGCGCAAGCACTTTCGGAAAGTGGCGCGGTCACGATTTCGCCTCTTTCTTCAGGCTTATGCGTCGTACAGGCCTGACTTCCCGATTCGCTCGAGGGCCACCTCGGCGCTCCAGGGGAGCATGGTCGAGCCCAGGCGGGAATCCCGATACATGCGCTCTAGGGGCAGGTGCTTGAGCATTGACTGACCGCCGCAGACCCGCACGGCAAGAGCCGCCACGGCATTGGCGTGCTCCATGACTGTGTAGACGGCAGTCCAGGCAGTCACCATCTGCTCCTCGACGGGGTCAAGGGTGGCCGAGTCGACAACGCTGAACAGCATCGCGCGCGCTTGCTCATACTTGATATTCATCTCGGCCCACCCGTACTGCTTGATGGGGTTATCGCGACGACCGGTGCCCTTGGCGGCGCCAGCAACCTCACCGCGCAAGTAGCTGCGGGTGAAGTCGAGGATGCCCTTAGTGAGACCGAGGTATGACGGCGCTAGCGACATGAAGAGGTACGGGAAGCGCTTGGCTGCCTGGTCGTACATGCCGCCGGGCATGATCTCGTCGTCAGCAGGGACGAAGACATCCTTGAGAAGCAGCGTGCGAGAAACCGTGCCACGCATACCCAGGGGATCCCAGTCGTCGACGATCTCGACACCTTCGCTGTTCGAACGTACGGAGAGCAAACGCAAGAACTCCTCGCCCTCGACCTGACAGGTGACGTTGTAACGGTCGGCGGCACCGGAGAGGGAAGCGAAGATCTTGCGGCCGGTGACGAGGTAGCCGCCCTCGACCGGGGTTGCCCGAGTCATGATGCCGGCGAGCGCGCCGGGGTTCAGGCCCTCGCTGAACGGCTGCGAATGGATTTCGCCGTTCTCGACAACGCCGCGGAACATCTCGGCGCGACGACGCTCGTGGGTCTCGCGCTCCTCCGGGCTCATATCGAGCAGGTCTGCTACCTGGCCGGCCCACAGCATCGTGGCGTTGTGCATGTTGAAGGTCAGGCCGGTGGAGCCGCAGTGACGGCCGATCTCTTCGGAGACGCGAATGTAATCGGCGTAGCTGGCGCCCATGCCGCCGTATTGCTTCGGCACGCAAAGCGCGAGAAAGCCGCGCTCACGAAGGTCGTTGAAGTTTCCCCAGGGGAACTCGGCCTTCAGGTCGGTCTGAACTGCACGCTCCTCAAACTTCGGACCGAGTTCGCGAATCACCGCGACCATTTCCTCACGAGTCATCGTGGAGTCAGGGGTTCCCACCGGGCCGGTCTTGCCGCCGGTGGAGCCGGTGGCAACGGAGGAACCTTCATGTGCGGCAACGGCATTCGCAGGAGTCATAGCCCTGAGAATAGGGATCGAAAATCAAATGTCAACACTGTTGACTAAATTGATAGGCGGCCCTAGTTTGCGAGGATGCCGATCACGATTACCGATGTCGACGAGGTGCCCAATGCCTGGCGCGAGGCCGGCGACGGTCCGCGCGTAGCCGTCCTTCTTCATGGGCTCGGCGGCTCCCGCATCGCCTGGGGGCCGAATCTGCCCGTTCTCGCTGAGGCCGAGCGGGTCGTGGCGTGGGATGCCCCGGGCTATGGGGAATCCGCGCCGGTTGAGATTCACAGCTTTGCGGGCTACGCCGATCGAGCCGCTGGTTTGATCCGTCGGGTCTCCCCCGCTGCACCCGTTGATCTCGTGGGTTCGTCATTCGGCGGCATGATCGCCCAGTACACGACCCATGCCTACCCCGAGCTCGTGCGGTCGCTCACCTTGATCTGCACCAGCCCCGCATTCGGGCTCGATGGCACTGACCCCGACGAATGGCGCAATAACCGACTGAAGGGCTTGGAAACATTCGGCACGGTGGCAGCGGCGGCTCCAGTGATCCTGACCTCTCTCGCCGGGCCTAATGCGCAGCACGTGGTGCCGGAGGCCTGCGAGGCCATGGCTCGCATCCCGATGGCGGGCATGCTCACCAGCCTCTCGATCCTGCCCTCGCACGATTCACGGGCGATCCTGCCTGAGATCACCGTGCCCACCCTCGTGCTGATTGGCGAGGATGACGACGAAACCCCGCCTTCCTACTCGAAGGCCATTGTGGATCTGATGCCCAATGCCACACTTGTCACGATTCCCGGCGCCGGGCACCTGCTCAACCTCGAGGCACCTGACGCCGTGAACCGCGCAATCCTTCAGCACTGGGAGAACACATGACCGTCCGACCGCCTGTCGCCGAATGGCGATGGATCGAGTCCTTCGCCGCGCAGTTCAAGGTCAACGGCGTAACCCCTGGCATGGAGTGCATCGTGCTCTCTGAGTCTGCGAGCCGCCCTGATCTCGTCGAGACCTCACTTCTCGCACTCGAGTCACTCGGCGCGAAGCCCTTCGAAGTGGTGATGCGCACACCGGCAAACCCGGGTCCTGTCGCGATTCGTTCCACCGGCACCACGCTCGCGCTCAACGGTCTCGCCGGCGCAATCGGTTCGCTGTCCTCCGTTCCCTTTGTCGTCGACTGCACGGTCGAGGGCATGTTGCACGCGAAAGAACTCGGCCCGATCCTTTCCTCCGGCACGAGCATCTTGATGGTGAGCCTTGAGCACCCGGAGGTCTACGAGCGCATGCGTCACGATCCGGTGATGGCTGAGCGCGTCACCGCCGCACATGACTTGATGAAGCGATCCAAGACCATGCGCGCCACAAGTGAGTTCGGCACTGATCTCACCGTCGAACTTGCCGGCGCATTCACCGCCGGCTCCACCGGCGTCATCTCCGGCCCTGGTTCGATCGCACACTGGCCCGGTGGTCTCGTCCTCGCCTTCCCGGCGAAGGGCACTGTGAACGGCACGGTCGTTCTCGCACCTGGCGATATCAACCTGACCTTCAAGCATTACGTCACTGAGCCAATCACGATGCGCATCGAAAACGACTACGTCGTCGAAATCAAGGGCAATGGCTACCAGGCTGAGCTCATGCGCTCGTACCTCGAGGCCTTCGACGCCGACGCGTATGCCACCTCGCATGTCGGCTTCGGCATGAATACAAGTGCACGCTGGGATTTCCTCGAGCTGTACGACCGCTCCGACATTAACGGCACCGAGGCTCGCGCATTCGGCGGAAACTTCCTGTTCAGCACTGGCGCAAACGAGAATGCCGATCGCTTCACCGCAGGCCACTTCGACCTGCCCATGCGTAATCACAGCGTGTGGCTTGATGATCATCAGGTTGTCGACAAGGGAACCCTGGTCGGCGTTGCTGCCGGAGAGGCGAACTGACGTGGCTGACCAGATCGACGTGATCTTCCCCGACCTCCTCGGGCTTACTCACGGCAAGACAGTTCCCACGCACCGTGTCGATCATCCGACTCACTACGCCATCACCGTGATGGTGCAAGGTCTCGATCTCGAGTTCCTCGATACGCCGACCTACTCCACCAGTGCCGGCTTCCCTGACATGGAAGCACGTATCGACTCCGCAACTTTGCGCCCGTGGATAAACGGTCGCCAGATCGCACTATCGAATCTCTACCGCACCAATGGCGACGAACTTCCGCTCGACGGACGCCGCCAGCTACGCATGATCTGCGATCAGTGGGCAGAGCGTGGCTATACGCCGATGACGGGCTTCGAGATGGAGTTCTTCCTACTCGAGAGCTTGAAGCCGCTGGTGAAGATGCCTGTGCCCGATCACCGCGTGTACGGCATCGGTGCCGGCGCTGATCCGAGCGGCACGCTTGAAGCTGTTGTCGAACTGGCCGAGATGGCTCGCCTGCAGGTCGAGGGCGTCAACGCCGAATTCACGCCCAGCCAGGTCGAAGCTGCCCTGCACTACCAGCCTGCACTCGAGTCAGCCGACTGCGCGCTGCTCTTCCGCGAGCTCGTGCGTCTTTCTGCGCGTGAGCGTGGAGTCGACGCGACTTTCATGGCCCGCCCGTTCGCCGATGCAGTCGGCAATGGCATGCACGTGAACATGAGCCTCGCAAACGCCAAGGGCGAGAACATGTTCGCAAGCCTTGATGACCCGCTGGGCATCACCGACCTCGCTCGTCATTTCATCGCCGGCCTGCTTGCACACCACGAAGCACTCGCGGCGTTCGCAGCACCGACCGTTAACTCGTACAAGCGCCTGACCCCCGGCATGCTCAGTGGCTACTGGGCCAACTGGGGTCTCGACAATCGCATCGCCACCGTGCGCGTTCCCGGACAGCGCGGTGCAACCACGCGAGTCGAGCACCGCATGGCTGACGGAAGTGCCACACCTCATCTACTCAGCGCCGCACTCTTCGCGGCCGGCATGCACGGCGTTGACGAGAAGCTCGAGCTCCCCGCACCGCAGCTAGGTGATGCCGATGAGGCACCGAACACTGATCGCCATACGCCGCATTCACTTGCGGAGTCGCTCGACGCGCTCGAGGCAGATACCAAGCTGCAGTCGTACCTTGAGAAGGATCTCGTCGAGGTGTACGTCGGACTCAAGCGCGATGAGTGGAAGCGCTGGGTGTCGGCGGTCACTGATTGGGAGCAGGGCGAATACGCCCGCGTGTACTAAGTCGCGCTAGGCAGGCATGAGTTGCGCGATGAGCGCACTGAGCCCGGTGGAAAAAACGTCGTCGCTGCTCGGGTATAGATGACCGACGAGTTCGTGAATAGCCGGGTATTCGTCGGCAGGTAGCGCTCGGTAGTCACGACGCCAGGTGTCATAGGTAGCCTTGCGCTCCTTCGCATTGCGGGAAAGCGGAGCATCGAGTGAAGCCGAGCCGACCGTGTATTCAATGAGCACGTGATAGGCCCGCGCTGCTGAATCAGGATCCATCCCCGCACGAAGGAACGCATCGAGCATGACCTCGGTGATGCGAAGCTCATTCGCATTTCGAGTCGGGCCGGCCGAGGTGATGATCAGTGCCACTTGGTTCTTCAGCAGCGCCTTGCGGATGCCGGTGCACATGCGTCGCACGTCGTCAGCCGGATCATCAGTGGTGGCGAATCCTTTCGTTGCCGGAGCAAGTGCCCGATCGCCGACGGCCCGCATCAGGTCGTCTTTGTCGGCAAAGTGCCGGTATACGGCAGTGGCATCGACACCGAGGCGCTCGCCTAGGGCCCGCATACTCACGTCAGGGCTACCCGACTCTGCCGCGAGTTCCAGGGCAGCCGCGCAGATGACCTCACGATTGAGGCGCTGGCGGGCGGACTTCTGCGGCATCCCCGAAGGCTAATGCCGTACGGGCGGAAGTGCCCTATGGGCTAGTCATGAATTCGGTTGTTTGGGCCCAAACGATCCCTGCGGAGTTGCTAGGCTCCTGCACTATGGCGAACTCCCAGGGCTTCTTACCCCCCTTCACTCCCGATGGCGGCTCGGCTCTCATCCCCGAGATGCCCTGGCACTACTCCGGCACCTTGATGACCGTCGAGTACCGCACTGACCCGGCCAACGTGCGCGCAATTCTTCCTCCTGACCTCGACCTGGCACCCGAGGATCCCGGAGCCGTCGCGTTCATTTGGGCCGACTGGCAGTCGTGCAGCACTGGTGGCGCTGAGCTGCTTGACCCTTCACGTGCCCAGTACCTCGAAGCCTTCGTCGTGGTGCGCTGCTCGTACCAGGGCGTCACCTACAGCCGCTGCGTGCTGATCTGGGTCACCACTGATTTCGCCATCGGTCGCGGCTGGTTCCAGGGTTACCCCAAGAAGCTCGGCAGCGTCTTCGTGACTCGCCCGTACAACCGAGGCAAGGCTGCCCCGCGCATCGCCGAGGGTGGCACCTTCGGTGCGTCGCTCGCCGCCTACGACCACCGTCTCGCCAGTGCGAAGGTCACCCTGCGCGAGCCAGCCCCCTCGAACGGCTTCGTCAACGGTCACAAGATGCTGCATCACCGCGTGATGCCGTCAATGGTGCCCGGTGCCGGTCTTTCGCTAAATCAACTCGCCACGATGGGTGGTGTCGATCTCGATCTCGGCCAGCCGTGGATCGGCGATGCTGAGCTCACCTTGCATGACTCGCCTTGGGATCAGCCCGCGTCGTTGCTGCCTATTGACGAGATCATTGCGGGTTACTACTGCGAGGTCGGGACGACTTTCCACGGCGGCACGCTGCTCGCCGACAACTCCGCTGCGATCTAACAAGAGCACAGCATGAAGCCAAAGCTCGTCAGCGTTCTCACCGAGAATTGGACGATGACCGATCCGCGCGATGTGCGTGGCATCGTGCGCATGGCGCAGGAGGCCGAAGACGCTGGCTTCGACATGATCATGATCAGCGATCACGTGCTGCTCGGCCCGTCGGCCGGTTCCGAAGGTCGTATGGAGAATCCGCGTGATTACGCGATGCCGGGCAATCAGGATCCCGCGACCGAATGGCCGTCGTCGATCGTGATGCTCAGCGCCATCGCGGCTGCCACCTCTCGAATCCGTGTCGGCGGCATTGCACTTATCGCTCCGCTTCGTCATCCACTCGCCCTCGCCAAGGATCTCGCTACTCTCGACCTTCTCGCCGAGGGTCGGCTCGTCATCCAGCCGACGGTGAGCTGGCATAAGGATGAATACGACGCCCTCGGCGTCCCGTTCACCAAGCGCGGCAAGATCCTTGACGAGGATCTCGAGATCTGGCGGCGAGTGTGGGCCGAATCCCCCGCCTCGTTCCACGGCGAGTTCTTCGACTTCACCGATGTCTACGTCGACCCAAAGCCGCGCACGCCTAAGGGCCCGGCGATGTGGTTCGGTGGCGAGAGCCTGACTGATCCAGTGCTCAATCGCCTGGTGAAGTACGGCAGCGGTTACCACCCACTTGGCCGACCGAAGGCCGACGATGTTGCCAAACTGCGTGCCGGTCTGGAATCTGCAGGCCGATCGATCGATGAGATCGAGATGGTCGGCGGCACCCGCGTCGAGTTCCCCGATGCCCATTCGGTTGCACCTCTACCTGAGGCGCTGAAAGGCATTCCGGCCCAGCTCGAGATGGGCTTCAGCACCTTCTGCATCAAGCCGTCGATCTTCATCGACGAGCGCGACAAGCACGCAGAGTTCTGCCGCGAAGTGGTGCGTCGAGTAGACGCACTCACCTCATAGCCAGATCAACTACGAGAAGATCACCGTGCGATGGCCGGTGAGCATCACTCGATCAGCGCCATAGAGCTGCACTGCACGTGCAAGCACTAGACGCTCGACATCTCGACCGATTTCTGCCAGATGCTCGGGATCTTGCGCATGAGTCACGCGGGCGACGTCTTGCTCGATGATCGGGCCTTCGTCGAGTGCTGCTGACACGAAGTGAGCGGTGGCACCGATGAGCTTCACTCCGCGCGCATACGCCTGGTGATACGGGCGGGCGCCCTTGAAGCCCGGTAGGAACGAGTGATGGATGTTGATCGCGCGACCCTCGAGCTCAGCGCAGAACTCATCAGAGAGCACCTGCATGTAGCGGGCTAGCACGACCGCATCGATCGAGTACTCAACCATGAGCTCGCGCACCTTCTGCTCCTGCGCCTGCTTGGTCTCCGGCGTAACCGGCAGGTGCACGAATGGAATGCCATGCGCGGCGGCGATCGGTGCGCAATCGGGATGGTTGGAGACGATGATCGGGATTTCGACGTGCAGTTCGCCTTGCTGGCGGCGGTAGAGCAGATCGACAAGGCAGTGATCCTGCTTCGAGACCATGATCAGAATGCGGCGCTGGTCGTGCACGTGACGCAGAGTCAACGTGGGTGAGAGATGAGCGGTTGCTTCATCGATGGCGCGGCGCACCACTACAAGATCATCAGTGGCGGTCTCGAACCGCGTACGGCTGCAGAACAGATTCTCGCTCGGCTCGGTGAACTGCGCCTGCTCGAGAATGTTCGCGCCGATTGAGAGCAGCGCGCCAGTGATGCCGTGGGTGATGCCGGGGCCGTCAGGGCACCGCAGGGTGAGGATGAAGTTATGCACCCTCTAATAATCCTCTAGGTACTCCGCGATCTCCCACGCGGTCACCTCTCGCGTGCTTGGATCCTCGACTGCTTCCTCATAGCGACGTACTTCGTCACGCTTGAGGGTCTCGAAGGCCTGCACGAAGGGCTCGCCCAGGATGTCGACCAAGAAGCTGTCGGCGCGCATGGCGTTGAGCGAATCGGTGAGGGTCATGGGCAGCACCGGGCGACTCTCGTCGGTGTACGACCAGCCCTCGGAGTGCGGCGGGCAGTCGAGCTGACGACGAAGGCCATCGAGTGCTGCAGCGAGGATCACGGCGATCATCACGTACGGATTCGCGGCGCCGTCGCCTATGCGCACCTCGAGTCGAGTGCCTGCGCCGCGCTCCGGTGGGATGCGAATGAACGTGGTGCGGTTGTCGTAGCCCCAGCTTGAGCGATGCGGTGCCATGGTGTCGGGGCCGAGGCGCTTGTATGCGTTGATGGTCGGGTTGCAGAAGGCTACGAGTGCCGGCGCGTGTTCGAGAATGCCGGCCATCATGCGCCGTGCAATCAGCGACAGTTCGCCGTCAGGCTCGCCCATCAAATTCGTGCCGTTGACGTCGGTGACCGAGAAGTGCAGGTGGAAGCCGCTGCCGCCCTCGTCGCCCCACGGCTTGCCGATGAACGTGCTCATGATTCCGCGACGGGCAGTGATGTCCTTGATCGCGGTCTTGAACAAGAAGGTGCGATCGGCTGCATCGAGTGCATCTCCGTGCCAGAGGTTGATCTCATACTGCGACGGGCAGAACTCGTGATTGCCGGCGAATGCACCGATGTTGAGTCGATCGAGCATGCGCAGCAGATGCAGGAAGGTTCCGTCGGGATCGACGAGTGAACCAGTCTGGTACACGCGGCCGGTCTTGTTGAGAATGCGCTCCCACTCGCCGTTCGGCTTGTGAGCGAAGTAGAACTCGAGCTCGGGGCCCACAACTGGGAGAAGGCCGAGGGCCTTGTACTCCTCGATGATGCGGCGAAGCAGCGAGCGCGGTGCAATGGCGTTCGGGGATCCGTCGGGCTCATCGATATCCGCGATCGCGTAGGCCACGCCTTCCTCCCACGGAAGTGGGCGGATGGTGGAGGCATCGAGACGCGACACCATGTCGGAGAGACCGTCCTGGAGACTGCCGTGACCGTCGAGCACGTCGCCGCGGGTAGTGGTTGTCCAGGTGGCCTGGCAGAAAGCGGGGCCATGCCCGGCGGCACGCTCGAGCTGAGAGACGGTGATGTCCTTCGAGCGCGGCAGGCCGAGCACGTCGGGCCACAGGAGCCTGAGGATGTCGATGCCCTGGGTCTCGAGGTCCCTGCGGACGTCTGCCAGATCCTGCTGCATGTGCTGCCCCTTGTCGCCGTTTCCAGTATCGTCAGAGATCGTTCGGCCCCCAACGATCTCGAAATCCTATGTCGAATCGTGCTCCCGCGGGGCCAGTTTGGGAGAGGATTTGCCGCATGCGGGTTCTATTCATGCAGCACGATGCCTTCAGCCCGCCCAGGCTTGTCTCTGAACGCTTTGCCGAACTCGGCTTCGAGGTGGTGGAGGAACTCATCGTCGAGGCCGCGCATTACGACACCCCTGGCATCGTGACCTACGAGTTTCCCGATCCCACCACCTTCGATGTCATCGTGCCGATGGGCTCGCCGTGGGGTGCCTGGGATGACTCAACCATCGGTTCCTGGCTGCTTCCCGAGCTCGACTGGCTGCGCGATGCCGATGCGGCCGGTGTTCCCGTCATGGGTATCTGCTTTGGCGGTCAACTGCTGGCTCGTGCACACGGCGGCGGAGTCGGGCGAGCGCCTGATTGCGAAATCGGCTGGACAAGCGTGTGGAGCGATAACGAAGAACTCGTGCCGCCCGGGCCGTGGTTCTCCTTCCACTACGACCGCTGGGCTCTGCCGCCGGGTGCCACCGAGATTGCGCGCACTTCGCGGGCCTCGCAGGCTTTCACTCTGCGTAAGAACCTGGCACTTCAGTTTCACCCTGAACTCACCGGAGACATGCTCCAGGGCTGGTACACCTCACCGGGTGATGGACGCGACCTGATCATCGCTGACGGTCAGGATCCCGACGTGCTCCTGGCTTACTCATATGCGGAGGAACCGAAGGCGCAGGTGCGGGCGCATGCTCTCGTCGACAGCTTCCTCAGTAACGTCGCCGGGCTCGGGCATCTCGTGCGCGACTGATCACTGACTTAGGCGTTGGGCCGGCGAAAAATCGCCGGCCCTTCGTGTGTGTGTTCGAGTGTGTTACGCCTTCTTGACCGGCAGACGCTTGAAGCCATGCACGAAGTTGCTGTAGACGTAGTCGGGCTTGCCGTTGGGCACCAGGTCGACGTCACGCGAGAGAAGATCCTCGAACATGATCTGGATCTCAAGGCGTGCGAGCGAGTTCCCGAGGCACATATGCGGGCCGCCGCGGCCGAAGGACATGTGCTCATTCGGGTGACGCTGCACGTCGAACTTGTACGGGTCAGCGAAGATTTCCGCATCGCGGTTGCCGGAGCCGAACCACACGACGACCTTGTCACCGGCCTTGATCTCCTGGCCATTGAGCACCGTCTCGTGACGCGCGGTGCGGCGGAAGTGATGCACCGGGCTGGCCATGCGCAAGAACTCCTCGACCGCCCACGGGATCAGTTCGGGCTTCTCGCGAAGGATCGCAAGCTGATCGGGGTTAGCCATCAGGTTGTTCATGGTGTGCGTGATGGTGTGGCGAGTGGTCTCGTTACCTGCGATGACGAGCAGTAGGAAGTAATTGCGGAAGTCACGTGCGTCAATGGCGATGCCGTCAGACGGCTCCGTGTTGATCAACACTGACACAAGATCGGTACCGTTGCCGCCCTTGCGACCCCAGGCCAGCTCGTAGCCGTACTTGAATACCTCGAGTGCTGCAGGCGAACGGAACGGAAGGTCCCGGTACATCTCGCTCTCGGGGCTGTCGGCGAGAACATCGGCATGCTCGGGATCCTGATTGCCGACCATCTTGTTGCCCCACTTGATCAGCTGGGGGATGTCAGACTCAGGAACGTCGAGCAATTGCGCGAGCACGCGGATCGGGAAATCCGCCGCAACATCGGCCACGAAGTCGAACTGATCCTTCGCGAGCGCACGATCGAGGGTGGTCGCGGTGATGCCGCGAAGGAAGGTCTCGTAGCCGGCGAGTGCACGCGGGGTGAACTGCGGCTGCAGCATCTTGCGCAGGGCGCGATGGCGGGGGCCGTCGGTCTCCAGGATCGACTTGCGGATCTCGAGCTGGCGAGTGTCGAGCTCCTCGAGATTGGCGGCGCCAATCTCGCTGGAATAGATGTCGGTGTTGCGGAGCACGTCGACGATGTCGTTGTAGCGGGTGACCGACCAGAAGCCCGAGTTCGGTGCCTCTTCCACGTTCCAGTGGACTGGGTCGTTCTTGCGGAGGTCTTCGAAGACCTGCCAGGGGGCGCCATCAGCGAAGAGGCTCAGGTCGGCCAGGGTGACGTCGGTCAGCGTGCTCATGAATCCTCCGGAACTAAAGATCGTTCGGGTCCGAACTATCTGAGTACTGTAGACCGATGTGGCGATTCATGTGAAGTGTTGCCAGACTTAGGGTCATAATTCCTGACCACGTGCCTCACTAGTCCGCACGATTCACCTCACGACGGAGGCTAGATGCCCGGGCAGCACACGCTCGACGAGACTGAGAGCCAGGTCGCCACGCGCCTGGCCGGTATGAATCTCGACTTCGAGGCCATGGCCGTCACGGCAAATCTCTTCCGCGCCGCCAATGCTGCCCGCAATCACATGGAGCGCACGGTGCTCGCCAAGTCGAACCTGACCTGGACCGCCTTCGTGGTGCTCTGGGTGGCCTGGATCTGGGAGTCAGCCGAGACCCGTGAGATCGCCTCTGAAGCGGGTGTCTCCAAGGCCACGCTCAGCGGTGTACTCACCACCCTCGAGGGCCGCGGCTTCGTCGAGCGTAAGCGCGGGGAGAAGGACGGTCGCCTGGTGACGGTCGAGTTGACCGCCTCGGGCAAGCGACTGATGAAGAAACTGTTCCCAGAGTTCAACAAGTCGGAGCGTCACGTTGTCCGTGGCCTGACCTCTGCCGAGCAGCCAGTCGCCGCCGACATCCTGCGCCGCATCACCCAAGCCACGAATTAGCTGAGCGACGCCTCCCCCACGAGGCGCTTCATGAGCTGCATCTGATGCTCATCTGCGGCGTAGGTGTCCTCCGGATGCCACTGCACACCCACAGTCCAGGCCTTCGCATCGGCCACGACAGCCTCAACGACACCATCGGCTGACATGCCGACCACGGTCAGGCCGTCACCCACCCGCTCGATCGCCTGGTGGTGGTAACACGAGGCCGTCACGTGGGAATCGGTGATGCCCAGGGCATCTGAGCCCTCGCTCAATGCCACGTCATGCACCACGTGTCGGTGGTGATCGGGCATGTCAACTACGAGGGTGCCGCCCGTGACCACGTTGAGCACGTGCAGACCGCGGCACACCGCCAGCATCGGGATCCCCTGCTCGAGGCAGTAGCGGGTGAGGGTGAAGTCGGATTCGTCCTGCATGTCGTCCATGTCGTACAGGGTGGGGTCGTCGTCGCCCTTGCCGTAACGAGTCGGACGAATATCGCCGCCGCCCGGCAGAAGTACGCCCTCGAATCCGCGCAGTCGCGCTCCCCAGTCGAGGGCATCGGCGTCATTGCCGGGCAGCAGGGTCATCGGGTCGCCACCGGCCGCCCATACGTACTCGAGCAGTGCCCGCGAGCTCACCAGGCCGCGGTAGCGCAGGGCACTGGCAGACTCGGTGAATCGGCCCAGGATCGCAATGCGCGGACGGGTCACAATTCCTCCAAAGGCTGGTGGCCGAACCCGTATTCCGTTAGGGTCCGAACGATCTAGAATTGCGATCAGCATACTTTCCGAACAACGAATGCGAGCACAGATGTCGACTGCCACCGTTGCGGGCGTCACGGTTGATACCCGGCACTGGATCGGGGGCCAGCGGGTGGCCTCGGCCGAGACCTTCGACAGCGTCTCCCCCATCGATGGCACCGTCATCGCCCAGGTCAGCCGCGGCGGTCGCGCCGAGGCTGATGCTGCCGTGGCAGCCGCAAAAGCCGCCTTCCCTGCCTGGGCCAAATTGAGCCCGCAGGAGCGAGGCGCGATCTTGCACAAGGTCGCCGACAACATCGAGGCACACATCGAGGAACTCGCTCAGCTCGAGACCCACGACAACGGCTCACTGCTTCGCTCACACCGTCGCGGCGTCATGCCCCGCGTCGTCATGAACATCCGTTACTTCGCCGACTACGCGATGAACGATCTCAAGCACCCCGAGTTCGAGACCCGCGGTCACACCAACCACGTCACCTGGGATCCCTCCGGCGTTGCGGTGATCATCACCCCGTGGAATGCCCCGTTGATGCTGGCCACCTGGCGCATCGGTCCGGCCCTCGCCTCCGGCGACACCGTCGTACTGAAGCCACCGGAGTGGGCACCGCTTACTGCCTCGTACTTCGCGCAGCTCGCACACGAGGCCGGCCTGCCTGCCGGCGTCTTCAACGTCGTGCAGGGCTTCGGCGTCGAGGCCGGCGCACCGCTCACTGAGAATCCCGATGTCTCGCGCATCTGCTTCACCGGCTCGGTGCCGACCGCGAAGGTTGTGGCCCGTGCAGCGGCAGAGAACTTGATCCCGTGCTCATTCGAGCTCGGTGGCAAGAGCCCGACAGTGATCCTTGACGACGCCGACCTCGATCTCGCAGTCGAACTCGCCATCGAGCAGTACGACAACGCCGGGCAGGTCTGCCTCGCCGGCACTCGTCTGCTCGTGCAGAAGGGCATTGCCGAGGCCTTCGCCGCGAAGTTCGCAGAGCGTGCCGCGCAGATCAAGCAGGGTGACCCGCGTGATGAGGAGACCCAGATCGGGCCAAACATTCACCTCAAGCACGTTGAGCGTGTTACCGGCTTCATCGATCGCGCAAAGGCGGACGGTGCGACCATCGCCTACGGCGGCGAGGTCAACACCGCACTCGGCACTCACTACATCAAGCCGACACTCGTCATCGATGCACCGGTCGGCAGCGAGATCCTCACTCAGGAGGTCTTCGGTCCGGTTCTCACAATGCAGACCTTCGATACCGATGAGGAAGGCCTGGCACTCGCCAACGGCACTGAGTTCGGTCTCGCAGCCTGCGTCGTCAGTGGCAATCGCGAGCGCGCCGAGGCTTTCACGAAGTTCCTCGTCGCCGGCACGATCTGGGTGAACTGCTTCTTCGTGCGTGATCTCTCGGCACCGTTTGGTGGCTCGAAGCGCTCGGGCATCGGCCGCGAGGGCGGCCTGTGGTCCTTCGACTTCTACGCCGACGTCAAGAACACCGTGTTCGCACCGAACGGATGGAAGTAGGAGTCATGGGTGAGGTAGTCGCAGCCGGTCTGCTGTCGCATGTGCCGACCATCATGCTGCCGAAGGAAACACGGCTCGAGCTGAACGAGGGCAAGGAGATCTCCCTCGTTCCTGCTCTCGAAAAACTGCGCCGCGATGTCTTCGACACCTACGACTACGACACCGTTCTTCTGCTCGACTCGCACTGGTTCACAACAGTCGAGTTCATCGTCACGGCTCAGGATCGTCGCTCGGGTCTCTTCACGGCCGAGGAATTGCCACGTGGCATGTGCCGCATTCCGTATGACTGGAAGGGCGATCCCGAGCTCGCGCACCTGATAGCCGCCGAGGGTGCGCCGCACGACACCTGGATCACCGCCAATGCTGATCACTTCCTGCCGATCTACTACCCCTCCGTCAACATCTGGAGCTACCTCGGCAAGGGCAATCCCGATAAGTCCTGGATCTCAGTGAGCGTGTGCCAGACCGCCGACACCGAGGATTTCCTGCGCGTCGGCCGAGCGATCGGCGAGGCCATCCGCAAGAGCGATCGCAAGGTGATCATCATCGCCACCGGTTCCCTCTCGCACACGTTCTACCCGCTACGCGAACTGCGCAAGCACGAGGCCAGCGATCCCTCGCACATCTTCAGCGCCGAGGCGCGGGAGGCCGACTACCAGCGCCTTGAGTGGTTCAAGGAAGGTCGTCACGATCTCGTGCTCGACACAATGCCTGAGTTCCTCAAGGTACGTCCCGAGGCGAAGTTCGCGCATTACGTGATGATGGCCGCTGCGCTCGGCGAGAACGATTTCTCCGCGCCTGGCGTACAGATCAGCGACTATGAGAACTCCATTGGCACGAGCCAGGTGCATGTCTGGTTCGATCGACCCGACAGCGGCTGGACAACTCGAAGGGCAGAAGCGTGACCGAATACCGAAGGATCCTCCTCGAGGGCGCACCCGTGCAGGTCGTGCGCGATGGCGAGAATCTCGTCGCAGGCGATGGTCGCGTAGTCGCGATCACCGATGCAGTCCATCTGCCCCCGGTCGAGCCGACCAAGATCATCTGCGTCCACCTGAACTACGACTCGCGTACTCAGGAGTTCATGACCAAGCTGCCCCCGGCGCCCACCTACTTCCACAAGCCGATCACAGCACTCAACTCGCACAACGGTGCAGTCGTGCGACCGAACGGTTGCAAGTGGCTGAACTATGAAGGCGAGATCGTCATCGTCATCGGCAAGACCTGCCGCAATATCTCGCCCGATGAGGCGGGTGAGTACATCGCCGGTTACACGATCGGTAACGATTACGGCCTGCACGACTTCCGCGACACTGATGCCGGCTCAATGCTGCGCGTCAAGGGTGCCGACACCCTCGCACCGATCGGCCCGGGCCTGGTCACCGATTGGGACTTCCACAACAAGCGCATCCGGACCATCGTGAACGGCGTCGTGAAGCAGGACTCCACCACCGCCGAGATGGAATGGGACATGCATTACCTGGTCGCCGATATCGCGCGCACCATCACGCTCGTGCCCGGCGACATCCTGTTCTCCGGCACCCCGGCGTTTTCGCGCACCGTCTACCCCGGTGATGTTGTCACCGTTGAGGTTGAGGGTTTGGGCTCACTGACCAACGTGATCGTGGAAGGCCCCACCCCCATTCGCACTGACGTCGGAGCTCAGCCGACCGAGAGCGAAGAGGTCATCTCGACGGCCAAGGGTGGCGACTGGGAATTCCGCGGCATCCGAACGCCTTCGAAGGATCTCTACCCGTCAACCGTTGAGGAGAAGAAGTAATGATCAAGGTCACCATCGACATGGATAAGTGCCAGCACTACGGCCAGTGCTGCTTCGAGGCACCTGATGTCTTCTCCCTTGATGGCGCCGGACACATCGTCTACGTCGCTGAGGTCGCAGACGATCGCCGCGCCGATGTCGAGAGCGCCGCTGACGTCTGCCCGATGCAGGCCATCGAGATCTCCTAGTCATGGCCGGCGTCGTCATCATCGGCGCGGGCCTCGGAGGCCTGCGCGTTGCCGAGACACTGCGCGCTTCGGGTTACGAGGGAGAGGTCACCATCGTCGGTGACGAAATCCACCTGCCGTACAACCGACCGCCGCTGTCCAAGGAAGCCCTCGCGGGCGGGGTTGAGGTCGCAGATCTCGAATTCCGTCGCAAGGCTCACGTTGATGACGTCACCTGGAAGCTCGGCTCACCTGCAGTGACCTCCAGCATCAAGGAGGGCACCGTCACACTCGCAGACGGGACCGTGCTGCAGTTCGATGCACTTGCTGTTGCCGCTGGCATTCGCCCGCGTCGCCTGCCCATCCCTGGGCCGCAAGCCGGTCGCGTCGTATTGCGCACCGCCGAGGATGCACGCGAACTTCGGGCGGCACTTGTTCCCGGCGCCAAGGTGCTCATCATGGGCGCTGGTTTCATTGGCTGCGAGGTTGCTGCTACCGCCCGCAAAGTCGACTGCGAGGTGAATATCGTCGCGCTCGATGCCGAACCGATGATCCGCCCGCTCGGCGCCGAACTCGGTGCGGGCATGCGCCGGCGCCACGAGGCCAATGGCGTGAACTTCTACCTTGGCCGCACCATCACCAGCTTCAACGGCACAGACCATGTCGAGTCCGCGACCCTCGATGACGGCACTGTGCTCGCCTGCGACATCGTGGTGGAAGCCGTGGGGTCGATGGCCAATGTTGAGTGGCTCGATGGCAATGGCCTAGACCTCGGCGATGGACTCTCGGTTGACGACGCGATGATCGTGGAGGGCACGACCAATGTCGTGGCCGTCGGTGACCTCGCTCGTCATCACAACGCACTGTTCTCAGGGCCGAAGCGACGCATCGAGCACTGGAACATGCCGACTGAGACCGGCAAGCGTGCCGGCCAGACTCTCGCCGCTCTCCTTGCCGGCGACGAAGTGTCGCAGGCGCCGTTCTCAGCGATGCCCTCGTTCTGGTCGGATCAGTACAGCCACAAGATCCAGTCCTTCGGCATGCCGGGCAATGCCACTCGAATTGAGATCGTCTCGGGCAATCCCGACGAGGCCTGCATCGCCGAGTACTTCGACGAGTCGGGCCTGGTCGGTGTCATCGGAATCGACAAGACCTCCGAACTCGCCCCGTATCGCAAGCTGCTCATGGAACGCGGCTAAATCCGACTAATCTGCGCTAATGGCATCGAATCAGTCACCCGAGGGCGTCTGCTTCCCTGCCGGTGGTGATGGCGAACGCAGTACCAGTGCGACAGGCCGAGCGATCTTCGCCGACTGCGTCCGGGCGATCGATCCCGAACTGGCTGCTCGAATCGAGCACACGCGTGACTGGCGCTCGGGGTATTTGACTCCGCTACGCGACATCATCATTAGCGCCACCTCGTCATCGGCTGCTGCACTCAGTGTTGCCGAGCAGGGTCTCGCATCTGCTCATCGCCGATTTCGCGTCACCCGAAATGGCGTAGAGCTGTCTCTGTCGGAGGCGATGAACTCGTTCACCTCCCCGAGTTTTGCCTCGGTAGAGGTGCGTGGCCATGCTGCACGACAGAAGGACCTGTCGATTCCGTATCGCGGCCACCGACTCTTCGGCTCTGAACTGCGCACGCAGATCGACACCTGGGTCAAGGACGGCATTGCCGAGCCGGGCTTCGCTGCGGCCATGCATGCAGTGCTCGATAACCCCGACTGGCTTGACCTGGGCGATGTCGATCTTGCGATTCTCGGTGCCTCGGCCGAAATGGGGCCGACGCGTTCACTGCTGCGCTGGGGCGCGCGCATTCATGCCGTCGATCTTCCACGGCCAGCACTGTGGTCGACGTTGATTCAGACCACGCGCAGCACCGCGGGCGCCATGCGCATTCCCATCGCTCTTGACGCACACGGGCAGCCACCATTCGTCGTCGGTGGGCTCGTGCACCAGGAGGACGACGCCACTGTTGCGCAACATGCCGGGGCGAATCTGCTCACGCAAGCACCAGAGATTCGCACGTGGCTCGATGTCATCGACCAGCCCTTCGTGCTGGGCACCTACGCATACGCCGACGGAGCTACGCACGCTCTGCTCTCCATGGCTGCGGACTCAATTGCCGATGATCTTGTCACTCGCCGTGACGACATCACCCTCGCCTACCTTGCTACGCCCACCGACGTGTTCATGGTGCCGGTTGACGCCGTGACCGAGGCTCAACGTCGTTGGGATTCCCGCGGCTTCGCGGCCCTCTTCCAGGCACCGCTGCGCATGGCCGGACAGTTTGAACCGAACTATCCCGATGTGTACGTCACCCCCGAAGGCCGCGAGATCGGCATCAATGACTCGCTCATCCCCCAGCAAGGTCCGAACTACGCACTTGCCAAGAGAATTCAGCGCTGGCGTGCCCTGTACTCGCGCGCGCAGGGAGTTCCAGTCTCACTGAATCTGGCTCCTGCCACTCGTACTCAGTCGGTGATCAAGAATCGCGCGCTCTCCGCAGCGTACGCCGGCGCCGGCCGGTTCGGCGTCGAGATCTTCGAGCCGGCCACCTCGACCGTGCTGATGGCCGCACTACTCGTGCACGACCTGCGCAATCCTGCTTCTGTCGCCAATCCTGATACTCCCCTCGCCAATCCAATGGATCAGTTCAGCGCACTCGCAAATCACGGCGGCCTTTGGCGCACCGCTTACTCCCCACGCTCCGTGCTCGGCATCGCCGCACTGATGGGGCTGCTGGACTCACGATCATGAGGCGCGCAATCGCAAGCATGCTTGCGGCCCTCGCCTGCGTCATGGTTTTCGCCGGACCGGCGCACGCCGACGATGTCGCGCTCCCGTCGATACCTCGCGAGTGCAAGGTCGCTACGACTATCTGCATCGACACGACCTTCCTCACTCTGCGCTATGCGCGTGACGGAGAAGTGGTGCGCTCCATGGATATCCGCGTAGGCGCCTCGAAATTCCCCACCGACACAGGTCTATTCAGGGTGTATCGCAAGGCACGCCATCATCGGTCAAGTGACTACGGCACTCCGATGCCCTATTCGCTCTTCTACAACGGCGCCGAGAGCATTCACTATTCGCACTATTTCCATCGAGATGGCTATAACGGGGCGTCGCATGGTTGCGTGAATCTGCGCGATTTCAGTGGCGCAGGCTGGCTCTTCCGACATTCCCCTGTCGGCACTCGGGTGTACGTCTACTGAGTCACGAGATTGCGCGCTGCTGCATAGGTCTCGCGCACTGAGCCGACAGGTGCCGCCTCGAAACGCTCCCCTGCGGCGCCAAGCCCCCAGTTCGGCGGCGTATCCGTGCCACTGAGTGCCCAGGCTGCCTGACGGGCAGCGCCGTCGGCAACGTATTCGCCAGGAGTCGGAATCTCGATCGGTGCATCGAACAGAGTCGAGGCGATCTGAGCGACAGCCGAATTTGCGGCGGCACCTCCCACCAGCATGATGCGTCCAGGCTTAACTCCAACGTCAACGAGCGCATCGACAGCATCAGCAAGCCCGCAGAGCATTCCCTCGTAGGCAGAGCGCGCGATATTGGCTGGCGTGTAGTTGGCCCGGGTGATGCCATGCAGGGAGCCGGTGGCATTCGGAAGATTAGGGGTGCGCTCACCGTCGAAGTAAGGAAGAAGGACGAGACCACCTGAACCGGCCGGTGCGGACAACGCAAGCGAGGCCAACTCATCGAAGCCAACACCGAGCATGGCTGCCGTCGAGGTGAGGATGCGCGCGGCATTGAGTGTGCAGACCAGCGGAAGGAATCGACCGGTGGCGTCGGCGAAACCGGCAACAGCACCACTGGCATCGGCCGACGGAACTGATGAGCAGGCGAAGGCGGTACCTGACGTACCCAGTGAGACCACGACATCGCCCGGGGCAAGCTCCAGGGCAAGGCCAGCGCCCATGTTGTCGCCGGTACCAGGCGCTATCGCAATGCCCGACGACGTCTCGCCGACGATCTCAGCTGGGGCCGCGACTCGCGGCAGCCTGAGCTGACGACCAAAGGCAAGCTCGAAAAGATCCTCGCGATATGTGCCGGTGACTGGTGACCAGTAGCCGGTGCCCGACACATCGCCACGATCGGTTGTTGCAACCTCGGGACAGCCGGCCAAGCGCCACGTCAGGTAATCGTGCGGAAGCATCATTGATTCTGCTCGTGCAGCGTTCTCCGGTTCATTCTGCGCAAGCCAACGCGCCTTGCTCACAGTGAAGGAGGCAACGGGAACGCTTCCGACAGCATCAGCCCATCCCTGCGGGCCACCCCACTCGCACACGAGATCATCGGCTGCGGCAGCCGAGCGGGTGTCATTCCACAAGAGCGCATCGCGCACGGGCTCGCCTGCAGAGTCGAGTGCGACCATTCCGTGCTGCTGCCCAGCGATTGCGATTGCTGAAACACCGTCGAGCATGCCCTCGAGTGCAGTACCTAGTGCCGTCCACCAGGCACGCGGATCGACGGACGTGCCTTCTGGATGTGATGCTCGGGACTCTCGAATGAGTTCGCCACTATCGGCATCACGTACGACGACCTTGACTGATTGAGTGGAGGAGTCGACCCCTGCAACGAGTGCCATAGCGCCGAGGCTAGAGCACGGACTCGAGGAATGCCTGAGTACGCGGGTGCTGGGGGTTATCGAGCACGTCACGCGGAGCGCCTGTTTCGACCACGACGCCGGCATCCATGAAGACCATGCGATCGGCGACCTCACGCGAGAAGCCAATCTCGTGTGTCACGACGATCATGGTCATGCCCGACTTCGCGAGATCACGCATGACATCGAGAACGTCGCCTACGAGCTCTGGGTCAAGAGCAGATGTCGGCTCGTCGAAGAGCATCAACTTCGGTTTCATCGCCAGGGCACGTGCGATAGCCACGCGCTGCTGCTGACCACCGGAAAGCTGCGCGGGGTACGCATGGGCTTTGTCGGAAAGACCGACGCGCTCAAGTAGTTCGAGACCACTTGCCGTGGCATCGGCCTTGGACTCGCCGTTGACGCCGATTGGAGCATCGATGATGTTGCCGAGGGCCGTCATGTGCGGAAACAGATTGAAACGCTGGAACACCATGCCGATCTTGCGACGTTGCTTGGCGATTTCGCGCGGCTTCATCTCGTGGATCTTGTCGCCACGCTCCTTGTAGCCGATGAGCTCGTTGTCGACGTAAATGCGACCGCCGTCAATGGTCTCCAGGTGATTGATGCAGCGCAGGAAGGTTGACTTACCCGAGCCCGACGGACCGAGAAGGGAAAGCACCTCGCCGCGGGGAATGGTCATGGAGATCGACTTCAGCACTTCGTTGGTGCCAAACCACTTGCGTACACCGCGGGCATCGACCATCAGCTCTTGCTGGCTCATGAGTTCATCTCCTCACGCGCCTTGGCGGCAATTCGACGATTGTCGGCACGGCCACGAATGCGTGCTAACTCGCGCTTGGCCTGCTGGAGAGGCGTAGGCGGAAGCGCGCGCGAATTGCCGCGAGCGTAGTGACGCTCGAGGTAGTACTGCGGTACCGAGAGAACTGAGGTAATGAAGAGATACCAGAGGCTGGCCACGATGAGCAGTTCGACCTGGCGCAGATTGCCGGAGGAAATCTGGCTCGATGCGGTGTAGAGCTCGGGGACTGCGACGATGGCAAGCAATGAGGTGTTCTTCAGCATCGAGATGGTCTCGTTGCCCATTGGCGGGATGATCACCTTCATCGACTGCGGGAGGATGATGCGGCGCAAGGTGTAGCCCGGGCCCATGCCGAGTGAGTAGGCGGCCTCACGCTGACCATGATCAATGGAGAGAAGTCCGGCGCGCACGATCTCGGCCGCATAGGCGGCCTCATTCAGACTCAGGGCAATCACGCCACCGACAAAGGCAGGGATCAGAGTGTTGGTATCAGCCGCGAAGATACTGAAATCGGTGAACGGGACGCCGAGCTCAATCTGCTTGTAAAGCAGTCCGAGGTAGCCCCAGAACACAATCTGCACCAGCAACGGTGTGCCGCGGAAGAACCAGATGTACAGGAACGAGACAGCTCTCAGTACCGGGTTCGCCGACATGCGCATGATCGCGAGCAGGATCGCAAGGATTGTGGCGACGACCATCGAGATGATCGTGACGATCAGGGTGATCCAGACACCCTTGAGAATGCGCGGATCGAAGATGAACTGCCAAATGTACTGCTTCTGGATGTTCTCGTTGTTCCAGAGCGAACTAAAGAGCAGGCCGAGAACGACTATGACGGCTGCGGCTGCGACCCAGCGCCAGGGGTGGCGAAGGGGAATCGCCACAACATCATCGTCCGTCGAACGTTCGACGTCGGTGATCATGACGATTCCCCTTCCCTGTTCAGCTTGAGATAACTAGATCAGGACTTGGTCCCGTTGGTGACTGCAGACGGCACTGCGTACTGGCCTAGGCCGTACGTGTCGAGAATCTTCTTGTAGGTGCCGTTGTCGATGAGCTCCTGCAGCGCAGCCTGGAGGGCGGCACTTAGTGCGGAGTCCTTCTTCAGCACGCCGATACCTGTGTACACGGGCTCGACACCATTGGGCGTCGCCGGGTCGACGACGACCTCGAACAGATCAGGAGCCTGCTTTGCGCTCCAGCCCGCGACAGCGGCATCGAGAACGTCAGCCGTGGCCTTGCCTGCGCGCACCGCATTCTGCGCATCGCTGTCGGACGGCAGCTGCATGATCGTGATCTCCGAGCCGGCCGGGCACTCCTTCGAGGCTGCCTTGATCAGGTCGATCTGGGCCACAGCAGTCTCCTCGGCGACCGTCTTGCCACAGAGATCCTTGAGCGAGGTGATGCCATCGGGGTTGCCCTTGGCAACCAGGATCGAGAAGCCACCATTGAAGTAGTCGACGAAGTCGAGAACCTTCTGGCGCTCAAGTGTGTCGTTCATGCCCGACATGATGATGTCGTGGTTGCCCGATTGCAGCGAAGGAATGATGGAATCCCATGCCTGCTTGTTGAAGCTGACCTTGACGCCGAGCTGCTGGCCCAGAGCCTGCGAGAGGTCATAGTCGAGACCGCTGAGGGTGCCATCCTCAGCGAGGATCTCCATCGGGGGGTAAGGGATGTCGCTGGCGACATTGATTTCGCCCTTGTCCTTAATGGCCTGCGGCAAAAGGGCGGCGGAAGCGCCCACGCCAGTTGCTGCGGCTGAGGCTGAGGCTGCGGCTGCGGCTGCGGCTGAGCCTGCTGCAGATGCGGCCGGAGCTGCGCTGGAGGCGGTTGAGCTGGACGAGCCACCGCAAGCAGCGACCAGGAGGGCGGTTGCGCCCAGGGTGGCCAGGGCGGCACCCGTGCGTCGGTTCAGCATGTAGATCTCCATAACGTGATGAGAGGCCAGCAGGCCTCAGTGAACAGATCGTAAGGCCTGGCGTGTGACGGGGGACAAACTCGGTGCAGACAGGAGGCTAAATCAGGACATCTCGGGCACAAAGGTCGCCATACGTCTCCCGGCGCACGACCGCGCGAGCTCGCCCCGCCGCCACGAACACCACGGGGGGCCGAAGGGCTCCGTTGTAGTTATTTGACATGGTGAAGCAGTAGGCGCCGGTGACGGGCACGGCCACGATGTCACCGGGCTCGGGGTGCTGGAGCAATACGCCCTCGGAGAGCATGTCGCCTGACTCGCAGTGACGCCCGACCAAGGTGACCGGCTCCCCACCGCCCACGGCATCAACCACCGTTGCTTCGAAGCGTTGCCCGTACAAGGACACCTCGAGATTGTCTGCCATTCCGCCATTGACTGCGACGAAGGTGGGAGCCAGCGGACTATCGGACTTCTTGACGTTCACTACTTCATACAGCGTGCAGCCGGCGCGGGCGACGAGCGAACGACCTGGCTCGAGGAGGATGCGCGCACCGACGGGTAAGGCTGCGCGTGCAGCGCCGACGACAGCATCGAGATAGTCGTCGAGGCTCAGCTCGGGGTCTGCATAGGTGTAGCGCTCACCGAGGCCGCCGCCCAGGTCGTAGATCTCGAATTCACCGAGGGTTCCGATCGCGGCGATCGCCTCAGCAAACGGTGCTGCCTGCAGGATCTGCGAGCCCACGTGCACGTGAAGGCCTTTCATCACCAGCTTCGAGGACGCATCGATTCGACGAATGGCTTCGCGAGCATCGTCGAGCCGCAGGCCGAACTTCGAGGAATCGGTCGCCGTGGCCATGGCTATGTGAGTTGAGGCACCGACATTGGGGCGCACGCGCACCAGGACATCGACCGGAGACTCGGCGAGCGCCTCGATTCGGTCGATGTCACGAAAGTTGTCGACAACGATCAGGCCGACACCAGCATCCAATGCCATCCGAAGTTCGCCGTCCGTCTTCGCATTTCCGTGCAGCAACAGATCACCACCGGGAACGCCACCGGCGAGGGCCATGACGATCTCGCCCCCGCCGGCAACATCGACACCAATGCCCTCCTCTGCCATGACCCGATAGACGGGAGTGGAGGGAAAGGACTTGGACGCAAAGTAGACGCGACTATTTGGCCAGCGTGCTGACAGACCATCGCGATACGCGCGAGCTCGATCACGAAGGTAACCCTCATCGATCACATAAGCCGGAGTGCCGAAATCGGCCGCGAGTTGAGTAGCCGGCACGCCGCCAATCACTAATTCACCGTCGACCACAGTGGTGCCTGGAGCGAAGAGGCTTACGGGATCAGGATGCGCAACCATGCACCCATACTGACGCAGGCCGCTCAACGCGTCCATCGCGAACCAGAAAGCCTTTACCCCGATTTAGTCACTGGATAGGCCTTCGCTGATACCTCGTGAATATCGTGATGACATGACCGGACGCACTGCCAGACTCCTGCCTGCCGATGAAACAGGCACCAGGCTCCTCGACCTGCGCAACCTGAATGCCCACGTCCGCCACTTCGGCGGGATGCCACTCGTGCCAATGGCCTCGGATGGCAAGCCTGGAACGCTCGTCGACGAACTTCACACGGCTGGCCTTCGCGGACGAGGCGGCGGCTGGTTCCCCACCGCGCGCAAGATGCATGCGGTCGTCGAGAGCTCGGCTGCGCGGCGCGCCCTGAGTGGTGGTCGCAAGACTGTCGTCATCGCAAACGCTATGGAAGGTGAGCCGGCGAGCAGCAAGGACCTCGTGCTGCTTTCCCATTCACCTCACCTTGTTCTCGATGGCATCCAGGCAGCGGCACGCACGATCGGCGCCACCAATGCATACATCGCGATTCATCGCGGATCACCTGTAATAGGCACCATTGACGCCGCAATCGCTGAGCGACGTGGCATCGACACCGTTCCTATCGAGTTGATCACTCCCCCTGCGCGTTACGTCGCGAGCGAGGAGAGCGCTCTTGCACATTGGGCCGGCGATGGCATCGCGACGCCTGTTTACGGCGATCGTCCCTTCCAACGGGGCATGAATGGCCGACCCACGCTCGTGCAGAATGCCGAAACTCTTGCTCACATCGCACTCATCGCTCGCCATGGTGGTGCCTGGTTTGCAACTGTGGGTGATCCCGCTGCGCCCGGAACGACGCTCGTGTCTGTCGGTGGCGCAGTGGCGACACCCGGTGTTATCGAAGTTGCAACAGGCACGCCGGTGCGTGCGATCTTGCAGCGCTGCGGCGGTGAATCGTCAACTGTCCAGGGATTCCTCACCGGCGGCTACGGCGGCGCCTGGGTTAAAGCTGAGGAGCTCATCGATACCCCGTGGGCGCCCGAACCCGTAGCGAACACAGGCGGAGTAATCGGCGCCGGCATTCTCTGGGCACTCGATAACCAACATTGCGGCATTCGCGAACTTGCTTCCGTCTCGCGCTGGATGGCAGGAGAGAGCGCCGGCCAGTGCGGTCCATGTCGCTTTGGACTTCCCGCAGTTGCTGACGACCTCGCGCTGCTCCTGACAGCGCAGGCTAATCAAGAGGCCCTGAGTGAACTCAATCATCGACTCCCCTTGATTCAGGGTCGCGGTGGTTGCAAGCATCCCGATGGAACTGCACGCTTCATCAGCAGCGGGCTGCACGCATTCCACGAGGAACTCGCGCATCACCTGCATGGTCGGTGCACGGCACACACCACCGAGCGCGCGCTGCCGATACCGGCGGCACGTGAGATACCGGTGCGCAAGGGCGGAAAGGACTTCACATGAGCAAGAGTCACGAATTCGCGCGGCTCTACCTTGATCCGACCGCTTGCGATGGTCACGGGTTCTGCGCCGAAGTCATTCCCGATCTCATCGGTCTTGATGAGTGGGACTACCCAGTTCTGCATTCCGGTGGACTCATGACCGACGTACCTGATCATCTGGTCAAAGACGCCAAACGAGCCGTCGCAGCATGCCCGGTCAATGCACTTCGCTTGCAGAAGAAGGACTGATCACCTTCATGCCTCGAAGATGACGCCCTTCTTCAGGAAAAAGCATCCGTAGGGAACCGTGTCGAGGGTATGGACCACCGCGAAGGCAGATTTCGCGCGCTCGTAGAAGTCGAGCCGAGGAACGACGCCGTACTCCAGGTCACGCCCTTCATACTCGCGGGCGAGGGCGAGAAGAACCTCTTGAGTGGGAGTCACCTTCGACGGATCGTCATCAACCTCCATCCGCTCAAGCGGATGATCGACGAAAGAGTCGAGCGGAAAGACACTGAGGATCGCGCGGGCTGCACGCAACACGCTTACCTCGCCAAGACGAACCACCGGACGACCGCTGGCGGCTGCTGGGTAGTTGCGATCGACGAGCAGGAGCACGTCGCCGTGACCCATGTCATCGAGGATGTGGAGTAGGTCACCGCTGAGCAGTGGATCGATTCCCTTGAGCATGCCCTGACCCTATAGTCCGCACGTGACTTCTACCCCGAGTTCTGAACTTGCTCTGGATGCTCGAATCAGTGCGGTGCACATGGTGTCGAGTGCCGGCGCCTCGCATATCGGCTCCGCACTGTCTGTGATCGACATCGCCTCGGTGCTTTATGGTCGAGTCGCAAATGTGGCGCCCGATCGCGTCAACGACCCGGACCGCGACATCATCTTGATCTCCAAGGGGCACTCGGCCTCCGGCATCTACGCGGTACTCGGTAACGCCGGCTACTTCCCGCTCGAGTGGCTCGATCGCTACTGCGTCGACGGGGCGCCTCTCGGCGGCCATGTCACTGCGCACGGCATCCCAGGAGTCGAGTTCTCCACCGGCGCTCTCGGGCACGCGCTTCCTTTCGGTGTCGGAATTGCGATTGCCTCCAAGCGAGATGCACACCCTCGCCGAGTCTTCGTTGTCCTCTCGGACGGTGAATGCCAGGAAGGAAGCAACTGGGAAGCCGCCATGCTCGCCTCCCAGCACGTCCTCGGTAATCTCACGGCGATCATCGACCGCAACCGACTGCAGATCCTGGCTAACACCGAAGAAATCTCCTCGCTAGAGCCGTTCGCCGATAAGTGGCTTGCTTTTGGCTGGGATGTCGTCGAGGTTGACGGGCATGATCACGACGCGCTTGAAACGGCTATCGCCGGTGCGCATGATCGCCCCCGTGTCGTCATCGCCAACACCACCAAGGGCAAGGGCGTCGACTTCATGGAGAACTCGGTGCCCTGGCATACGAATACACCGAACGCCGAACAGGCATCTGATGCGATCGCTCAGCTCGAAGCACTCCGCGAGGGGGGCTCGCGATGAGAGATGCATTCATGGCAGCACTCACCGAGCAAGCTCAGCAGGACTCACGCGTCAATCTGATCATCGCCGACATCGGTTTCAAGGTCGTCGATGACTTCGTCGCAAAGATGCCCGATCAATTCTTGAACGTCGGTATCGCCGAGCAGGCCATGATCGGTGTCGCCGCAGGAATGGCATCACTCGGCAAGCGTCCGATTGCCTATTCGCTCGGCAACTTCCCGACCATCCGCTGCCTCGAGCAGATTCGTAATGATCTCTGTTACCACGATCTTAATGTCACAGTCGTGAGTGTCGGCGCCGGTCTTGCCTACGGAACTCTTGGCTACACCCATCACGCTGTTGAGGACATCGCGCTCATGCGCGCACTTCCCAATATGAAGGTGTACTCCCCCGCTGATGCATTGGAGTGCCGCGCGGTCGTCGAACTGCTTCCCACTACACCTGGTCCGAAGTACATCCGTCTGGGCAAGAACAGGGAGCCTCGTATTCACGAGGTACAGCCGGACCTCTCTGCCGGCGCTCCCGTTCTTGTCCGCGAAGGGAGTGACGTGACGCTGATGGTCGTTGGCCCGATCGTCACTCAAGCGATTGAAGCTGCCCAGGAACTCGCGAAGCAGGGCATCAGCGTTCGCCTTCTCACCTGCCCGGTCATCAAGCCCCTCAACATCACGGCCATTCGAGATGCTGCAACAGGAACCGCGGGGATCGTGACTCTCGAGGAACACACGCTCATGGGTGGCTTCGGCAGTGCTGTGCTCGAAGCACTGGCTGTCCACGGCTGGCGTATCCCGGTTCTTCCGCTCGCACTCGATGATGCTGCCGCATCCACGGTCGGAAGTCAGGAGTACTTGCGCGAGCAAAACGGGCTTGCGACTCACAGCGTCATCTCGCGAATCGCTGACTTCACCGCCTCTGTCTGACACGATGCGGCCATGCCGCAGCGCACCGTCGTCATCAATGCTGATCTCGGTCCGCTCCGCTCGGGAATCTCGGCATTCTCTATCGAAGATGGCGTCTTTACTGCCGTTGTAGACCAGGCTCAAGCCGCGGAACTGACTCACGCCGGCGCGACGATCATCGATGCCGAGCGCCGCACTGTGCTTCCCGGCATAGACGATTCCCATCTGCACGGTTATGAATACGGCCGATCACTCACCGCCTGCGATCTCCGTGGTGTCAAGACTCCCGATGAGTTAAATGCCCGACTGCTCACCGCTGGTCCCGAAGCGAATGGGTGGGTACGCGGGATCGGCTGGGACGACACCACATTGAAGGGCACCGGACCGAACGGCTACCCGTGCGCAGCCGACCTCGATGCTGCCTTCGCCGACATTCCCGTCATCATCGGTGATGCCACCGGCCATCAGGCACTGTGCAACTCGGCCGCCCTTCGAGCGGCCGGTGTCACGGTGAGCACGCCCGATCCCTCCGGCGGAGTTTTCGTTCGTCACACAGACGGTTCACCTACCGGCCTGCTGTACGAGGCGGCCGTCGGCGTGATCAACGATGCAATCCCGCCCCTGAGCATCACTGAACAAAAGCAGGCGATTCTCACGGCTCAGCAGGAAATGCTGCGTCAGGGAGTGACAGCCTTCACTGATCCAGGTCTCGGCCCTGGCGCGCGAACCTTGATGGACGGAACCGGTGATCTCGGGGCCGTCGAGGCTTATCGGCAACTCGAGGCTGCAGGCGATCTCATCGTGCGAGTGAACGTGATGCTGCTGTATGGAGGACTCGGTGGCACCACGGCAGCTGCCGTCGCTGACGGCCTGGATGCCTGGGGTGCACCAATGCGAGGCGGGGCCTTTAGCCATCTGGACATCGCGCAAGTGAAGGTCTTTGCTGACGGCATTCCACGAAGTCGCACGGCGTGGGTCACTGAGCCATACGACGACGGGTGCTGCGGACACCTTCAGGTGGCCGGCAACACGGATGAGGAGCGTGTCGCCGAACTGTTGGCGATCGTGAATGCGGCGGTCTCGCGTGGCTGGCAGGTGGGCGCCCACAGCATCGGTGACCGGACGATCACGTCTTTTCTCGATGCGATCGACGAGTCCGGAACTTACGAGACTCTGCGCCACTATGTAATTCACGGTGATCTCATCAGTCATCCGGATCTCGTGCGCATGGCCTCGATGCAGATGGCGCTCAACACGAATCCGAGTATTCGGTGGATGGTCGGCCGATCGGTGTCGCCGATCCTCGGTGATGCACGCAATCTCAGCAAGCAACCGCTGCGTACGGCAATCGACACTGGTGTTCGGCTCTGCACGTCGTCCGACGCGCCTGTGGCACCACCTGACTGGCGCACCATCATTGCCGCCGCGATCACGCGATCACTCAAAGCTGAGCCCGACTACACCGATGCGCAGCGCATTACCCCGCTCGAGGCAATTCGCTCCATGACGAGCAACGCCGCGTGGCAGAGCCACGCTGACACCTGGCGCGGGAGTATCGGCACGGGGATGGCTGCCGACTTCATCGTGCTCGACACGGCCGTCGATTGGAAAGATCCCTGGTCACTTGCGAGCTCCGAGGTGGCTTCCACGTATGTCGACGGTAATTGCGTCTACGACCCTTCGCGGTAGCGCATGGCCTGCTAGCCTCCGAATGATCATCATGCACGCACATTCCATTGACCCCAACCGTGAGATGGCGCCATGAACATTGTTGTGATCATTGCCGATCAACTTCGTGTAGATCATCTCGGCTTCGCCGGCAAGGTGCCAGTGCGCACGCCGCACATCGACTCACTCGTCGCTAACGGACACGTCTTTGATCGCACCTTCGTGGCAAATCCGGTGTGCATGCCCAATCGCGCGACCATCATGACCGGCCAGTGGCCATCGGCTCACGGCCTGCGCACCAACGGACTGCCGCTGAATCCCGCATGCGACACCTTCGTGCGTGCCTTGCGTCGCGAGGGCTGGCGAACCTCCGCAGTCGGAAAGCTTCACCTGCAGCCGATGGGCTACGGCTTTGAGGAGTACCAACTCGATCAGATCAAGGCGGCCATGCCTGACCTCTGGGAAGCCTCAGTGAAGGGTCCATTCGGCGAGTCCTTCACATCCTTAGAGGATTTCGACCGGCATGCCAATGGCGACGTTGAAATGCCGCCGGACTATTACGGCTTCGACGATGTCGCACTCGTCTCGGGCCATGGGGATCGCGCGTCAGGAAACTACGTCGCCTGGGCTCGCGAACGCGGTTTCGATCCGATTAACCAAGCGGGGCGCAAGAACGCCAAATCGAAGTACTCCGGCTGGAGCCACATATACGAGTCCGCGGTGCCTGTGGATCTTCACCCCACAACGTTCATCACCGATATGGCACTTGCTCGGCTCGACGAGTTCGCCGCGAACGAAGACGATTTCGTACTTTTCGTGAGCTATCCGGATCCGCATCACCCGTTCGCCCCACCGTCAGAGTATTTCCACCGCCACGACCCGGCTGACATGCCGCTCCCGGAGTCCTTCCAGGACGACCACGCGAACTCACCTCAGTACGTGCGTGACATCATCGCAAAACGAGGAGTCCCGGACATCGACTTGATGATGCTCTGGGCGCCGACCGAGGATCAATTCCGTCATGCGCTGGCTGCAGAACTCGGCTCAATCGAGTTCATCGATGATTCGGTTGGCCGCATTGTTGAGTCGATAGCGAGCCTGGGCCTCACTGAAGACACCGTCATCCTCTTCACGTCCGACCACGGCGACGTCTTCGGTGATCACGGCTTACTTCTCAAGCACTTCTGCCACTACGACGCAGCAGTCCGCGTCCCACTCATCATTAGCGGCGGCGGAGTCGGCGCCGGAAAGCATCATGAACTTGTCAGCAGTACCGATATCGCCCCCACCTTGCTCGACATCGCCGGCGCGGCACCGATGGCTGGAGTTCAGGGCTCTTCACTTGTGCCGCTCATGAACGGCGATTCGAACGGATGGCGCCGCGCAATTCTCGTCGAGGAAGACCAGCCCTTCGGGTTACCTACCTTGCCTGGTCCGGTGCGCCTACGCACAGTGATCACGGATGCACTGCGTTACACCCGCATCGCTGGTACGCCCATCAGTGAGCTCTATGACTTGAGGGCGGATCCGGTTGAGATGCGCAATCGCGCTGAGGATCCAGCCGCCGCGCCACTTCGCGAGACAGCGAACGCAGTAATGGTCGACGAACTCATGCGCGTCGTTGACGACTCGAAGGTGCCCTTCCATGCGGCATAACCGAACTCCCGACTGGATCAATCGCCTCCTGAGCAACGGCAGCGATCCCGACCCGCGTTTCTCGCTCGCCAATGAGCGCACCTTCCTTGCCTGGATTCGCACAGCACTCGGCCTGATCGCCCTGGGTGTTGCCGTCGCCACCTTCGTCTCAACACAGGACACCAAGGGAATCTCGCTGATCCTCGCCGCAGCGCTCGTACTGCTGGGCGGGGTTCTGGCCGCCGGGAGTTGGTGGCGTTGGCTCAGTGTCGAGCGCGCGATGCGCGACGGGCACGGCATTCCTCCATCAACTCTTGCGCCGTTCTTGGCCATCGGCATCGGAGTAATCGCCGTCATTGCAATCATCGCCGTGGTCGTGACGGCTTAGTCACATGGACGATGCCGAGACCACGGGCGTCCTGCAGAACGGGGACGATTCAAGCTTCCAGCCCGAGCGCACCGGACTTGCCTGGAGTCGCACTCTCGTCGGACTCGCGGTCGCGTTCGGCATTCTGGGAGTCCACGCTTACCGCGACGGACTCCACATCGGGCTAATGATCACCTGTGCTGCTGTAGCGGCAGTACTCGTGGCGGCGAGCTCACCGGTGGCTCATCGACGAGCGCGGCGGGCTACTGATCTCATGGTGGATCGCTCGATGGCACTTTCACGAACCCCACTTCTCCTTCTCTCGGCAATCACTGCCGGACTCGCCCTAGCCTCGTTCTTCCTGATTCTCCTTCGAGGCTGAGAACTGCTTGCAGTTGCTGAGGCCCTTCCCTACCTAGTTGATCGGTTTTGATTCTCGCGAGTGATCGTTTTATCTCGAACGATCCTCCTGAAAACCCTCGTGATTCACCTTGCATTCACGTAGTGTTCGATCACCGATCGCGAGCCCCCAAGAATCGCGACGCATCCATGGAGGTCCAGTGAGCAAGTCACGATTCAAGAAGCTGGCAGCCGCCGGTGCCGGTGTGGCCGTGGCCGCAACCGCACTGATCGGTGCCAATGCAAGCCCCGCATTCGCGGCTTACGACATCAAGGTCGGTCTCGTGCCGATCAACGCGGCCGGTGCCCTGCAGTACGGCATCGACTCCGGCATGTTCCGCAAGAACGGCATCAACGTGACTCAGGTAGTCACTTTCCCAGCACCGCCGCCCTCACTGGCCGCGCTTGCCGCAGGTGCCGTGAACTTCACCTACGCACCCAGCATCCCGATCATCAACGCTTACGCCAACGGCGGCATGGCGCTGAAGATCGTCGCTCCCGCCGATGGCTATGACGCCAAGACCCTGGCGAAGGCCAAGACCAACACGGCCATCGCCGCAGCACTCGATGACACCGGCGTGTGCGTGAGCCCGACCAGTGGCATCAACAGCTGGAAGGACCTGACTGGCAAGACCGTGTCGGTGCCGGCTCGTAAGGCACAAGGTGAGGTCACCATTGCCAATGCGGTCAAGAAGGCCGGCGGAAACCCCGCCGCGATCAACTGGGTGACCCTCGGCTTCCCGCAGGTTGTCGATTCGGTGAAGAGCGGCAAGATCGATGCCGGCTTCACCGTCGAGCCTTTCACCACGGCATGCTCCACTGCAGGCTTGAAGAACCTCGGCGCTCCCGGCGTGCAGTTCTTCACCAACGAGTCGGCCATCGGCATGTGGGTCACCACTGCTGACTTCGCTGCCAAGAACCCGGCCACCGTTCTGGCCTTCCAGAAGTCGATTGCCCAGGCGAATGCCTTCGCAATGGCCTCCAAGGCGAACATGACCAAGGTTCTCACCGCCAGCACCAAGCTGACCGGTGCGACGGTTGCTCAAGCACTCGCCGCTAACCCGCCGTACTACCCCAAGACGGTCGTGAAGCTCGACGTGCAGAACCCGGCAAGCAAGATGCTCGCACTCGGATTCCTCACCAAGCCGCTCGACACCGCGGGTCTTCTGTACACGCAGTACCGCGGCTAGTAATTCACGCACCATCTCGTAAATCGGTCGAGTAGGAACGGAGCACCGTGTCAGGGAAGCCCCTACGGATACCCGCAGGTCTGGTATCCGCAGTGGTGGCACTGCTGATCTGGCAGATTGCCACCACGTGGGGGCCCCTGGCCGGTTCCTCCGTTCCTACCGCCACCTCCACCCTCGCTGAACTGTGGAACATGCTGTTCATGAGCGAGACCTGGGATTCCATCTGGCAGACGATTCAGATGGCCCTGTACGGCTTCCTGATCGCTGTCGTCATCGCGATCCCGGTCGGCATCCTGATCGGTCTCAGCCGGTTTGCCTTCATCTCAACGAAATTCACCTTCGACTTCTTCAAGGTGATCCCGCCGATCGTCATCATCCCGATCACGATCCTGGTCTTCGGCCCCACCTTGCAGATGGGCGTCTTCCTCGTCGTCTTCGCGATCGTCTTCGCGCTGGCCATTCAGACGGCCTACGGAGTTCGTGACGCAGACCCGGTACTCATCGAGACCATGCGCTGCTACGGCATGGGCAGGGCCAAGCAAGTGCTCTACGCCCGCCTCCCGGCAGCGTCACCGTTCATCGCAATTGGAATTCGTATCAGTGTTTCCGCAGCAATGATCGTCGCGGTGGTCGCCGGCCTGGTCGGTGGAGCACCTGGCCTCGGCCATGACTTGCTCCTCACCGAGACCAATGGACAGAATTCCGCGACCTTCGCGATCGTGCTCATCCTGGGCATCCTGGGCCTGGCCGTGAGCCGCCTTGTCGTATTCCTGCAACGCCGCCTCATCTTCTGGACGGCATCATGAGGCTGCTGAATTCGCGGATCATCCGCTTCCTGGTCGGAATCTGGCTACCGATTGTTCTCATCTGGTGGTGGTGGACCTGGAGCGCCGACTCAGTCGATCCCTTCTTCCCGCCGCTTTCGGCAATCTGGGAGCAGTTCAAGTTCAACTGGATCTGGCAGTACGTGCCGATTCATGTCGTTCCGAGCCTCCGCAATCTCTTCGTCGGCTACTTCATCGGAATCTTCGCGGGCATCACTCTTGGAGCTCTGCTCGGCGCCTCACCACGCGTCAGCCGCTACTTCGAACCCGTCATCGATTTCCTACGCTCGATCCCTCCGGTCGCAACCGTTCCGGTGTTCATCCTGTTCTTCGGGCTCGATGCGCAGATGCGCATCGTGGCTGTCGCTGTAGCCGCCTGCTTCCCCACGTTGCTGTCGACCATGCAGGGCTTCCGCGCGACTGATCCGACTCTGCTCGACACGGGCAAAGTTTTCCGACTCACTCCCTTCCAGATGATGTGGAAGGTGCGAGTACCCAATGCCTCACCGATTATCTGGTCGGGTCTTCAGGTCTCTCTCCAGATTGCCTTCGTTGTCACGATCGCTTCCGAGATTCTCGGTTCCGGATTCGGTATCGGAGCCTTCACGACGATCTCCATCGATTCGTTCATGATCCTCGATGCCTGGACGGGCGTTGTTCTCCTTGGTCTGCTCGGATTCGCATTGAACGTCATCTTCGACCTGGTCGAGCGCTGGTCGCTCCGCTGGTACATCGGACAAAAGAAGCTCGCATCATGATCAACAACAGCGCATTGGGGAACGAGTAGCCATGGCCACCGCAATTTCCGTCAACGGCGTCAGCATGGAGTACAAGACTCCCAAGGGCACCACTCATGTGCTCGACGACGTCAGCTACGAGGTTCAAGACGGCCACTTCGTCTCAATCGTCGGACCGTCGGGCGTCGGCAAGACAACCTTGCTGCGCCTGCTCACCGGGCTGGCACTACCCACCGCTGGCGAAATCCAAGTACGTGGCAAGAAGATCAGTTCCTCCCCTGACGATCTCGCCGTGGTGCTCCAGGACTACACCCGATCGCTCATGCCCTGGCTGAGCGTTGAGAAGAACATCGCTCTTCCGCTGAAGAATCAGAAGCTCAGCAAGGCCGAGCGCAAGGAGCGCATCACCGCTTCGCTCGCTGAAGTAGGGCTCGAGGGTGCTGAGAGTAAGTACCCCTGGCAACTGTCAGGCGGCATGCAGCAGCGCGTGTCGATCGCCCGTGCCCTTGCGGTGCGGCCCAGCATCTTGGTCATGGATGAGCCTTTCGCCTCAGTTGATGCCCAGACCCGCTTCGATCTCGAGGATCTCGTGCTGAAGGTTCGCGACGACTTCGGCATCACCACCTTGATGGTCACGCATGACATCGACGAAGCGGTCTACCTGAGTGATGAGATCGTCGTACTTCATGGCAAGCCTGCGAAGGTTCGCGACGTGGTCAAGGTCGACATCCCGTTCCCCCGCTCGCAGATGGAGACCAGGAACGACCAGAGGTTCGCAGAACTTCGCACGCACGTGTACGGCATGGTCCGCGGCCTCGAATAGGCAATGCCCGTAACCTTCGACTGATTGAATGGGGCTTATGAGCCCTGATCTTCGTGTTGTGCTGTTCGGCTACGGCCTGGCCGGTCGTGTCTTCCATTCGCCACTTATCTCGGCAACACCGGGGCTGCGTATCACCGGCATCGTGACGGCAGATGAGGAGCGCCGAGCTCAGGCTCTTCAGGATCACCCCGGCATTCGCCTGTTCGCCACGTCCGAAGAAGCACTCGCCAAGATTGATGAGTTCGATCTTGCAGTGATCGCCGGTGCCAACGTCACCCACTTCCCACTTGCCATGGCCTCCGTTGCCAACGGCTGGAGTGTGGTGGTCGACAAGCCCCTGGCCCCGTCTGCGGAACGTGCGCAGGAGATCCTCGAGGCAGCCGAAGCAGCAGGCGTGCAGGTGCACCCCTTCCAGAATCGTCGGTGGGATTCCGATTTCCTCACACTGCGGGCCCTCGTCGAGAACGAGCCGATCGGAACTCCGCATCGCTTTGAATCGCGCATCGAACGCCTGCGCATCTCGCCGCGGGGCAGCTGGCGAGAGTCCGCTGACCCTGCAGATCTCGGCGGAGTCCTGCTCGATTTTGGGGCCCATCTGGTCGATCAGGCGATTGAGTTACTCGGCCCCATTGTCGAAGTTCGCGCATGGGCACGCAGCGTGCGTTACGCAGGGCTTGCTCCAGACGACATGGCCATTACCGCCTTCCACGAGAACGGTGCGGTCAGTGAATTGATCGGGAGCCAGGCGGCGGCGTTCGGTGAGCCGCGTTACACGCTCTTCGCCACTCGAGGCGGGGTTCGTGTGGTCGGCTCCGATACCCAAGAGGCCGCGCTGCGCGCCGGCATCTCCGCTAATTCCGCTGACTGGGGAGTCGAGGCGGCTGACTTCACTGCGACGGTGGTCACCCCGAACGAGTCTGAGGAACTCATCTCACGCGAGGTTGCGTTGGTCCGCGGACGATGGAATGAGTACTACCCATCCGTGCGCGATTCGATTCTCGGCCACGGACTCCCGCCTGTTCCCGTAACGGATGTCGTGGCCAATATGCGAGTACTCGATGCGGCAGCGCAATCGGCACGAACTGGTGAGACTGCGCGGCTTAGCCCTCCTGCTGCCCACGAGTGATCCGCCAGCGAGTGCGCATCACAAGCGGCTGATCTGGCGTCACCATCGATACGGGCGCATGCCGCCCCGACAGGCCATCCGCAGGGCCGGTCTGCGGCTCGATGCAGATGAAGTTCGGCAATTCGTCGAATACGACGTACCACGGGTGCGAATTCTCAGTTTCAATGCGCAGGAGTCCAGGCCACTCGATCGACGCATGATGTCCACCGGTGAACGCGTCATCGAATGGGCCAGCATCGAGATCAAGTCGTGCACGTTCACCGGTCGGGAGGGAATCCGTTCCGCGAACGAGCACTTCGTGGCAATCGGTGGTCCAGGATGCCTGCACGCCGGCGAGCTCGCGCCGGAACCAGGGATGCCATCCGAGGACTGCGGGAAATTCAGTTGAGCGCGAGAAGCAGGTCATCTCAGTGATGAGCCCCCCGTCGTCGAGGCTCCACTCACATTGCACCCCACCACGGGCGGGCCAGTCCTCACCGAAATCTCGTTCCAGCATAAGGCGATTAGCCTGGTGATCGATCACCGTGAATTCACTTCGTAGAACCAATCCATGAATTGCCCACGGATCGAAGTTGACGGCGAATGAGTGCACCGCCCCGTTGACCGTGACTTCGTTGTCGCGGATTCGACCGGCCCACGGGGCCATCGGATACATCCCGTGGTTGATCGCATGGGCTCCGTGCGAGCCAAGAATGTCGTGACCAGCGATCAGCCATGAGAGTGCGCGCCCGCCGTCAGTCTCGTCAATGACAAGGCTGACGTCTTCGTGACTAATGGTGAGCATCGTGGATCACGATGCGATGAGCACGCTCGACGAGCTCATCACGCCGATGGGATCAGCGAGAAGCTCCTCGAAGCCTGCCTCTGCGGCGCCCATGAGTGAACTGCCTATCTCTATTGACGCAGGGACAATACGAACTCCGGCCCGCGATGCGGGAAGAGCTCGAGCAATCATCTCCATGACTGGGTGCTCGACATACGGCAGCAGTTCACGAAGATGCCCACCGAGAACAACTGCCTCGGGATTGAAAATGTTGACCAGATTCGCGATGCCGATGCCGATGCTGCGCCCGACTGAGTTGAGTCCGGAAAGTGCACTGGCCTGCTGCTGCTGCGCGTGACGCAGGATCTCCTCGAGTTCCACGGACTCCGGATCATTGCCCGTCGCCCGAATGACTGAGTCGAGGCCGATGAACATTTCCCAGCACCCGAAGGAGCCGCACCTGCACTCAGGTCCGTCGGGATCGATGACCATGTGGCCGACTTCGCCTGCAAACCCACCCACGCCGTCCAGCAGGCGGTTGTCGACAACAACCCCGCCGCCTACACCGATCTCGCCGGAGATGTAGATCATGTTCGCCGCGCCCGCGGCAGCACCTCTGAGATGTTCGCTCATCGCACCAAGGTCGGAGTCATTGCGGATCGTGACCAGGGGCGGGTCACCGAACTGCTCGCTCATCGCCTGCATCAGCGGCTCACCGAGCGAGGCGTTCTCCCAGCCGAGGTTGGGTGCCAGTCGAATTCGGCCCGTCTCGGTCTCGATGCTGCCCGGAATGCTGATGCCGGTGCCGACCCAGGCCGAGCCATCAGGAACGTGCTCAAGAAGACTGATCGACATTGCGACAATCTGCTCCACCGCGATGCGGACGCCGAATCCGGCGCGCATATGCGGGTGCTCGATTCGCTTGAGTACTTCGCCACCTAGGCCGATCAGCGAACCGATCAGTCGTTCGACTCGGAGTTCGAAGGACAGCACAACCGCGCTCGTTGCCACGGGTGTCACCAGAAGTGACGGGCGGCCCACCGTATTCGTGGTTCCCGCACGTTCTTCGACGAGTCCCGCATCGGCGAGCTCGGCCACGATCGCGCCGATGGTGCTGCGATTAAGCCCCGTCAAGCCGACGAGGTCAGATCTGCTCGCGGGGCCGTTGGCATGCAAATGCCTCAGGATCCGCGAGAGATTGTTCCGGCGAACCTGATCGTGCTTGTCCGCGGGAAGTGTGACCATGGTGGTGACGCCTAGCGAAGAGAACCGGATGATCGTTTACGCGACAGGGCGTCGACGCTCGCTGCGACGAGCAGAACGAGACCGGTAACGACGTACTGGATGCCCGACTGCTGGGTGATCAGCGGGAGTCCGTTGGCAATGACCGCGACGACGAGACCGCCGATGATCGCGTCGATCACGCGACCGCGACCGCCGAACAGCGAGGTTCCGCCGATGACGGCTGCGCCCACTGCGTAGAGCAGGGTCTGCGCACCGCCCGTCGTGGGAGAGACCGAGTTGTCACGCGAAGCGAGCAGAACTCCGGCGATCGCGGCGAGGAAGGAACAGATCATGAAGCAGGCGATCTTGATACCGGAGACACTGATGCCGGCACGACGTGCTGCCTCGGCATTTCCGCCCACGGCGTATATATGACGACCGAAGGCGGTACGGCCCAGCACGAAGGTCAGCACGACAAGGAGGACGAGCACGACCAGCACGGCCCACGGCACGCCCTGGATGGTTGGAATGCAGCCCAGTGGTTCGTTCGGCGGGCCGATCTTGGTGCAGGGCACCTTGCCCGGCCGCACGATCTGACGCTGGATGTTCAACAGGTACACGGCCACGCCGAGCAGGATGGCAATCGAGGCCGACTTGGCGGCCCAGACCGAAGTCGAGGTGGAGGGAAGACCTACCTTGCGCCGATTCGTGATTGCGCGAAGACTCACGAGTGCGTAGCCCGCGGAGACCACGAACCAGAGCACCCAGCCAGCCCAGACAGGCATGTTGCGGTTCATGATCGCGAGCAGAACGTCGTTCTGGATCGGAATGGTGCCGCCATCTCCGATGATCAGGAGCATGACTCCCTGAAGCCCCAGGAATGCGGCAAGGGTCACGACGAAGCTGGGGATACCCAGCCGTGCGACGAGAAGGCCAATCAGCAAGCCAATGATGAGTCCGGTGACCAGCGCCGCAACGAGGGCTAGTGGCCATGCCCAGCCCCAGTTGGTGAGCGACACCGCAAGTACTGCAGCACAGGTGCCGGCCGCGAAGCCTGCGGACAGGTCGATCTCGCCGAGAAGCAGAACGAAGACCAGGCCCATGGCCAGCACGATGATCGCGGTGCCTTGGTTCAGCAAGTTCGCGAAGTTCAGCGCAGTGAAGAAGGTGTTGCCCTGCAGAACGCTGAAGATGACAACAAGGACAATGAGTCCGAGGACTGCGGGAAGTGATCCGACGTCACCGCCCTTGATGCGGCGGAAATAGTCGCCGAGGGCACGTCCTACGCCGGCACTATCGCCGGCGGCGGAAACATCGACATCGGTCGTCTGCTGCGTGCTCATACGTGTCCTCCTGCCGCGACGGTCTCCGGGTTCAGGCCGATATCTCCGGAGCGACCCATCGTGATGAGCTCAACGATCTGGCCGTGACCCACTTCCTTGGCCGAGATCTGCGCAGCCAACTGACCAAGGTAAAGGCACGCGATGTTGTCGGCGACCTGGAGGACGTCGTTCATGTTATGGGAGATGAGAATGACGCCAAGTCCGCTGTCAGCGAGACGGCGAACGAGGTTGAGGACCTGCTCGGTCTGGGCGACGCCGAGGGCGGCAGTCGGCTCGTCAAGGATGACGAGCTTGGAATTCCAGAGCACGGCGCGCGCAATCGCGACGGTCTGGCGCTGACCGCCCGAGAGGCTCGAGACCTGCTGGCGAATGGACTTCAAGGTGCGCACTGAGAGACTCGCGAGAGTTTCGGTGGCCCGACGCTCCATCGTGATCTCATCGAGGACGATGCCCTTGCTCTCCTCGCGACCGAGGAACATGTTGTGCACCACATCGAGGTTGTCGCAGAGAGCGAGATCCTGGTAGACGACCTCGATGCCGAGGTTGTTCGCCTGCTTGGGCTCCGTGACACTCACGGGCTTGCCCTCGAAGAGGTACTCACCGGAGTCGAAGGAGTGGATACCCGCGATTCCCTTGATCAAGGTGCTCTTGCCCGCACCGTTGTCACCGACGAGAGCCGTCACCTGGCCTGCATAGACACTCAAGTCGACATTTCGAAGCACGTGAACTGGGCCGAAGCTCTTGTTGACGTCGCGAAGCTCGAGCAGAGGAGTGGAATCGTTCATGTGCCTACCTTCTCGCAGAGGCGAACGGCTACGGGGGGACTCGCGGGCGACGGAGCCCGCCACCTGTGACTGTGGGGGGCGAGCGAACTCGCCCCCCACAGTCCTCAGATGCGGCTAGTTCTTACTGAACGCCGTACTTGGTGCAGGCTGCCTTGAGCTCTGCGGTGGTGCAGATATCGGCTGCATTGGCGAAGCCATCAGCAACAACATCCTTGACCGAATCCGCGGTGATGCCCTGGGGAACCAGGAGAACCGAGGGAACGTCCTTGCCGCTGGTGCTATCGGCAGTCATGCCGGTCGCGAGTGCGTTTGCGGCTGCGGTGTCTCCCTTGGCCAGGTCAATCGCGAGCTGAGAAGCAGCTTCTGCTTCCTTCTTGATGGCCTTGTAGACCGTCATGCACTGGGTGCCGAGCAGCACGCGCTGCAGACCCTCAGTCGTGGCGTCCTGACCGGTGACCGGAATCTTGCCTGCCTGTCCGTTGCGATCGAGCACGGCAACAACTGCGCCACCGAGGCCATCATTTGCCGATGCGACACCGACGAAGTTGCCCTTGGCCTTGGTGTACATCTGCTCGAAGATGGTGCCGGCCTTGGTGTTGTCCCAGTCCGGTACCGACTGATCGTCGGCAACGGTGTAGCCGGCGTCCTTGATGACCTTCTCGTAGCCCTGCTTGAAGAGGGTTGCGTTGTTGTCGGTCGGCGAGCCATTGAGCAGTGCGACCGGGCCGGAGTTGTTTCCGTTTGCCTGCATGCACTTGACGAGGCCCTCGCCGATGGTGGTGCCGACTGCCACGTTGTCGAAGGACACGTAGTAGGCCGCGCCGCCGCCCAGGGTCAGACGGTCGTAGTCGATGACCGGGACGCCCTGGTCATTCGCCTTCTTGATGACCGCTGCTGCCGAGGGGCTGTCGAGGTTTACCAGGAGGAGGACGTTAACGCCGCTGGCCAGCATCTGGTCTGCGATCGTGGCGAACTTCGCCTTGTCACCGTTTGCGTTCTGGATGTCGAAGTCAACACCGGCTGCGGTGAAGGCATCGCCGAGGAACTTGCGGTCTGCGGTCTCCCAGCGAGCAGAGGATGCTGAGTCGGGCAGGATGACGCCGACCTTGGCTGCAGTTGCTGCCGTGGAGGATGCGGCCGACGCTGCCGTCGATGCTGCTGCGCTGCTGCTGCTCGAGCTGCTGCTCGAGCTGCCACAGGCAGTGACGAGAAGTGATGCGACCGCGAGGCCGGCCACTGCTCCGATGATCTTGCGTGACATAAAGGTGTTTCCCTTCATTGTGTGGGTCATTCCATGATGTGGTGCGTGTTGGTTCGTGACTGCTAGATGCCGAGGATCCGGTCGATGACGAGTTGATCCAGTGCTTCGTTCCCGTACCCCCGGGTTGCGAGGGATTGAGGATCGAAGCTCTCGTTCAGCAATGCCGATGCGGTTGCCGTGGAGTACGGGCCGACAGTCGGTACCGCGAGTTCCGGAACGCCGGCATTTGCCATTGCCTTGGTAACTCGGGGATCGTGGTCGAACTCGCGGGCCTTGGCCGCGAGTGCGAGGTAGGTGCGCATGCACCCGCGGGCGAAGTCCCAGATTCCGTCGCCGCCCTCATTGCGGTACGGACGGGCATCGAAATGCTTGGGACCGTCGTAGCCGGAGTTCTCGAGCAGGCGCACCAGGAAGAAGTCATCCTTGATGCCTTCGGAACCAAAGCGGAGATCCTGGTCGTAGCGCCCGATCTTCTGATCGTTCAGGTCGATGTGGAACAGCTTCTTCTGCCAGAGCGCCTGTGCGACACCCTGGTAGAAGCTGAGTCCGGCCATGGTCTCGTGGGCGACCTCAGGATTCAGGCCGACCATCTCGGGATGCTCGAGCATCTCGATGAAGGCCATTGCGTGGCCAATGGTGGGCAGGAAGGTATCGCCGCGAGGCTCATTGGGCTTGGGCTCGATGGCAAAGCGAATGTCGTAGCCCTTGTCGACGACGTAGCCACAAAGGAAGTCCATGGCCTCCTTGTAACGGGAGAGTGCGTCACCGGGCTCCTTGCTTGCGGCTGACTCCACACCCTCGCGGCCACCCCAGAGAACGTAGGTCGGGGCTCCAAGCTCTGCCGCTACGTCAAGGTTGCGGAGGGTCTTCTGGATCGCCAGGCGGCGCACGTCACGATCATTGGACGTAAATGCACCGTCCTTGAACATTGGATGCCAGAACAGGTTCGTGGTCGCCATTGAGCAGACGATGCCGGTCTCTTCGAGACCCTTCTTGAAGCGATCGAGCTCAGCGCGGCGCTGGGACTCAGGGGCGCCGAAGGTCATGAGATCGTCATCGTGGAAGCTGACGCCCCAGGCGCCGATGTCGGCGAGCCCACGAATGAAATCGACCGGGTCGATCGGGGGGCGAGTCGCGTCGCCGAAGGGATCGCGGCCGGGGTGACCAATGGTCCAGAGGCCGAAGGCAAACTTGTGCTCTGGCTTCGGGGTCAGGTCGTCGGACATCAACTCTCCACTCGCCCAGACGGGCATCGACTCACGGACATCGCAATATGTTGCGAGCCACAACATATGCAAGACACCCATATCGCGCAAGGCGAATTTGGTCACAAATTAGGCTGTTCTCATAACGATTTGGCAACAGGCAAAACAGCCGCCTACTCGGTTTTCCAATAACGCGAGGCGGCGCACGGATGTAAGCGGATACGGTCTCACTCCACTCGTCACTCGTAATCCGGCACAAAGGAAGTACATGGACGTCCTGCAGGGACTTGAGAACCGCTCCCCGATGTTCTCCCTCGTCGAGAACCGGGCTCGAGCCGAGTTCATCGTCTCGGTGATCATCAAGTACGGCCTTGCCGACGCCATGACCCTTGAGGGCCATCCGCTGCTCGTGCAGTTGGCGGGTAAGACGAAGCCGGATCCCGCCTTGATGGCGATGAGCCGCGGTGAGCGACTTCGCAGCGCCATGCAGGAGCTCGGCACCACTTTCATCAAGATCGGTCAGCTACTCAGTACACGTGCTGATCTCGTCGGACCGGAAATCGCCGAAGCATTGAGTGCACTCCAGGCTGATGATCCCGCTGATACCCCGGAGCAGATCACCGCGACCGTCACGACGGATCTAAAGATGTCCCTTGATGAGGCCTTCTCTTCCTTCACCCTCGTTCCCCTCGCCTCCGCATCAGTGGGGCAGGTCTGTAAGGCCGTCACTCTCGATGGCACTGATGTCGTGGTCAAGGTGCGTCACGACGGCGTCCCCGAGGTAGTCGCTCAGGATCTTGCGATCCTCAATGCACTCGCAGCCCTGCTCGAAAAGGATGTCGCGGCAACGCGCGTGCTTCAGCCCGTTCAGGTCGCGCATCAACTCTCGACGAGCTTGACCGACGAGCTCGACTTCCGTCGTGAACTCGGGAACTTGGTGCGCATCTCCGCAAACTTCGCAGGTAACGACACGTATGTATTCCCGACCCCGTTCCCTGAACTCTCCGGCGAATCTGTTCTGACTGAGAGCATGCTCGACGGCACACGCTTCTCATCGATCATCAACAACCTCGCGGTCGAGCAGGCAAACGACATCATTCGCATGATCGCCAACATGTACTTCCAGATGATCTTCGTCGATGGCCTCTTCCACGCTGATCCTCACCCGGGCAATCTGTTGATCCTCGATGATGGCCGATTGGGCGTGCTCGACTTCGGCAAGTGCGGACGACTGCGCGATGGCATGCGCGAGGCTTTCATTGACTTCCTCGCCAGTGTGCTCACCGGCGATATCGAGGAGTCCACTCGCTGCATGCTGAAGGTTTCGCCGGGTCCGTCGGATCTTGATGAGACGCGGCTGCAGGCGGACCTCGAGGGCTGGATCGAAACCTACTTCCCCGGAACTAAGGGAAGCGCGACCATGCATGCCGACCTTGGCTCCGCAATCGCTGCACTCTTGGACATCGTTCGGCAGTACAACCTCCGCATGCCCACCGACATGTCACTGATGCTGATCGTGGTCATGCAGCTGCAGGGAATTCTCCAGGAATCAGGCAGCTCGCTCACTTTGACCGAGTTGCTCATGCCCTTCGCCCAGGAGATCCAGAAGGAACGCATGTCGCCCAAGCGATTGATGCGCAAGGCTCTCGGCACAGCACATCGTTGGGAACACCTCATCGAAGTGCTCCCTGGCGACCTCACCCGCCTGCTGGAGGCCACGAGTCGTGGCGAGCTCAAAGTTCCGCTCACGATCAATGGCATCGATCGACCGGTGAACCGACTCGCCTACGCACTTGTCGCGACCGCCACTATCAATGGCACCGCTCAGATGCTCTCTCGTAAGGCCGGGCCAACTGTGGGTCGCGTATCGGTTCCCGGGCTGATCGGCACGGCAGCGTCCGCCTACCTTGGGTATCACGTCATTCGCGCGATTCACAAGGCCGGCGGACTCTCGCAGTAGAAGCCGCGATCGTCTCGATCAGGTGACGGAGCGAATCAACTTCTTGTTGATGAACTCCTCGATACCCAAGGTGCCGAGCTCGCGGCCAAAGCCGGAGCGCTTGGTGCCACCGAATGGCAGATCGGGTGCGTCGAGACCAACACCGTTGATGAACACCATGCCGGTGTCGAGCTTGTTGGCCACACGGATCGCTTGCGCCTGATCGGTTGTAAAGACATACGAGCCGAGACCATAAGGAGTGTCGTTCGCGATGCGGATGGCATCGTCTTCGTCCTTCGCGCGGTATACCTGCGCCACCGGACCGAAGAGCTCCTCGCGGTAAGCAGGGTTATCCGATGCGACATTTGTCAGAACCCCGGTCGGGAAGAAGCAACCATTCCGCTCGCCCGCCGTTGCGAGAGATGCGCCAGCAGCAACTGCGCGATCAACCTGGCCGGCCAGGTTTGCCGCCGCCGCAGCAGACGAAAGCGGGCTCGCCGCCTCCATCGCCAGCATCTTCTCGGTGAACAGAGCCAGGAACGAGTCGTAGAGCGAATCGATGATGACGAAACGCTTTGCTGCGTTGCAGGCCTGGCCGGTGTTGTCGGTACGCGCGAAGATCGCGGAATCAACCGTGGCATCGAGATCATCGGTGCTCAGCAGGATGAACGGATCAGAGCCACCCAACTCGAGTACGACCTTCTTGAGATTGCGACCGGCAATCTCTGCGACAGCAGCGCCTGCTCGCTCCGAACCGGTGAGCGAGACTCCGCGAACGGTGGGGTCGGCGATGATGTCGGCGATTTGCTCGTTGGTTGCGTAGATGTTCGTGTACACGCCAGCGGGCACGCCTGCATCAACAAAGATCTGAGCGATGAACGCTGCAGACTCCGGGCACTGCGGTGCGTGCTTCAGTAGAACTGTGTTGCCGAGCGCCAGATTCGGGCCGGCGAAACGGGCGACCTGGTAGGCCGGGAAGTTCCAGGGCATGATGCCGAGGATCGTGCCGACCGATGAGGGACGGATCACTGCGGTTCCCTCGCCATCAGCCATGGCGATCGGCTGATCGGCGAGTAGACGCTCGGCGTTCTCCGCGTAGTAGTCATAGATCATTCCGCTGAACTCGATCTCGCCGACAGCATCGGCAAGCGGCTTGCCCATCTCGCGGACGATGATGGAGCCGAGCTCCTGGGCACGCTCAGTGTGCAGCTCGCCAATGCGCTTCACGATCGCAGCACGCTCCGATACTGAACGCGCGGACCAAGCGGCGTGAGCCGCGGCATTGCCTGCAACGGCTGCGTTGATCTCCGCATCTGTCGCTGTGGGATAGGCCTTGATCTGCTCTCCGGTGGCGGGATCGACTACTGCGTACATCTCGTTGACACTCCTTCATGCATGCGCTCTGTTCGGGGCCGAACGCAGCCGACCACGGGTGTTGGGGTCCGTCGCGTTCCTTTGCTACAGCCTTCCAGATTTCGTCCGAATTGACGCCTCAAGCGGTGAATTGGGACCGAACGTGCAGCGCTTCGCGGCACAGCACCTCATGCGTGAGTCGAGCCTTTAGGCTCCCGCTCATGCGTTCCATGCATGGCTCAACCGCCGCCCCGATCGCTGGGGCACTCATGGTTGGCATCCTGACGGCATCCCAGGCCAGGGTCGTGGGGAGCTTCCACGAGTTCACCCAGAACGATCCCGAATTCGTTCTGGTCAATTACGCCGTTGGTCTCGCAGTCCTTTCCCTCATCATTCTTTCGCGAAGCTCCCTTCGACGGGCAGTCAGTTCACTGCCCCGCCTTCTCAGAACCGGCCAACTTCGCTGGTACCAGTGCCTCGGAGGCGTACTGGGCTCGTGGCTCGTGGTCTCGTCATCGCTGTGCGTGCCCAAACTCGGGCTGTCGCTTTTCGTGGTCGCCCTAATCTCCGGTCTGATCATCGCTGGGGTCGTCGTGGACGCGCTGGGGCTCGGGCCAGCTGGTCGGAAGCCGCCAAGTGTCCCTCGGGTGCTCGGCGCATTTATCGCACTTACTGCAGTGGGGCTCGAGGTGGCTCCCGAACTCCTGACGAGCGGATTTTCCGCCACCACACCCGTCTACAGCTTGTTGGCATTCAGTGCCGGCTGCGGAGTTGCCGTGCAGCAGGCCATCAACGGTCGAGTGGCACGTGCCACGGGTGAGCCGCTTGCCTCCGGTTGGCTGAATTTCGCGATAGGCGCGATTGCCCTCGCCCTCGTCACGCTTCTCTTGGCCGTAACTCAGGTCACGCCGCTTGAGCCTGTCCAGAACATGCCGTGGTGGGCAATTACTCCTGGGTTCATGGGGGCCGCCTTTGTCTCCCTCGCTGCCTGGTCGGTCGGCGCAATCGGAGTGCTCCGCCTAGGACTCCTTTCCGTGGCGGGGCAAATCCTCACCGCCTTCGCATTCGACCTCGTGAATCCCATGGTCGGCATTGCGATGGACCAACGCACCGCGATCTCTTGCGCTCTGGCGCTTCTCGCAGCGTACGTGTCATCTCGAGTACCCGCTAAGCAGGTAACGCATCTCGCCTGAGCGCAAGAAAACGTCACATCGTTCACGTCTTGTACTCGAGATACCCAAGGCGTGGTCGTACCCCACTAACTTATTCCCGTGGCCCATGATCGAATTCGAGTCGCAATTCTCGGCTCAGGAAACATAGGCATTGATCTGGGCGAACGCCTCCTGGTCGACGATGACTTCGAGGTGGTGGCCATCGCAGGTCGACGACCCGATAGCCCGGGCCTGCATCGATTCGATGGGCGTATTCCGCTGGTGGCCTCGAACGGAATCGCCGGCCTCATACCTCACTTCGACTACCTCGATGGCGTCTTCGACGCGACGTCGTCATTCGACCATCCCGAGCACTGGGCAATCACGAAAGCGCACGGCAAGTGGATTATCGACTTGACCCCCTCAAGCATCGGTCGCCCGACGGTGCCCTGCCTGGTTGATCGCGTCGACTCCATGCACCTGAACCCGGGTGTCGAGCCCGACAACCTTTCGATGATCAGTTGCGGTGGACAGTCATCCGGTCCTCTGCTGTACGCGATCACGCAGGGAGTGAGCGGTATCCAAGAGGTCGAGGTGTCGATCAGTGTCTCGTCCGGCTCCGCCGGGCCTGCCACGCGCCGAAATATTGATCACTACATTGAAGCCACCGAGGCGCTGGCCGCGCAAGTAACGGGTTGCGAGCGGGCTAAGGCAATCCTCGTTCTCAATCCAGCGGATCCGCCGGTCATGATGCGTACCACCGCGATTGTTCAGGCAGACGTGATCGATCTCGAGGCCGTTCACATCGCGTGCGCAGAGATGGTGGCAGAAGTCCAGCATGCGGTTCACGGGTACGACCTCGCAGTTGAGCCGCACTTACTCAGCGAGAATTTGGTGTCTGTCACTGCTCGAGTAATCGGGGCAGGCTTCTACCTTCCTCCGCATGCAGGGAACCTCGACATCATCAATTCCGCTGCGGTTGAGTCAGCACGGATCATTGGTCGTCATCATCTTCTGGCGGAGGCGCAGTCATGACGACTTATTACGATGTGACTCTGAGAGACGGCAATCACGCGCTGCGACATCAACTGACCGAGAGCTTCGTACGTGAGTACTGCACTTCAGCAGACTCCTCAGGTGTGTGGGCTGTCGAGGTCGGGCACGGAAATGGACTCGGCGCCTCGTCTTTCCTCGTCGGAAAATCGGCGTATAGCGATGAGGTGCTTCTTGCCGCTGCCCGTGAGTCGCTCAACGAGGCAAAACTGGCAGTTCACACGATTCCAGGTTTTGCCACGATCGATCGTGACCTGCGCCCGGCGATCGAACTAGGCGTCGAGGTGTTCCGAGTTGCTACGCACGTCACCGAAGCGACGGTGGCTCAGGGTCACATGGAATACCTCGTCGATCAGGACGTCATCGTTCATGGGGTCCTAATGATGTCGCACATGATCGAACTGGCAGGCCTACTCGCCAATGCTGCACAGATGAAGTCCTACGGTGCGTCCGCAATCATTTTGATGGACTCCGCAGGCCGATTCGAGCCGTTCGAGGTGAAGGAACGAGTAGCGATGCTTCACCAGGAACTCGGCTTGGAAGTCGGATTCCATGCGCACAACAACCTCGGTCTTGCTGTGGCCAATGCTCATGCAGCATCGGGCGCCGGTGCCAGCATCGTTGATGGTGCGGCCATGGGCCTAGGAGCCGGCTCTGGCAACGCGCAGCTCGAGTGCATCGTGGCTACCGATCACGGTGCTAGCCATCCGGATCTTCGTCAGGTGCTCGGAATGAGCCGACTGGTCGAGAGCGAGTTCCCGGACAAGCTACCGCGCACCACGGCCTCGAGCATCGAAAGCGGACTCGCAGGGGTGTTCAGCGGCTACGCGCCGCAAGTGAAGCAGATCTCTTCAGAATTCGGTCTTAGGCCTGATGAACTCTGGCAGGCACTTGCCGATCACAAAGTCATTGCAGCTCAGGAATCGATGATCCGAGAGATAGCGATAGAACTCAGCATGCGCTGAAAGGTCACCGAGCTACCTCCACATTAAACTTCACTCATGCAGAACGCTTCGCCTTCCTCGTCCGCTCTGCCCCGCGGCGGGATGCTCCTGCACATCGGCGTCCATAAGTCCGGCACCACGGCCATCCAGGCAGCCTTCGAGAATGCCCGCCCTTCGCTCGCTGATTGCGGTGTCTCCTACCCCGGCGAGCAACAGGCCCACCGTGCGATCGCTTCGTCAGCACTCGGTCGACCGCTCGGCTGGCGCACGACCGGAGCGAACAAGCCAGATGTCTCGGCGTGGAATGAATTCGTTCAGCATGCTCAGGCTTACCCGGGAATTACCGTGTGCTCAAGTGAGTTCTTCGCCGAAGCCGACAATGAGGCTGCGGCAGAGATTGTCTCTCGCGTAGGACTCGACCGCATCCATGTCGTTCTGACGCTGAGAAATCTCGGCAAGATCCTTCCTTCCGCCTGGCAGCAGATGCTGAAGTCGGGTTTCGAGATGGACTACGCAACATGGCTCACTGACATCCTTTCCACACCTCACGATCAGATGCATCCGAAATCGAAAAGCTTCTGGATACGTCATAGCCACGGTGAAGTGGTGAAGAGATGGGCAGATCTTGTCGGTTCCGAACGGCTCACCGTTGTTGTCGTCGATGATTCCGATCGCACTGCGATCTACGGCGCATTCGAGCAACTTCTCGGCATGCCACAGAACTTCCTGCTGGCATTTCAGGCCTCTTCGCATAATCGCTCGATGACTGTGCCCGAGGCCGAGCTAATTCGCGCCCTGAACATCGCCGTAGGCGGCGGCAAGGGCTGGAAGCCCTACAGTCAGCAGCAGCACGATTCGCTTATCAAGGCCATCACCGAGGGACGCCTTCCGCCGACCGAAGAGGCTCGACTGGTGACGCCACAGTGGGCACTTGATGCCGCAGCCGACTTGGGGCGTTCGGATGTGGATGTCATCGAGCAACTCGGTGTGCACGTGATCGGGAATCTAGAGAAGCTCGCCGAGCGACTCACGGAGCCAACACACGTGAGTGAATCGCCACCCGACACCGTGCCTATTGATGTTGCCGTCGCAGCCACTCTCGGAGCAATGAAGCCTGGTATGGAACCAAAGCCGGCTGCGAGCTTCCTCGAACGCTTCCGACTTCGTCTGAGCTCGCTCATGAAGCGCGGCTCGTAGAGTCCCCGGAGATACTGATCAGGACCTGAGCTCGGTCTGAAACCTTGATGGATTCACGACGCGAGCGATGCGTCAGAAAAACGTGTGGTGGGTCGCCCGGGGCTCGAACCCGGAACCTACGGATTAAAAGTCCGCAGCTCTAACCATTGAGCTAGCGACCCGTGCTCACGGCTTACGTCGCGAGCGCATCCAAGACTACGGGCTCAGGAGAGGCAGGCCGACAGCGGTCAGGCGCGACTAGCCGGTACTGAGTCGGGCTTGCCCACCGAATTCCTGTAGTACGGAAGTAGGAGAGCCACCGTGATCAGGCCGATAAAGCTTCCGATAATCGTGAAGCCCAGACGACTGATCGCGAGTTGCAACAGCGAGCCCTCGTCACCGCTCGAGGCGACCACGAGCACGACACCTGGGGTAAGGAACACGACGTATTGCCAGTAGGCACGCCTCGAGTCCATCTTGACGAGCAAGGACACCCCGAGCAGAACAACGCCCACAAGAATTTCCGCTATCGGCGTGCTCACGAAGGCGCTCAGCACGATGGCGATGCCGAAGCCGGCAACCGTCCCGATAGCGCGCTGCACGCTTCTTTTGAAGGTGCTGGAGATACCAGGCTGCACAACGATGAGGATGGTCATCATGAGCCAGGCTCCGCCGTGACCGAGGTTCCGATCGGCCACGACCCACGCCGTTCCACCGACCAGCAGCGCGAGAATGATTGCCATGAGCCTCGCGTGACGCGCCTCAAGTGGTGCAGCGGGCGGGAAGTGAATCTTGTGGAAGACCTTGTTAGTGATTGTCAGGCCCCAGAAGCCGGCGCACAGCGCAATGAAGCCGACCACGAGAGCATCCTGAACCGTCGAGAGTGAGGTTGAGACCACTGGTGGCTGCGCAACGAAGAAGGCCACGGATATCGCAAAGAAGTTCACTGCCGAGACAAGACCTCGAATAGACGCGATGCCGGATATCCCCGCGCAGACACCCATGATGAGCATCGATCCCCAGGGATTTCCCTGGTTGAGAACGGCGAGGGTCGAGGCGATAGCGAGAAGGATCACCGTGTAGACGGAGAGTCGAACGGTGCTCGAAAGAACTGCAAGAGCGCCGGTGACCGTGCCGAGCATCCAGATACCGCTGGCCTCCCCCCAGCCGAGAAGAACGAAGAGCACCGCCGGAATTGCCGGTACGGCCATGACCATCAAGATCAGCGGGATGGATTTCTTGAGGCTCATGGCCATTGGCGAATATCCACAATTCTCCCGGCACCAGCGCCGCGCGCCGACGTCATGCCTATTTCGCTGTCTTCGTACACGAGGCAATCTGCGGGATCAACGCCAAGCTTTCGCATGGTCAATGAGTACAGATCAGGTGCCGGCTTCGAATGAGTCACTTCGTCAGCAGTGACGATGAAGTCGAAGAGCGAGGTGATGCCGGCTGCGTCGAGCGATGGCACCACGACATCGCGATACCCACCGGTGACTACGGCCATGGGAAGTTTGCCGTGATAACGCCGGGCCACATCGACCACGTGCTCGAGAGGTTCAATCTTGTGGAGCATCTCGTTGTACATGGCCATCGCTTCGATATTGAGCTCTTCGGCAAGCTCTGCCGTCGCATCAGGAATGGCATACAGGACCATCGGCAGGAGTGGCAGATTCGCCCACTCCTCCCACCATTCGTCGGTGATGACGAAGTCGTATCTCAAGAACAGCTGATGCCATACCTCGCGATGCACGGGCATCGTGTCGACGAGGGTGCCGTCGCAGTCGAAGAGGATCGCCTTCGTGGTCTCGTCAGGCAGGTGATTGGCAGTCGACATGGTGCTCAAACCCTAGTGGCCCTGGTGTGGCCTCACAGGCACAGAGTTGCCGGTCAGCCCCGCTTGGTGAAGGTAATCGGCAGATCCACCAGTGAGTAGAAGATGAGCCCGCCGGTGCGCTGCAGATTCGCTCCCGGTGCCAGCTGAATGTTGTCGAGTCGATCCAGGATGCGATCGAAGCCGATCATCAGCTCTTGAATGGCAAGTGGCTGCCCGACGCAGAAGTGCGGGCCACGCGAGAAGGCGAGGTGCTTGCTTGCATTCTCACGCGTGATGTCAAACTTCTCTGGCTCAGGGAAGACGCTTTCGTCCCAGTTCGCAGATCCGTAGCGGGTGTGAATGATGCTGTTGGCCGGAATCGTCACACCACTGAGCTCGGTATCTATGGTCGTGCGTCGGAACAGGCCCTGCACGGAACTCGAGTGACGAAGTGCCTCCTCGGCAAAGTTGCGAAGAAGCGAACGGTCGTTGCGCAGCAACTCCATCTGATCGGGATTCTCGATCAGCAGCAGCATCGCGTTCGCGATCGAGTCTGCCGTAGTCGTGTAGCCGCCTGTGATGAGCTGGTTCATCAGGTTCTGAAGTTCATGCATGGTCAACGGCTCGTCGCCATCAGTGGAATCAGCGAGCAGCGCCGAGAGGATGTCGTCGGTCGGGTTAGCTCGGCGCTCCTCGAAGAGCTTGGCCAGGTAGTGCTGCGCTTCTGCCTCGACCTCCGCGTACTTCTTCGCCGAAGCCTCGTCGACAAGCAGGCCCATCGCCGGAGCGAGCATGCCGTCGCTCCAGGCCTTGAAGGTGTTGATCTGGTCGGCATCGAGTCCGATCTGCTCGGCGATGATCAACCCGGGCAGCGGGAAGGCGAATGCCTGAACGAAGTCGCATTCACCCTTGTCAATGAAGGCATCAATGAGCTCGTCAGCGATCCGGTTCAGGCTCGGGAGCATCGCCTTGACCATTGGCGGGGTGAGCGTCCGATTGATCAGCCGGCGGTAGCGACCGTGCACGGGCGGGTCGGTGCGCTGCAGGGTCTGCACGTGTCCCCATCCCACCTCAGCCAAGTGGTCATCGAACATGCGACCAAGATCAGCCGCAGCCTCACCGGCAAGCTGTTCGATCTCGATGTCATTGGAGAAAGTTGCGGGATCTGACAGAACTGTCTTGAGGTCGTCGTAATTAGAGATGACATAGAACCCGGTTTCGGGCATCCGATACACAGGGGCCTTCTCGCGCAGTTGCTGGTGGTACGCGAAGGGACAGGCCTGAACGGCCGGATCCAGCAGCGTTCCCTCAATCTCCACGGCAGACATCGCACTCCCTTTAATTGTCGGTAGCGGCAGTGCACCACCGCCCTCGGAGACTGTCAACGGATTTGGCCAAATTCATCTACATGACTTTCCGAAAGCCACCACGTGGCCAGCAACCGATGGGAATACTTCCCGCATGACCACTGAGGATGTCCACGCTCGCCTGGAGAAGCTCGAATCGATCGAGGCGGCCCGCAACGTAACCCAGCAGTATGCGCGAGCGATCGACTCCCTGGACTGGGATCTCCTGACCGAGACGTTCACCACTGACGCAAACCTCATCTCGCGCAGCAGCTCTCATGTGGGGCGTGAGGCTGTCATCGCGAACTACCGCCGAGCTCTCGAGGCCCCCCTCGATCGCAAGCACTTCATCATCAACACCAGCGCCGAGTGGATGTCTCGCGGCGAGGTCATCGTGAACTCGTATTTCATCTACACCTTTGCCGGTGACGAGACCTCGACGCTCGGCTGGGGCAACTACACCGACCGGGTGCGAATCGAGAACGGCGTGGCCCGGATTGCTGAGAAGCGCATCTCGATTGATCGCTCCGGCTCCGTGCTTCCCGGCTGGATGAATCGATGAGCCAGCTCGCAGGTAAGCGAATCCTGATTACCGGCGCGGGGCAAGGCATGGGATATGCCATCGCCCTGGGAATGGCGGCAGCCGGCGCCGAGGCGATCGTCGTCACCGATGTGAACGAGTCCAATGGCCACTCCATTGCCGAGGCCGTGCGCGATATTGGCGTCAAGGCAACCTTCATCAGGGCTGATCTACGCAACGGGGCCGAGATCGAGGCGTTGATCGACGGATCGGTCACGTTCATGGGTGGCCTGGACTGCGTCGTGAATAACGCGGGGGTCATCGACTCCCAGCTCAGTGACAACGCCACGATCGAAGGGCTTGACGAGGCAACCTGGGATCTCGTGATGGACGTCAACTTGAAGGCGATTTGGCTCATGACCAAGTTTGCGGCACCGCACCTTCGTGCATCGGGTCGAGGCGCCACGATCATAAACTCCGCTTCGGTCTCCGGAATCAACGGGACAAAGGCAGGAGTCGCCTACGGAGCGAGCAAGGCGGGCGTCATTCAGTTCACGAAGTCCAGTGCGCTTTACCTAGCGCCTGAGGTGCGGGTGAACTGCTACCTGCCCGGCACGATTGAGACCCCAATGTCACTCGGGCATCTCGATGCGTCACCGGATCGCGCGGACACTCTTCGACGTATGACCGGCGCACATCTACTGCCGCGCATGGGCGAGCCGTCGGAGGTTTCGGACCTCGTGTGCTTCCTGGCCTCTGATCAGTCTTCGTTCATCACCGGGGTCGCTATTCCGATCGACGGCGGCATGCTCGCCTGGCGAGGAGTGCGCGGCTAGAGACGAGCCTTGATGGCCGCGACCATGTTGCTAGCCGCTGACTCGTGCTTCGCGAAAAAGAGTGAAGGCTCGGTGAGTTCGAGCTCAAGAAGCAAGGGTTCTCCGTTCGGGCCGGGAATCAGATCGACGCGCGCGTAGAGCACGCGATCAGAGCCACCGGGGATTGCCGCAAGCACCTGGCGAGCAGCCTCATGCTCTGCCTCGGTCGGAACGCGTGGATCAATGGTTTCGACGACATACAGGCCCTCGACGCGTTCACCTTCGGCGTTGGGAGCGAGCATCGGGCCCTTGCGAATGGAATGCGAGAACTCGCCGCCCATGTAGATCACCGCAGTTTCTCCGACAGTGTCGACGGCATCGAGATACGGCTGGATCATCACGACCCTGTTGTCATCGAGCAGTCGCTGCGCATGTGCGCGAGGTGCGTCCATCGGTTCAGCAGCGATGTAGCGCATGGTGTCGCGCGAACCCGCCGACACGGCAGGCTTGACGACATATTCGGCGAATCCAGCCGGCGGCTCCCATTCAGTGACGCCGCCGGGCTCGAGGAAAACCGTGGGAACGACTGGCACGCCAGCTTCGAGCAAATCTCGCAGGTAACGCTTGTCGGTATTCCACTCGATCACGTCGGCGGGGTTAAGCAAGGAGGTGACCGCGGCTACACGCTTTGCCCACGCAATGAAGTCCTCATGGAATTCGGTGTAGTCCCAAGGCGAGCGCACGATCACGAGGTCATACGCCGACCAGTCAACACTTGAGTCTGTCCAGATACATGACGCAACAGTGAAACCCTCGGCTTCGAGCCCGTCCTTGAGAAGCAGCTCGTCAGGGTCGAGATCGGGGAGCGCTGCACAGGTCACGAGAGCAATCGATGTCATACGACAATTCTATTGAGGACAAAGAACGAGGGACCGGCCGATGGCCGGTCCCTCGTTTCAGAACTTGGTGATTACTCGCTGATGGTGATGGTGACATCGCGCATTGAACTGTCAGGGTTGGTGACAGTAACGACTGCGGTGCCTGCAGCGAGTGCCTTGGCGCCCGGGTTGAACTCTGCGCCATCCTTCTCGCCACCCTGGGTGAGCTCGACGAGGTCAGGGGTGCTGGTCGAGATTGTGGTGCCGGCGAGCTTGGCAACGTTGAACACGATGGTGTCGCCAACCTTCGCCTCAGCCGTGGTGGCGGTGGCATCAACCATGACGGGGGGCAGCACGTCGCCTCCGATGGGGCTAGCGGCGGCACTCGCGGCAGCTTCTGAAGCCGGTGCAGCGGGGGTCGACGAGGTGGATGCCGAGCAACCGGCGAGAACGGCGATACCGAGCAGTGCGGTCGCGCTTGCGGCGACGATACGACCGGTGCGGGTCATGATGAACTCCTTCAATGCCGGGGCATCTCCCCAGCGGCTAGAGGGTATCTACCCCGTGGACGTCACCCTCAAACCTGTGGCCTACTTAGTCCGTGAGTTCACTACGGTTTCGCTTTCTGGCCATGATCCTGGTCGGATCTGCCGTATTGCTCTGCTCTCCCGCGGCCGGCGCTGCCGGTCAGGTGGTTGACGCCGGCGGCCAACGCCAGTGGATCGACTGCCAGGGCATCGGCTCACCCACAGTCGTCATCAGTTCAGGGCTCAATGCTGATCATCGAATGTGGAATCGGGTGCTTCCGGCATTCCGAAAGCTCACTCGAACCTGCATCTATGACCGTCCAGGGCTAGGCAGCAGTCCGTCGCGAAGCGGATCGAAGGTCACCGATGCCGGGAAGCAGGCCTCCGAGCTCCGGTCGCTTCTCACCACTGTCGGCGAGAGTGGCCCATACATCCTCGTCGCTCACTCCTACGCCGGGCTGATAGCTCGGGCGTTCGCCGCTGAGAATGGGTCTGATCTCGCAGGGATGCTTCTCATCGACGCGGTCTTCCCCGGCATCCATCGCACCTACACCGCGTCGTACCGAGGCAACTGGCATGAGGGTGGAACGACCATCAACATGAACGCGAGTGAGAGGGCGACGAAGGGCGGACCCGATCTCGGTTCACTGCCTCTGATCGTGCTGACCGCAGGCACCGCTCACCCCACTGGCGAGAATGACAAGCGCTGGAACGCTGAACAAGCCAAGGCCGCAGGTCTCTCGACAAATTCACTGCACTGGTTCGATGCGAAGTCAGGTCACGTGATTCAGCAGGATGATCCGACCCGAGTGATTGCTGCGGTGCGACAACTCGTCTCGGCTGCTCGCACCGGCACATTGCTGAACTAGATCTCGGCACCTTCATCGAGCGCCGCGAGAAGTTCGACCCGGCTTTCGTGACGGCCACCTTCAAACTCGGTGCTCAGAAAGACTCGAAGTGCCTCGATTGCCGCCGCTGGCTCAGTCACCCGCTCGCCGAAGCAGGCGACATTCGCGTTGTTGTGACGTCGGGTCATTTCGGCATCCCAGTTGTCGCGAATGACGCCACCGCGAATGCCCGTGATCTTGTTCGCCGCCATGCAGATGCCCTGGCCGCTGCCGCACACAAGGACTCCGAAATCAGCGTTACCGGCTGAGACGACCTCCCCCACCCTCGCACCGAAGACCGGGTAGTCGACACGCTCATCACTGAAGGCGCCGCAATCGTTGACGTCATATCCCTCGGACTCAAGCCACTCCTTGAGTGCGGTCTTGAGCGCAAAGCCCGCGTGGTCACAGCCGATGGCGATTCTCATGGGATTTCCTTTCACGATTGCGTCACCCCATTGTGACGCAGCATCTTCGGTGAATCGCGGCGACTCCCGATCGCTGACGCAATACTGGCGTCATGGGAACAGTCGTAGTCGTGGGCAGCCTCAATGTCGACCTGGTAGTTGGTCTTGACCGAATGCCTGATCCCGGCGAGACAGTCATGGGTCGCACCCTCGATCAGCATCCCGGCGGCAAGGGGCTCAATCAGGCAGTTGCCGCAGCCCGCCTTGGCGCAAAGGTGCAGATGATTGGTGCCGTGGGTTCGGATGACTCTGGTTCTTGGCTACGAGGCATTGTCACGAGCGAGGGGATCGGCGACTCGGGCGTTCGCACCGTCGACGGCCCCTCTGGTACCGCACTAATCGAGGTCGATCGCACGGGCATGAATCGCATCGTGGTCGTACCGGGAGCCAACGGAATGGTCTCGCCTGATGACGTCGCCGCCGCGCTGTCAGAAATCGATGACGTCACCATCGTCCTCACCCAAGGGGAGGTGCCACTTGCCTCGATCGAGGCAGCGATGGTCGTGGGTAGGGCCAAGGGCGCCCGCACGATCCTGAACCCGGCACCAGTGCTCGACTACCCCGTCGAACTCTTGCGCGCCGTCGACATCGTGCTGCCTAACGAGCACGAGGCTGCACAGCTCACTGGCCTGGACACATCAACACTCGAAGGTGCTCAGGCCGCTGCCGCACACCTGGTGGCATGTGGCGTGACCTGCGCAATCATCACGCGCGGCGGCGATGGTGCAATCTGGGCCACGGCCGAGTCATCTGGCAACGTTCCTGCCTTTACCGTCACACCCATCGACACTGTTGCTGCAGGCGATGGTTTCTGCGGTGGCCTGGTCGCCGCGCTTGCAGAAGGCCACGACCTCGACACTGCACTTCGATGGGCCGCTGCTGCAGGTGGCCTCGCGACGACGAAGGCAGGAGCCGTTCCGTCACTTCCTCACAGAACTGAACTCGATACCCTCGTTAATTCGTAGTCACGGACGCGGCAAAGCAGTCGTGATCGTCGTGCCTCCGCGAGTGATGGTGACCGAATCACCATTGATCGTGACCGGAGTCGACTCGGCTGCCGTGCGCGGAACGAAGACAGTCACTTCCGTGTGAGACGACGCGCCCTTCGGAAGTCGTAGCTCACGCATCAGAACAGCACCTTGAAGTCGTTCACCCCAGGCGCCGGTGAACCAGCCCACACTTGACCCCGGCTTGGCTGTCTTGACCGACCAACCGCCGTCACCGGCCTTCACGACGTCAAGACGCTTGTCCTCCTTGGCAAGTGCGAACCCGCCGTTGACTTGCTCGGCACCGATGCCGGGTGGCAGTTGCCAGCGTTGGGTCACGACACGATTGCGCTTTGAGCTCTTGCCCGCATTAACCTGATCGGTCACGATCACCGCATCAATCGAGCGCACATAGGTGACGCAACGCGTGACCACGACATTGCTCCAGGTGCTGTCGCGAACACACGTGTTGTCGTTGCCACCCTTAGGCCAGTCGGAAGTCGTGACGAGTTTGGTGACCTTGTTCGACTTGGTGCGTGCCACATTACTTACAGTGAAAGAGGAATGGGCATTGCGCGATCGCATGAAGATTCGAAGCTCACTGCCGTTCTCATACCGATACGGACCTGGATCCCCTATCCACTCGACACCGCGCGAATACAAGGTGAGCGCGGCACCGTCGTCATGCGCGTGCGGAGTGTTGGGACGTTGCGAGGAATAGCGCAGTGAATAGAACGTGTCAGCCCCACCTGGCTGCGGATTCCATCCGGCGCGCGCGAAGACATAACCACCGTCGTAGTACGAGTAGAGCATTGACGGAGGCGCACCGGCTGAGCCCGCACTGCGCAACCAGTCCGCGCGCGGGTCTCCCGGGGCAAAGGAATTGGAAAGGCGCTGGTTGATGGTGTCACCGATCGATACCAGCTTGTAGTCCGGGCGGGTTGCTGTAGAGACGAAGTCGTACAGCCGACCCTTGAGCTCAGTAACCTCACCCGCCGGAATACCGCATGTCGCGGCAGCACGCTCCACGTCTTGCAGGATGTTCTCGTCATAGATCGCGTAGCCGGGTGAGCCCTCGACATCGCTTCCATCACCTTGAATGATTCCGCGCGTGACTCCGAGAACATTGCCCCAGGCGCGGTCCCGGTTCGCAGTGTCACCGATGGAGCAGAAGACTCCCAGCGCACCGGTCTGTCGGATCAGGTCAGTGTTGTTCGCGCCGATGACTGCATTTCCCTGCGAGTTTCGCGAGCCGATCATCGTGCGCGCATCTCGGAGCGCTGCATTGACTATCAGTGGATCGCCCAGCGTCTGAGCTGCGCAGAGAAGTGTCTGCGTACGAAGGCCTCCGTAGATCGAGCCATCGACCCAGTAAGCCCTCTTGCCTTGATGATCGTTGATCCAATACGTGAGCAGCGTGCGAAAGCGATCGATCATTGGCTGGCTCTGCACCTGAACGCCGCGGTAGAGCAGCGGCAGAGCCCAATTCAGTGAGTTCACGTGACGGTCACCGGACGTGTCCGTGCCTGCCTGCGGCTGCCAGTTCGGATGCTCGGCGAGCAAGTAGGTGCCACCTTGCGACATGGTCGCTTTTCCACCCATCAGATTCCAGGCGGCGGTCTTGACCGAATTCGTTGGTCCCGGGGGAAGCAGCGCTCGGCACCAGCTGCCGATCTCCGTCGGCAAAGGCACGGGGGTTGACGTTGGGGTTGCCGCCGGTGAGGAAGCCGGGCTCGCCGAATCAGCCGCGGAGGCCGTGGGCGACGTGCTGGGTGACGTTGTCGGTGAGACCGACGGCGTGGCACTTGCCGTCGCGCTTGGCGTCGAACTCGCACTTGCCGTGGGGGTTGGGGTGGCTGATGCAGTGGGATCCGCTGCCGGGACCACTGCTTCGGCCGGGTTTGCCAGACCGGAGAGCAGGATGCCTGCGCCCGCCACGGCCACTACGGAGGTCGTCACAGCAGTACGCACAGAACGCCTCACCAGCCACATGCGTTCCATCATCACCCGAGGTACGGGGGGTGGGTCAAATCGCGGAAACCTCGGCGAGTCGGTCAATTCGAGTGAAGGCAGCCTGCTGACTCGGGGAATGGGGTCCCAACACGAGGCCGAGGGTGCCCAGCATGGCGCCGACAGCGGGCTTGGCCAAGGTAAGCGGCACATTCGGCAGTTTGAGCAATGACCGATGCTCAGCGGGCATCGTGGCCACGGCGCCGGCGAAGAGAAGTGCGTAGGGAGGGCGCGCCGGAATGGGCATCGGCACATTGCGAATGAAGTCGACGGTGCGGTCTGCCGCCTCTCCCCCGCGCAGATCAGGCAGGAAGTCACGCAGCTGCTGCTCGAGCTCCGCCACTGATCGCGGCGGGTTCACCACACCGACAAGCTCACCGGCCTTCGCCCACTCGCGCACATAGGCGTCGTCGCCACCAGGGATAGATCCGCCCCAGACTCGATGAGTGGCCAGGAAGGAATCGGTAAACGCAACATGCACCCAGCGCAGTAGATCAGGATCCATTGCCGAATATGCACGCTCAGCGCCATCAGCGTCATACGTGCCCGACACCTTGCGATGCATCCCGCGAACGCGAGCGCATTCACGATCCGCCGCAGTCGTGTCGCCGAAGGTCACGACGGTAAGCCACTGGGTGGTACCAGCGAGTCGACCGAGCGCATCCGCCTCGTAGCGCGAGTGCTGCATCACGCCAGCGAGTGCCCCCGGATGAAGTGCCTGCATAAGAAGAGCACGAATTCCGCCGACGATGGTCGGCAGCGAGCCGTGTACCGCCCAGGCCGCCGAGCCTGGCCCGAAGTAGCCGATGTCATCACCATCGGCCATGCCGCGCACCCAGTCCGGTGCTCCCGTGGGATCCCCCGAGACGATGCGACGAAAACCAGCCGCGATCTGCTCGCGAGTGGAATCCAGCGCACCGCGTGGAGATGGAAGTGAGGGAAGCACCCCTTAAGAGTGCCTGCGAACAGTGCTTTCCGCAATTGGGGCGTCGGAAACGAAGCAGCGCGCCCGAGTCGGGAGGAGGACCGACCGGGGCGCGCTGCTGGCTTGCGTGGCTAGCTCTTCGGAGCCGACTTGAGAGTCAGCGGGAGCTTGACCACCTGGTCGCCGTCGCGGACGACAGTCAAGGTGATGGTGTCGCCAGGCGCATGTGAGCGGATAGTGACAACCAGTGCGGTGGAATCGGCAACCTTCTTGCCGTCGATCTTGGTGATGACGTCACCGGACTGCATTCCTGCAGCTTCAGCGGCGCCGCCCGAAGTGACCTCGCCGACCTTGGCGCCGTCACCGGTGTAACCCGTGTCGAGCTGTACGCCGATAACCGGAGTGCTCGCAGAGCCGTTCTTAATCAGCTCATTCGACACACGCTTCACCGTGTCGATGGGGATCGCGAAGCCGAGGCCGATGGAGCCGGCCTGCTGACCCGCAGCAGCGCCCATGCTCGCGATTGCCGAGTTCACGCCGATTACTTCGCCTGAAGCGTTGATCAGCGGGCCACCGGAGTTGCCGGGGTTGATCGCAGCGTCAGTCTGGATCGCGTTAATGAATGAGGTGTCGCCGCCACCCTCGCCGGCAGTGACCGGACGATCAAGTGCGCTGACGATGCCGGTCGTGACAGTGCCTTGCAGTCCGAGCGGTGAACCGATTGCAATGACGCTCTGGCCCACCTTCAGGTCATGCGAGACGCCCATCGGGACAGCCTGGAGACCGGTGCGGTCAACCTTGACGACCGCGATGTCGTAATCGGGGCTTGCACCGACGAGTGTGCCCGTTGCAGTCTTGCCATCGGCGAAGGTGACGCTGATGCTGCCCTCCTTCCCTGCTGGGCCGGCCACGTGATTGTTCGTCACGATGTAGCCATCGGGACTGATGACAAAGCCCGAACCGGTTCCTGAGCCATTGGCACCGGTCACATCGAGCTGTACGACTGCCGGCTGCACGGCGGCGGCGAGGTCGACGACTGAGCTGCCTGCGGGCACGGAGATGTTGCCACCTTCTGCCGTGGAAGCAGTGGCCACGGCTGAGGCCGAGTTGTTGTTGGCAACGGTGTAGCCGACGGCACCGCCAACGGCACCACCAAGCAGCGCGGTTACTGCTGCGCCACCGATGACGGCGGCACCGATACGGGACTTCTTCGCCGCGGGTGCGGAGTAGTGGGGAGCGGGCTGCGCGATTGGCGCCTGATCAGCCTGGGGCATGCCCGCGGGGGTCATGGGGGTGGTCACGATGATCTCCTTCTGTGCCGGCCGGTGCCGACTACAACTATTCGAACCCAGATTCCCCTCTGCGTCTTCCTCTCAAACCCGAGTCGAGGCAGACCTAACCCTCTCCTTACATGGGCCTGACCCGATCCAGTCAGATAGCCGTCTGCGGCGGGAACTTCCCAGGGAGCGGCAGAGTCGAAAGGGGTGGTCAATTGACCGAGCAAAGGTGAGGCATCCTTATCCAGTGAGTACAGGGAGCGGCATGAGAAATAGAGCGGCGAAGGGCATCTCCGCTGCCCTGGTCTCGTTGACTGTGGTCGCCGCATCTTTCTGGGCCACGTCCGCCGCGGCAGACCCGATCGCCGATCCCCCACCTGCTGCGAGCGCATCCCCCAGCGCGAGTCCTGGGTCGAGTGCACCTTCACTCGCATCCACAGATCCCTCCGCGGCTCCCAGCAGTTCACTCCCGAATGGCCTTGGTCGGTACATCGTCACTGTTGACCCGGGACAGCAGTCAGCGGTCGCGAATATCGTGACCGACGCCGGCGGCATAGTCACAGCGAGCTATGACAAAGCAATCGAAGGTCTTGCAGTGCAAATGAGTGCGGAAGACGCTTCAGCTCTCGCCTCTACACGCGGCGTCGTCAGCGTGGAAGTCGATAAGCCAGTTTCAATCAATGAGCCATCAGCGAATGTCGGTGGCGCGGTGGTGACCGACCCGGGCTGCACCACCAACAGCCTGCCTCGCGGTGACGACGTCGGAACCTCGGCAGTCAATCTCGGCTTCTCTGTCAACTGGTTTGGCAGCAGCTACAGCCAGATCCTGATCAACAACAACGGCGGCCTCTCCTTCAACGACGGCAGGGGAAGCTTCACCGATTACACAAACGTAGATCTGCGCACGACCAATCGCCCGCTTGTACTCCCCCTGTTCACCGACATCGATACGCGAAACAACGCAACGACTGTCGTGAAGTACGGACCATTGCAGAATTCCTTCGATGGCGTCACCGGCGGTTACTGCATCAACTGGGTCAACGTCGGACACTACGACCAGAGTGCGCCGTATTACTCAGCCCAGTTGATCATTCTGCCGAGGACCTCTGCAGACTCCGGTCGTGCAACCGGCGATGTCGACTTGATCTTCAACTACGACGGCATCAATGCTGCGACCACGAATGTCCCGTTGGAAATCGGCTACGCCGATCCCGCGAACCGAGCTAACAGTTACCGCTTCTCCTCCAGCGGGGTGACTCCGAATCCGTATGTTGACGGAGTTGGAACTGCTCTTAAGACAAACAAGAACGTTCCGTTGGGCAAGGGCGCTCTCGACGTTAATGGGCGCTACTGGTTCCAGATCACGCCAGGCTCTGCGCCTACGGCTACCCCGACACCCACGGGCTCCGCATCTCCAACCGCCACTGCAACGCCAGAGCCTTGCTCATCGAGCACCCCGACCGGCACTCAAGGCTGCGCGCCTTGGGGCCTTGACCGCATTGATCAGCGCTCACTCCCGCTGAACACCACCTTCACTCCCGCAGGCACCGGAGCCGGCGTTCGTGCCTATGTCATCGATACGGGCATCTACGCCAGCAATGACTTCAGCACTCGGCTGACCACCGGATACGACTTCGTTGACAACGACACCGACGCGACCGACTGTCACGGTCACGGCACGCACGTTGCAGGCACCGTCGCCGGCACCGCGTACGGCGTGGCCAAGCAGGCCACGCTCGTGCCGGTACGCGTGCTCAGTTGCACGGGTAGTGGCTACACCAGCGATGTCATTGCGGGCATCAACTGGGCGATTAGCGATCATCAAGCTCATCCTGGCCCCGCAGTGGCCAACATGAGCCTCGGCGGTTCGGCAGACAAGTCAACTGACGACGCCGTTGCTGCCGCAGTGGCTGCAGGTATCACCATGGTGGTGGCCGCAGGCAACAGCAATGCGGATGCCTGCACCGCCAGCCCGGCACGCGAGACGACGGCAATAACTGTCGGCGCTATCGATAGCTCCGATGCACGTGCTTCGTTCTCTAATTACGGCACGTGCGTTGACATCTTCGCGCCAGGCGTGAGCATCACATCTGACGGCATCTCCAGCCCGACGTCGACTGCAACGATGAGCGGCACCTCCATGGCGTCACCTCATACCGCCGGCACCGTTGCCGTCTACCTCGGGCTGCACCCCACCGACACACCAGCCCAAGTTGTTACCTCACTCAAGGCAAGCGCATCCACAGGCGTCACGAACGCAGGAGCCGGAAGTCCGGATCACCTTCTCTACGCCCGTTCCTTTGTGGCGAACTCCGCTTCGCCATCAGCACCTGCCTCTGCCTCTGCCTCGTCGTCAACGGGTGGTGGCAGTTCCTCGGGAGGAGGAAGCGGGAGTGGCGGTGGAGGTAGCTCCGGCGGTGGCGGTGGCGGTGGCGGTGGAACCACGGCCGACATCCTCGAAGTGCGTCCGGCTTTCGGGCCGACCACCGGCGGCAACACCATCAACATTCTCGGCTACGGCTTCTGGGGCACGAGTGGTGTGACGGTCGGCGGTAAGTCTGCGACCTATAAAGTCATCGACGCTTCAAACATCCAGGTCGTGGCTCCCCCAGGAGTTGCCGGCTGGCAGGACGTCATCGTGACTCTCGCCGTAGGACGTGCCGTGGCTCTCGGCGGCTACCGCTACGAGGCGCCGGTGACACCCCCGCCGGGCCAGGTCGTCATTCAGTCAACGACAAGTTCCTCAACCGCACCAGCAGCGGTGAACTCGACTGTCCCGGTCACTCGGGCAACTGTCAGCTCCGTACGCCTGGCTGCCAACGGCACGATGTCGATCTCGATGAGGGTGGCTGGCGCGGCTAAGGGGCAAACAGTCTCCCTGTACAAGTCGGGCACGAAGGTGCGCAGTGGCAAGGTGACGAAGAACGGAACCGTGGCCTTCACCGGCGTGGCTCCGACTACCGGCACCTACACGGTCGTGCTCAGCAAGGCTGGCAAGACCATGTCACGGTCACAGCCGATGCTCATCACCGCTCCTCGCCGCTGACACGAGTGAGCCGCTGTGCGGTTGAATGGCCTTATGCAGCTCATCACCGACCCCCGCGTTGCCGCTGTGCGGCTTCGCGATGGTGGGCTGGTGGCAGTGCCTACTGAGACTGTCTACGGTCTGGCCGCGCGTGCTGATGACCCGCATGCCGTCGCTCGCATTTACGCGGCCAAGGGTCGACCTGCCGATCATCCGTTGATCGTGCACGTGGCCAACGCGCTTGCTCTCGACGAATGGGCGGCAATCATTCCCGAGTACGCCCACTCACTCGCCGCTGAATTCTGGCCCGGTCCGATGACTCTGGTCGTTAAGCGAAATGAGCGCGCCGGCGACTACATCACCGGCGGACAGGACTCAGTCGCACTACGTGTCTCCTCGCATCACTTGATGGACGAAACTTTGCGCGCCCTCATCACGCTGACCAACGATCCTGCGATTGGCATCGCAGCGCCGAGTGCGAATCGTTTTGGCAAGGTCAGCCCGACATCCGCGCAGCATGTACTAGACGAGTTCACCGGGATCATCAATGACGACGACCTTGTGCTCGATGGTGGCGAGAGCTCCGTCGGAGTCGAGTCGACGATCATCGACTGCACCGATGACATTCCGCGCCTGCTTCGCGCCGGTGCAATCACGCTGGATGACATCGAGCGCGTCACCGGTCTCGTACCGGGAATGACCTCAACCGTGCGAGCTTCCGGCACTCTCGATTCCCACTACGCCCCGACCGCCGAGGTTGTCATCACAGATGCCGCCAGCCTGGCCGCGACCCACCCCACGGATGAAGCGCGCGTGGGGGTCCTCGCCTTGGCCGCCGTGGCAACTCCGGAGGGCATGGTGCGCCTCTCGGCGCCGATGACCAATGACGACTACGCCCACGTGCTCTACGCAGCCCTCCGAGAAGCCGACGCCCTGTGCCTGACCACCGTGCTCGCCGTCTTGCCCGACGAGACCGGACTGGGCTATGCAGTGATCGACCGCCTGCGCCGAGCCGCCCACCGCTAGATCGGTTCTCGTCCACGAGGAGATCACCCCATTTTGGCTCCCCGTGAACCCTGCCCTATGCTTATGCGGTCGCCAACGGCACTAGGTCGACGGAGGCATAGGTCCCCATCGTCTAGTGGCCTAGGACACCGCCCTTTCACGGCGGCAGCACGGGTTCGAATCCCGTTGGGGATACGCACGGCAGCACCATCAGTAAGGCCCCGTAGCGCAGTCGGTTAGCGCGCCGCCCTGTCACGGCGGAGGTCGCCGGTTCGAGCCCGGTCGGGGTCGCCATATCGAAGGTCAGCGAAAGCTGGCCTTCGATTGTTCGGCCAGGTAGCTCAGTTGGTACGAGCGTCCGACTGAAAATCGGAAGGTCGGCGGTTCGACCCCGCCCCTGGCCACCACACGCTTGTGTCCCCAAGACCAACAGGTCAGTTCACCTTTAGTTCGGCTGTGGGCAACTTGGCAGTGGAATGTCGCCAATGTGATCATGCGTGAGATTTGTCAGTGTCACTTCCATCGCTGTGGGCGCGACTCCACCAGGCGTGATTGCATATGGGTGATCAAAGAAAGCAATCACCACAAGGGCTGCTGATGCAACAAAAAGCGGGCCAATAATCACAAGGGCATGCGCCCACGCTGGTTTCTTGGGATCGGCGAAAACGAACAGTGAGCCAATGGTGATCAGGGATCCGAAGATCAGCAGAATCCACAAGATCAGTGGGACGCCGTCGCCGGCAACATTTAGTCGCTGTAAATGTGCTGTCCAACGCTGAGTATTGGCTTCCTCCCAAATCCCGATTCCATTTGCACCGGCCACAGCAGCATTTGACGCCAAGATCCCATCCATCGTGTCGACTGTGTTCTTGACTTCAGGGATGGGATTGGAAATTCCTTCTCTCATGGCTGGCCATTCAAGATTGATGACATTTTGCGCGTAGCACACGAGCTGGTCTCTCAAGGGATCTCGCACTTCAGGGGGCATAAACGTAGCTCCGCGCGACATCGACATCACCGCCCCCGCTTCCTGCTGGGCCGCTTGTTGGGCACTCAAGTACTGCCCAAATGTCATCGACATCGTGAACGCGATCAACAATGACATCGCGCCGCCTGTAACTACGTACACATTGGTGGGTGTGCGATCACCGAGTCCACCTGCTGGGCTGATTCGGGAAACCAGAACATAGATAACCGAACCGACAAGCAGCACTAAGCAGATAACGAGAATGGCGATTTGAATGCTCACGCGACGATGATAATCACTTGATTTGCGAAGCGAGACTTTTCAACTCACCGAACCCTGGCCCCTCGATGGGTCAAGTATTGGATCCCACATTCGCCTCCCGCACAACATCCCCTGGAATGTCGTCGCAGTGTGAGCTTCGAACACCAACATTCCTTCTCCACCCAACTGTTGACCTCGCCCTGCCCATACGTGAGAGTGTGCGGATTGTCGGATATCGCAGGGAGTTCTATGCGCATCGTGTGCCAGCAGCTTGCCCCGAGGGTGGGCGAAGACGCCGCAAACTTGACTGCCATTGAGCAAGCTATTGACGAGGCGTTGGCCTTGGGGGCAGACCTGATCGTGCTCCCTGAGTTGAGCACCAGCGGATACGTCTTCGAGGCCGAGGCCGAGGTGGCCGCGGCAGCACTCATCCGCGACTCGTCTGTCTTCACTCAGTGGCAGGAGCGCCTGAGCGGTACGGGCGCAGTACTCGCCGCTGGCTTCCCGCTCAAGGATGCGCATGGCATCTTCAACGCAGCAGTGCTGCTGGATGAATCAGGCGTACTCGCTGTCTACAAGAAGGTGCATCTCTGGGACGAGGAGAAGCGCTGGTTCGTGCCGGGTAATGAGGCACCACCTGTGGTCGAGACTCGTCACGGCCGCGTGGGTGTTCTTGTCTGCTACGACCTCGAATTCCCCGAGATGGTTCGAGGCTTGCTGCTCAAAGGTGCTGAGGTCATCGCGGTCCCGACGAACTGGCCGCTGGGCACTAAGCCCGATCACGAACGTCCAGCCGAGGTTCATGATGCGATGTCGAGCGCGCGACTTAGTCGAGTGATTGTCGCCTGCTGCGATCGGTGCGGTTCTGAGCGAGGAGTTGCGTTCACCGGTGGCAGCGCCATCATCGGGGCCGACGGTTGGATTAAGGCGGAGAGACCAGAGCGTGATGGTGGAGAGGTTGTAGCAGACATCGATATCGCCACTGCGCGAAACAAGACCGTCTCTGCGCGAAACCACACCCTCGACGACCGCCGACCCGATGTTTACGCTCGGATGAATCTGGGGAACTAGCCGTCAACGGAGTTCGATCGCGCTGAGGCAAGCGCACCGATTCTACGTTCGGCGCGGAAGAGCACAATCCAGCCGAGTAGCGCCACGACAAAGCCCAGAATTCCATCTATGCGAATTGCATTGGCAAGGGCAGCGAGCTGGCCATCACTGACAGACGTCACTCCGGCCTCCAGCTGCACGCTGGTGAGGATCGCGGCGCCAAGAAGAGACATACCCAAGACGGTACCTATCGAACTTGCTGCCGTACGGAATGCCGACACTTCACCTGTGCGATCAGAAGGCGCGCGGCCCATGACATCCATGTTGAGCACGGTCAATGCGCCCATGCCTGCGCAACTAAAGACGCTGGAGATCGCGATGAGGAGCCATAACGGAGTCTCGGGCTGCATCACGATGAGAGGGAGCATGGTGAGGCCTGTGACGAGGATGAGGCCTCGCCCAGCACGCGCCTTCCCCCAGTGGTGTACTGCTCGCTTTGCGAGAACCTTCGCGCCAAGTATCGCTCCAAGCTGAGCGGGCACGACAACGATCGCAGCCTGGAGGGGTGTCAGGTCGTAGAAGTACTGAATGGCAATGCAGACGTACGTCAGGATCTGGATGAGCGAGATCAGCACGACACCGATCAAGAGCACTCGCAGCAGGGGGGCGCGAATCGAATCGAAGTTGAAGCTCGCTTCGGCGGGCCTTCGCATCATGAAAATGCAGACGACTCCGGTGAGAAGGCTCACCAGGGCACCGATCAGGATCTTTGTTCCCTCGATCTCGACATTGTCGATCTCGGCGAGCGCAATCGAACCAGCGGTGAGGGAGACGCCGGCGAGGACCGGAGCCAACCAGCCATGATTTGCTCTCCGCGGCTTGTCCGCATCGAGCACCATCGCCGCGACGATTGCGATGACGAAGCCCGATACGGCCCACACGATGGGGATCCATCGCCAGTTCACCGCATCCAATACACCTGCGGTAGCAATGGGCAAGATCAGGAAACTGATCGGGAAGACCATTCCGTAGGTGGTGAAGGCCGATACCTGAGCCGCGCCTTCACTTGCTGTCTTTTGCAGCAGGCTCACTCCGACTACCTGGATGATGATCGCGCCAGCCCCGCAGAGTGCGAGTCCGACATTCACTCCAGTTGGACCCTGAGCCGAAGCGAGAATCAGTGCACCGAGGGCGAAGAGCAGCCCCGACCAGACCATCGTCCTTCGATCGCCGAGATTGTCACCGACCCGACCGGCTAGGAAGACTACGAGCAGCGCCGAGACGGCCGGAACTACGAGTGCGTCTTCCACGTACTGGTCAGATAGCCCGAGACTCTCTGCCATTGGAGAAACAAGGAAGGTGAGGCCGGCTCCCACCAGAAGAGTGAGTCCCACCATGACGCAGACGGCCAACACGACTCTGTGCTGCGCGGCGGACATGACTCAGATCCTAAGTGGGACCTGAGAGGGAGACAGGTGGCATTTCGAGACGGATCTTCATGCGAGCCGCTGAACGCGTAGCATTCCCACCATGGCTCAGTACCTCATCTTCTTCAATCAGCAATGGGTCGGCGACCACTCCGAGGAGTGGTTCCAAGGCCGCGGTCCACTCGCTCGCGCAGTTGTTCAGCGCATGCAGGAGGCGGGGGTTGTCGTCTTCGCCGGTGGCCTTGTGGAGGAAGTCGAAGAGGCATTCAGTGCCGACACCACCAGCGGAGAACTCATCATGTCGCCCGGACGCTACTCAGAGAGCGATGAGTACCTCGGCGGAATGACGATCATCGAAGTGGAAGACGATGCGGCGGCCGCCATGTGGGCGGGCGAGATTGCCGAGGCCTGCGGTTGGCCTCAGGAAGTTCGACGCTTCAAGCCGTAGATGCTGCCTAGGCCGACACTGATTCCATCGAGAGTCACGAACGAGTAATCAACCCACGAGCCTCGAGATCCTTGAGGTACTTCTCCATGCCTCGATCGCCACGCCCTCGGAAGAGCGGCAAGGCCTTCGGGATCAGGCTTGGCACCAGCATCACCACACGCACAAGCCACGACTCGGAGGGCTTCGGGTAGTACTCGTACTTGGGCTTGTTGAGAAGCTTGCGAAAAGCCTTCACGACATCGGCCGGCGTCTGTGGCGGGTCCAGGAACTGAAGGGAATTTCCGCCGTCCAGCGCCTCCTGCCGAAGCATTGGAGTGTCGGTTGCTGACGGCAGAACGGATCCGACAGTAATTCCCTTGGGACCGAGGTCCATTCCGATCGCAAGCATCGCTCCGCGCAGACCAAACTTCGAAGCCGTGTAGATCGGCGTCTCGCCGAGGGGAAAGATTCCTCCCAGGGAAACTGTGGTGCAAATGCGCGGATCAGTGGACTTGCGGAGCAGCGGAATTGCCAGCCGGGAAAGGACCAGCGGTGCAAGCAGATTGACGCTCAACTCATGCTCGATACTCTCCACGCTTCGCTCATCAAAGCGATCAGCCGACGTCATCCCGGCGTTGTTCACGAGGACATCGAGGCGCCCGAACCTCTCATCAATGAAGGCCACCAGCCCTTCGACCTGAGAGCGGTCGGTCAGATTGATGCCGTAGCCAATGTGCCCAGTTCCCGACAGGGATGCAGCTACCGAATCTGCGCCCTCCCTGTTGAGATCGGCCACGATGACCACCGCGCCGTCAGCCGCGAGCGACTCCGCCAGCGCCGAGCCAATTCCACCGGCACCTCCAGTGACGAGAATGACCTTGTTCTGTGGGTCGTAGCTCATGAGTTCTCCTGGGGCTGGGCGGATGAGGTAGAGAGCGGACGCATCATCGAGCGATATGTCTCGGCATCGAGATCGGCCCACTCGAAGCGATCACGAAGAGATGCCAAGTAGTCGACGTAGGTGTCGACTTGCACGTAGGTGGCATGTCGGTCGGAGTCGACATACGTCATGCCACCACTGAGGTCAGGGAAGTCAGACGACTTCAATGATCGGAACTCATCATGGAATTGGCCAGTCTCACGGGCACGAATGTCGATCACGATCATCTGAGCCATCTCATCGAAACGCGTGTACGCAGCACCGGCGAATTCCGTGAAACCAACCACGTACAGGCTGTCGTAATCACGTGAAAAGAGATTGAGATACAGCTTCGGCCGACCTCGGTGCCAGGTAATGAGTTTCTCGTCAAGGAAAGGCAGCAGATACTGATACCCCGTGGCCAGCAGTACCAAGTCAATCTCTTCGGAGCTCCCGTCCGCGAAGACCACAGATTTACCCTCAAGCCTGGCTACGTCGGGCTTCGCAATGAGGTCACCATGCTGGAGGTAGTGAATAACCTGTGTGTTCATGATCGGGTGGCTTTCCAGCAGGGCGTGATCTGGCGCGGGGAGTCCAAGGCGAGTGACGTCACCGACGTAGGCATCAATCATCGAGGTGGCATCCCCCGACAACGAGACCCCCTTCGGCGGCGGAATGACTCCGTAGAGAACTGCATCAGTCGGCAGCCCGAAGATGTGCTTGGGAACGAAGCGATAGCCGCGTCGAACTGAGAGGTAGGCCTGCGATGCGGACCTAGCGGCATCACAGGCGATATCGACTCCCGAATTTCCCGCGCCGACAATGAGTACTCGCCGGTCAGCGAGTTCGGCCGGCTCCCGGTAACTCACCGAATGACGAATCTCTCCAGCGAATGACTCCGCGCCCGGAAGTTCGGGAATGCTCGGATGCCAGGTAACGCCTGGGCAACCGATGATCCCGTCGTAGTCGCGCACTTCGCCAGTGGACAAGGTGACCGACCAACGGTCCTCCGGCAGCGGCACTGCGGCCGCCACACCTACTCCGAGAGTCACATGTTCATACAGTCCGAAATCACGCGCGAAGGCCCGGATGTAGTCGCGGATTTGATCCCATGACGGATAGTCCGGGTAGTGCGAGGGCATGGGGTAGCCGACAAAGCCGGAGGTGTACTTGGAGCTGATGAAGTGCGCACTTGTGTACATCGGGGAGTCTGGATTGTCCATGTTCCAGATGCCACCCACGTCGTCCTGCTTCTCGAACCAATCGAAGGGGACGCCTTCAGCTATGAGCGCACGCGCCATGATGAGGCCGGCAGGGCCAGCACCAACAAGGCAGTAGCGACGCGAGTACGCGACTGCGATGGCGTCGGAACGGCGTCGACGACTTCGTACCTGCGCTCGGGCGATCGCGGCGTATGTCGTGGGCTTTCGGCGACGAATCACTAAAGCCACCACCACACCCGCAATCGCAGCGACGAAAAGCGCCAAGGGGACCGAGTTCACCATCGCGCTCGAGGAACCAGTAAGGGTCGGGTAATTGATGAAGGCCAGAACGAAGGCTGCCGTGAGACCGATGAATCCGATCGCTGGCGCCACGGTCTCACGCCACCAATGACGGGATCGACGACCCGCGAAGAATGCAACGACGGAAAGCGAGGCACCGGCCTGAAGCGCGATGATTCCGAGGGTGCCGACTCCGAGGAGCGCAGGAACAAGGGTCGTGAACGGATCAGCTCCGATGAGCCCGAAGATGCTGATGACCACCAACGCCAGCACCGAAACAAGCACGCTTGCCACGTGCGGACTGAAGTGCTGGGGGTGATAGTGCCCAAGGCGCTCAGGCAGGACACGCTCGCGACCCAGAGCAAAGAGGTACCGACTGGTTGCGTTGTGAATCGCCAGGTAACCCGCAAGCACGCTGGTGCACAGCAGCACTGCTGAGATGTCGTACAAGACTTCTCCGCCGTACTGCTTGATGAGATCGAAGACGAATTCACCCTGAGCCTCGGTGGCCTGCGGAGCAATCGATGCGACTCCTGCGGCCCCGACGATGATCCAACTGGTCAGGATGTAGAAACCACCGATCGAGGCTACGGCGATGTAGGTGGCTCGTGGGATCGAGCGCTCCGGATCCTTCGTCTCCTCCCCGTAAAGTGCTGCGGACTCGAAGCCGATGAAGCTAGACATCGCGAACATCAAGGCGATTCCCAGCGAGCCGCTGAAGGCGTAGGTGGGCGTGAAGGAATCGAGTGGGAAAGCTTCTGCACCCTTGTCGCCGACGATGATGACATCGAAAACGATGAGCACGACGAATTCGAGCACCATGAGTGTGCCGAGAACTTTCGCGGATAGGTCAACCGATCGGTAGCCAAGAACCGCAACGATTCCGATAGCTACAAGCGCCGGGATCCACCAGGCAATAGTGATTCCGAGTCCGTCGAGTACAAGTGCCGTGTAGTAGCCAAAGGCGCCTGCAAGCCCGAATGAGAGACCTCCGTAGGCGAGTACCGCGACGTATGCCGCTGCCACTCCTGTTGGCTTCCCGAGAGCGCGAGCGATATACGTATAGAAGGCGCCGGTGTTGACGACTCGACGACTCATCGCGGCATAGCCCACCGAGAAGCACAGCAGAATCAGAGTTGCGGCCACGAAGGCGAATGGAATTCCCGCCCCATTTCCGAAGATGACCGCAAGCGGGACGTTTCCGACCATCGCAGCCATCGGAGCTGCAGCCGCAATGACGAGGAAGACCACCCGACGGGTGCTCAGGGCGGTGCGCGTTCCACCGGTTTCCTGTGCCATGAATTCTCCTGCTCTCACTATGGGAGACGCCATGCGGCGTGACCCGTGCCTTGGATCCTGCTGCACGCTGGGGATCTGGTCCAGCGTCATGGGAAAAAGGTTGCAATTTCCCTCTGTCCTCATTCGGGTTACCGTGGGCGCATGCCCGCAGAGAAGCCTCGCGCTGAAATCGTCCCCACGAACCACGAGTGGCGGCGAGCCGGGCGCATCGTGATCAATGCGCCCATCGCCGTGATCTTCGATCTGCTTGCCGATCCCCGCCGACACGCGGATTTTGACGGCTCAGGAACTGTCCAGCGGCAGATCAAGGGGCCGCTGCGCCTGTCGAAGGGCGCCACGTTTGGCATGGCAATGCGGGTCAAGCTTCCGTACACGATCACGAACACGGTCGAGGAGTTCGAGGAGCCCTCACGTATCGCCTGGCGACACCTGGGTCGTCATCGCTGGCGTTACGAGCTCGAGGCCGTCGACACAGCCACGACTGTCGTGACCGAGACCTTTGATGGAAGCACGGCTCTCTTCCCCCCAGCCCTGAAACTCATCAACGCGTATGACAACAACCAGAAGGCCATCCTGAAGTCACTCGTGCAGCTCAAGATCATCGCCGAGGAGCTGGCGGCATCCATCTGATTCGGTCCATCACAGTTCATCTTGAATTGGCCCGACTGTCATGCGCGCATCAGTCATTCGTCACATCGGCACCTCACCATTTTCTTACTTCCCCAGGAGTCCGTCGCCATTGACGTGACTGCCGACCGCAACGGATGGGGAGTAATCATGATGTCCGAGGAACTTGTCTGCCCGGTGTGTCATACCGACGACTTCGAGGTAACCCGCAACGCCACTCATGGTTTCGTAGTGCTGTGCAATGAGTGCGGGTTCGCGCGCGGCGCGACTCTGCAGCACCTGCTCGCCGGCTGACGCTTCCCCTGTCAGCCTGACTGACGCCACGCCTGCAGCCCGGTCGAGCAATCGACCGGTCGCATGCGAGGCTTAAGCGGTGCATCGACGGCAGTTTCTCTCCCTTTCCGCGGCGGCGACCGCCTCGCTTGCTGTTGTCGGTACGTCCACCTCGCAGGCCAGGGCCATGTCGATCCCGCGCCCCACGGGTTTCATGGCGACCCGCTGGGGCTCAAACCCCTGGGCCCGTGGCTCGTATTCCGCTCTCAGTACTCGGTGCAATCCAAATGCTCGCGAGACTCTGGGTGAGGCTCTCGTCGGCGGTCGCGTAGTGCTAGCCGGCGAATACACGAGCATCGACTTTCCTTCCACGACCACTGGCGCGTACCAGTCCGGAGTCCGTGCGGCACGGCAGTTGATCTCCGAAGTCGAGCCGAGTCGGGTCATCGTGATCGGCGCCGGCATTGCTGGCGCTGCGGCAGCCAAGACTTTGGCGAACACCGGCATCGCAGTTCAGGTGCTCGAAGCCAGCGATCGCATCGGCGGTCGCATCAGGTCGTCCACCGAATGGGGTGCTCCCGTTGAGCTCGGGGCGGCGTGGGTGCACTCCACCAAGGGCAACCCCGTCACCGGCCTGGCAGCCTCCGCCGGGCTCACACTCGTGCCCACCGACTACGGGGACGAAGTCATTCGCGACACGGTCACCGGGCGAGAGAGCAGTCAGGCTGAATCCGTTGATGGACGACTCTCGGATCTCACCGATGAACTTGCCGACGACGAAAACTCGCCGACTCTCTCCGTATCCTCGTGGCTCGCCCGACATGGGTGGAGCCCCAATCGATTCGGACGCTGGGCTCAGGCAGTCGACATCACTCAGGAATATGGGCTGGACCCCTCCACGCTGAGTGTCGCTGCACTGCAGGAGGGCGGGGAAGGCGCCGGCGGCGATGCATTCGTCAAGGGTGGTTACGCCGCAATTCCCCGCTACCTCCTCGACGGTCTTGACGTTCGACTCAATGAACCGGTGTCACGCGTAGAGCCCAACACCTCATCGGTACGAGTACGAACATCACGCGAGTCGCTGACCGCAGATGCAGTCGTGATCGCCGTTCCACTCCCCTTGCTGCAGGCCGGAATGCCGGGAGTCACGGGAATGACGAAGGGTGTTGCGCGCGCGGTGCGAGGCTTGACGACCGGCAACCTCGAGAAGGTGATCCTGAAATACGACGAGCAGTGGTGGGGCGATTCGCAGGTGCTCGGCATCGTGGGCGGCGGTGTGCCCGGTGCACCCGATGGCTCACCGGCCGCCCTGCGCTGGACAGAGTTCTATTCGCTTACGCCACTCGTCGGCTTCCCCGCACTCGTTGGATTCTCCGGCGGACTTGCTGCTCGCACTCGACCCGCCACAGATGCAAGTTGCGCTTCGGAGGCGCAAGCCCGTCTCGCTGCTGCATTCCGGCGTTAGGCGTTCCACGACATGCCACGTCCACTCAGCGCGATCCTTGGCCTCATCCTTGTGAGCACAGGACTTCTAGGCATCGCGAACCACGCCGCTGCGGCTTCGGCACTCGATTTGTCAGCTGTTGAACTCAACGTGCAGCGGGTAAATGCAGCAGGAACGACAATCGCCTGGGCCGAACTCGGCACGGGCTCACCGCTCCTATTGCTCAATGGCACCGCGTCCCCGATGAGCGAATGGGATCCCGCATTCCTCGCCGGCCTCGCAAATGCGAATCGGGTGATCGTGTTCGACTATCCCGGTCTCGGTGACTCGGGGGCCGCTCCCGGCTCATGGACTTTCGAACACGCAGCCGACTGGATAGCTGACTTCGCGGCGCGAGTCACCCCAGGCGAGCGTGTCAATGTGCTCGGTTGGTCAATGGGTGGGTTCATCGCACAACAACTGGCTATTCGCCACCCTGCACTCATTCGCAATCTGGTGCTCGCGGCGACGAACCCCGGCGGTACCAAGACTGCACTCGGTCCTGCTTGGGTTCAGGAGATCGACAGCTCGTCATCTTCGGACGCCGACTACTTGCGCACGAATTACCCGCCGTCCGGACGAGCTGCAGGAAAGAGATTCCTGGACCGCCTTTCTGATGCCTATGACAGCGGCGCTTATCCAGTGACTGAGACCCCCGACCGAACCCTGAAGGCGATGGTTGCGGCAGAGGATCCTTGGCTGAGAAGTAATGACAATCTTCGCCAGCTCGGAGGCATCGGCGCACCGACTCTTGTCCTTGATGGCGCGAACGACCTGATCACTCCGAAATCCAACAGCGCGGTGATCGCATCGCGGATACCAAAAGCGAGACTGCAAATCTTCCCCGGAAGCGGACATTCGTTCCTCTTTCAGAGACCTGAGATCGTGACGGGTGTCGTGAACCGTTTTCTCCGTTGAGGATCCCGGCACCGACTCGTGAAAACCTGCCCGCCAGCCACAGTTCTGCACCAGTGCCTAGTTAGATAGGCATGTGGAACTGACGCGTATTGGCACCGAAGGTGCACCTGGAAGGGTGCTCAGAAGCGCCTGGTGGGCCTGGTGGGCATGCGCGATCTCCTGGTTGATCGCCTGCCTGCGGCTTGGCGCCTGGTTCTTCTCGAATCTGAAGTCGGGCGACGGCAATGACGATCCGATCGGGGCTTTCGGCACCGTGTACGACGCCGGCTACCTGGCCGTCTCCGCCTCCACCTTCGTAGCACTGGCCTTCGTCGTGCTACTGGCATTTCAGACGAGACGCGGCGGCAAGTTAGCCGTCGCGGTGATCTTGCTCATCATCGGCGGAGTGCTGTTCGCCTACTTCCGCGAATTCGCTGCATGGATGGTCGCCGCTAAGGGCCTCTTCGCCTTCACCCCGCGCATGGTGAAAATGGACGCCGTCTACACGGTCCTGACAATTCTCACGCTGTTCTTCGCCACCCCGAGCTATTTCGGTCAGGCGCTAGTTGCCACCGCACTTGTGCTGACTGCGGTCTTCCTCGTCGTTGCGGCGCGAAGGTGGCGCGGAGTCACTCGGCTCGTTGAGGCTGACAGACTGCTCTGACCCCCATGCAAGGCGCTCAGAACTTCCCGACTTATGCGGTCGTCACCTTGTCGCCCCAGCGCGGAATCAGTCTCGCAACAATCGCACCGACGAGCGCTGCGGGAACCAGAGTCCAGGTGCCAAAGAGCAAACCAAGCACCACGCCAAGGACGATGACGATCCACCACTTCATCGGAGCGGTGGCAATCAGTGAGGCGATCACGCCGACAACGATTGCGGCCGGCACAGACGGACCTGAGTCGCCCATGACGAGTGAGATGAGGAGTCCGACCGCTGCCCCGACAAACATCGCCGGGAAGAACGGGCCGCCTCGAAAGCCGGATCCCAATGACACCGCGTAGGCAATTGCCTTGAAGATGATGATGGCGAGAACCGTTGAGACAGTCGTGAGTGCGGGCAGCTTGGTAATGAACTCCTCACCCGACGTCACGATGAAGAGAATCCCTTCACCCGTGCGACTTTGGACGATCAAGGCGCTAATACCGACGATGAGGGAAGCGGCGATGAGGATCGGCAAGTGGGGGCCGCTACCGGTCGCGCGAGCCAGAAGGGCTGCGACCGTGCGAGCGAGCGTGACTACGACGGCCACGATGAGCGCAACAACAATGGCCCAACCCAGTTGATCGACCTCGATCGACTCCGGAGCACCGCCGAGCTCGAGGCTTCCGGAGAGGATTGGCCCTACGAACAGCGCGAGGATCGCACCTAGCGCACCGAAGCCCACGATCTTCTTCTGGTCGGTGGCATCAGTGAAGTGCATGCGCTTCGCGACAAGTCCGCCGACCATCGAGCCAGTCGTGACGAGCGCAACCTCCGGGCCGAGCACGACGCCACCCCACAGCGAGGCAAAGATCGCCAGGATCACCCCGACGTACTCCTTGGGCGTGATGCTGCTGACCTTGATACCGCCGATCGGTGAGTGGCCTGCATCGCCGACGTATTTCCGGATCACGAAGACCAACACTGCTGCGATCACCAGGAGTCCGAGCACATACCAGGCAGGCGTTGACGCCCAGTTCTCGGGAATGGTCTCCCAGATCGCGATGATGCCCGCGTTGACGATCTCCAGTACGACGTATCCGAGGACCAGCCCGATGATCGCTGCAACCAACATTGCCGGAAGGGGTCGACGGGTCGTGGTTGCTGTAGTCATGGCCGTATCCCACCACGAAGCAGGCGGCAGCCGTGCTCGGGTGGCCGTCGCGGCGCGAGAAAATCCTGGCTACTCTGCATTCATGAAGTCCATGCGCACCCTGTCTGCCCTATTCATCAGCCTTGTGGCCCTCGTCGGCATCGCCGCACCTGCTCAGGCAGTCTCGAATTCCGGAATCACTACGGTCACCGTGTATCACCAGCCTGTAGTGCCGACGGCAGTGACGGGCACTGGCATTGGCACCGTGCGCTACTTCACGTTGCCCACTGCGGTGAACGGAGTTGCCGCTGACGGCCAGTACCTGACAGGCACCCTCACCACCCTCGACACCGGCGTGGCTGGCGGCCAAGAGATCCGTGCCTCGAACCTGATCTTCGTCTTCGGAAGCAGTGAGAATCAGCTCGTCGTGGGTGGCATCGCGATCTACCCGGCGGCCGGAGCAACACTGGCTGAAGGCGCTCGCGTCGTACGACCTGTCGTCGGCGGTTCCGGCAAGTACGCAGGCGCAGTCGGACAAGTGACCTCCACCAACCTTGGGGCCAAGGGCTGGACTCACGTCTTCAAGATCCGCATTCCCTCCTAAGGAAAAACGTGACGACCTACCTCTTCCGAGGCGGATCCATCCGCACGATGGACACCGACAACCCGATTGCCGAAGCTGTGGTCGTCGACGGTGCGACGATCATCTATGTCGGCACCGAGACTGGGGCGGCAGATCTGCTGCCAGAGAAGTTCGAGGTCATTGATCTCGAAGGAGGCATGCTGCTTCCAGGTTTCATTGATTCGCATGACCATCTCGCCACCATGGGCATCGGCAAGCTTGGCGTTGATCTGAGCAAGCTCACCACGATGGAACAAATGCTCGACGCAATCCGGGAATACGTTCACGCAAACCCAGGACTCAAGGTCTATCGAGGCTTCGGCTGGATCCCCGCGAGCTTCCCGAATGGCTCACCACGTCGTGAATGGCTCGACGAGATCACCGGCGATACCCCGATGGTGGTGAATTCCGCCGACTTTCATGACCTGTGGTTCAACACCGCGGCGATGAACGCGGCTGGCATCGACGCATCGACGCCTGATCCTGACGCCAATCAGTACTACGTCCGCGACGCAGACGGCACACCGACCGGCCATGCCATCGAGGCCGCTACCTCGTTGCCCATCATGGCTGCGGTCGGAACCTTCACTCTCGAGTGCTTCCGTGAGGCACAGGCCCTTACCCTCGACCGTGCTCCCTCTTACGGGATCACGACCTATTTCGAGGCAGGTGTCGGCGCAGGCACAACCAGCGCAGATGCGGAACCTGTGTACGCCGACTTCATCGAGCGCGACAACGACGGAAAACTCGACGTACGCATCGCCGGCACCTACTGGACACGCAGCGAATCAGACGGCATCGACGAGGTGACCGCAGCGCTCGTTGACTGGAACGGACGTCTGCGTTCGGAGCACGTCACTATTTCTCACTGCAAGATGTGGGCCGACGGCACGCTCTTCAGCGGGGGGGCACTCTTGCTTCAACCCTCGTGCGGTGCACATCCATCAGTGGGGCGGATGACGTTCAGCGTCGACTACATCGCGGCACAGTTCAAGGCCGTCCAGGAGGCCGGGTTCGATATGCACGTGCATGTTGATGCCGATGGCTCAGTGCGCACCGTGCTCGACGCGATCGAACGAGTTCAAGCGCAAATCGGTCGCGGGGAATCGCGGCACGTGATCGCGCATAACAGTCTCGTAGCACCTGAGGACATTCCGCGATTTCGCCAGCTCGGTGTTATCGCGAACTGCACCCCATTGTGGGGAACCAACTACCACGGCATGTACGCGCAGATTTACACCGACCTGCTCGGCGCCGAGCGTGTCGACGAACGAGTGTTCCCCTACGGAGACCTTGTGCGCAGTGGTGCTGTAGTTACCTATGGCGCTGACCTTCCAGGCGTTGACGTCGATGAGGTGCCCCCACTGATTCAGATCGAGGCAGCGATCACTCGAAAGCGACCTGGCTTTACGGATGACATACCTTTCATCGAGCGCCAGCGAGTGGGCCTCGACGATGCCCTGCGCGCCTACACGATCAACGGTGCCTACCAGCTGCGTATGGAGGACCGCATTGGGTCGATCGCGGTCGGCAAGCGGGCAGATCTCGTGGTCCTTGCTCAGGATCTCTATTCCATTTCACCTGAACAGATCCATTCGGTGCCGGTCCGGCTGACCATGATGGATGGCCGAATCACCTTCGCCGCCTGACCTGCCTCACGGAGCCTCTCTCCTACGATTACGTCCATGTCTACGACTGACACCGCTGTCTCCCGCCGACAGGTGTGGCTTGCGGCCTATACGGCCCGAACCTCGGGCCTGCTTTCCACCCTGGCTCTCGTCTATCTCGTCACGTATTCGATTCAGTCCATTTGGCACGACCCCGGTGCCCCCTGGTACTTCTGGCTCGACCTGTTCGGCAAGTTTCTTTGGGTGCTCTTCGCGGTCGACCTCGCCTTCCGCTATCTCATGACCTCACCGAAGAAGCGCTTCTTCCGTAAGAACTGGCTCGACACGATCACAGTCCTGATCCCTCAACTTCGCTCACTGCGCGCATTACGCGCATTCACAGGCGGCGGCATCATCTCCACTAAGGGCTTTCTCTCCGGCGGCGCGATTACCTCTGGCATCGTGGCCGTGTTGCTGATCGTGTGGGTCGGCGGCCTCATGGTTCTCAACGCAGAACGTGGCGCTCCGGGTGCCCAGATCACTACCTTTGGCGATTCCACCTGGTGGGGATTCGAAACCATCACGACGGTTGGCTACGGGGATTTCGTGCCCGTGACCATGCAGGGCCGCTTTTTCGCGGTGCTGGTGATGTTTGTCGGCATCAGCGTGCTCGGTGTTGTATCCGCGACGTTCGCCTCCACTTTGGTGAAGAAGGGAAGCGATGGTGCACCCGTACCAGAGTCCCCACAGCAGCACATCCTCGATCAACTTGCTGAACTGAAGTCGATGGTCTCCGCTCTCGAGGCCCGCATCGATGGCGCGTCATCGATCACAACGATTTCTGCAACTGAAAACCCCCTGCCCAAGAATCCTTAGGCCAGCGGCCTGGGCGATCACATACCTCTGGGTGTGTGATGTCGAGATAATCGCAAGATCAGACGAATTGCCGACCGCTTGCATGGACCGCGAGGCGAAACAGGGAGAAGCTGAATGAATGAGGAGGAGCGCTAACTTGCGACTATCCACCTCTGAGTCTGTGCGCTGAAGTGAAGGACCCGCATACACACGGCGCCACCAATACCTGAATTCATCCATTGCGCCCACGACATGGCCCAGCCGCCGCTCGCTACGCCAGCCCAATCCAAGTCTGGGCGATTGACTGCTGAGCAAGAACTAGTCAGCGCACCGACACCTTGGAACACATCGGCCGGGGTGAGTCCGGCCGTGCCGGATGATGCAGTAAACGTGAAAGTGACTGAACCGTTACCTCCGACGCCCGACGTGAGGGCGGTGCCTGCGTTGTTAGCGGAAGTGAATGATGCGGGAGTGGCCGAGTAACTTCCACCTGCCCCGCCGCCGCCAGCGTAGGCACACATGCCCTGCGAGCCGGCACCGCCACCGCCGTAGCCCGCGCCTCCGGCACCTCCCGCAGTCGAAACGCCGCCTGTCCCTGCCGAGCTCGCGCCGCCTGCCCCATCAAAACCGTTGCCGCCAGGATTGCCGCTGCTCGAGCCACCTACTCCGCTCGCTCCGCCACCGCCGGCGTCGAAGGAGACGCAACCGGGGAAACCTGGCGAACCGACCTCGAGAGACGAGCCGCCTGAACCGTTGTATCCACCACCTAACACGTCACTTCCGCCACCACCTCCGGCTCCGGCGACAACCGCAACTGTGCCGTCAATCAGAACTGCACTGGACCCGCCACCCGCCCCGCCGAAAGCGCCGGCGGGCGAACCGCCCGCGCCATACCCCAGGCCACCGTTACCGGTGCCCATTCCACCACCGCCACCGACCCACACGCGCATGGTCTGACCAGCAGTGACGATGGCCGTCGTCGAGACGAGAGCGCCGCTGCCGCCGTTGGCCAAGGTGTCGTTCCTGCCACCACCACCACCAGCAACGGAAAGTTGCACGAGCGAAGCGCCAACCGGGACAGTCACGTCCACGAAACTGCCGCCGTTAAAGGCACATGTGACTGAGACGCCGAGTGCCAGGGCTGGCGAACACGCGGGCGTGGCAGACGCCGGTGTCACGGGCAGTACTGACAGGACCGCGATCGCTGCTGCGACTGTCAGTGACAGGCGAGGGAGGCTGGTCATGACACGAACCTACTTGCCACGTCACTCCCACGTGGGACATACGTGCGGTTCGTCCTCCCCTGGGACACTTATTCATGACGGGATTAGTGAGACCCGAATAGAACTCAAGAAGCATCGCGTGACAGTACCGGTTGTGGCGAGAGTGAGGGCGAGGCGGATTCCGCCTCGCCCTCACTAGTTCCATCCTTCGAAGCCGAACTATCCGGCCTGATTGCGCATTCCGCCCACGAGGCCCTTGAGCTGATCGAGGAGTTGCTGCTGATCACTGGTCAGGCCCTTGCCGCTCTGCAACTGGTTCAGGAAGTCCTGGATTCCTGCGCCGGGGCCTTGCATCATCGGACCGCCTTGCTGCCCTCCCATCACGCCGTTACCCGGGCCCTGCATCATCGGACCTCCGGGCTGATCGCCCTGCTGGCCGAACGGTGACTGGCCCTGCTGGCCGCCAAACATCGGACCGTCCTGCTGGCCACCACGCTGGCCACCGCCTGACCAGTTATCTCCATCGGGATCAATACCGCGTTGGCCGTCCATCATCGGACCGCCACCCTGCTGGCCGCCCTGCGGACCACCCGGCTGTCCATTTCGCTCACCCGACACGGTCAGCGTTGCCTCGCGTTGATTCTGGCCCTCGTGATTGCCAATTGAGTAGCCGATGACACCTGCACCGAGAATCAGCACTGCACCGACTACAGCGGAAACTCCGGCAATAACGACGGTGCGCACACCGTTGCTCTTTGCGGGCGCCGCCGCAGGTGTGGTCGCAGTGATGGGAACGCTAGCGGGAGCGGGAACCGGCTCCTGGGGCGTGGTCATGTCGCTGGTGTTATCGGTCATGGTGAGTGCTCCTCGTGGCGGAAGGTCGTGATCTCACTATGACGAACCCAGATCAGCGAACGACCCTGCGAGTGTTAAGGGAATGTCAGGATGCAGAGACTGCGCAAAAGATTCCGTAGTCATCCGACTTCGGCACGATGGCCCAGCCTCGGGTCGTAGGGCCGGTCGCAGCGCGGCCTTGCTCCCACAGCACCGAGCCACTCACCAGTCCGTTACCGGTAACCAATCCCGGCTTACTGCCGTCGCACAGATCCGTGGGACGGTCGATGACAAGAAGCTGAAGTGACGACTCGCCCGGAAGTGCATTTACCCCTGCAGAATCGACGCTGACGTATCCGGAGGGCACTGGCTCTCCGATCAGACCCTGATCTATTCCGATTGCAAAGGGGTGCTGAGGATCGGCGGGTGATAGATCGGCCTGCGTCCACGGATCGCTCTCGGGCGCACCGGCGTACACCCACGGCGTAGCCACTCCGCCGGCGACCGTGCTGAACACCGGGGGTTCCGCGGGATCATTCGTCAGGCTCGGGGCCAGGGTCAGGTTCGATGACGGAGTCGCGCCTGCGGCGTCGAGAACCGTGCGCGCAATCTGCCCGGTCGACCGAGGCGCGGTGACGACCTTCGGGCTGGTCTGGTGCGGGTCCTTGACCATCAGCGGCACGTGAGCGATTTCGGACCAACGCTGCTCGAGTGTGTCACCGACACGGCGATCGATCTTGGTCGACATGGTGGCGCCGTGGTCGGCTGTGAACACGATCATCGTGTTGTCCATCAGGTAGTTCTGTTCGAGATAGTCGAGCAACTGGCCAAGCTGACGATCCATATCGATCGCCGCATTAGCCCAAAGGCGCCGTTCGATCGACTCGAGCTCTGGCGAGGTGTACAAACCTGCCTTGTCACTGCCGACCATGTGAGCGCCTTCGACGACGGGCAATGTTGCCGGGTAGATCAGTGTGCCCTCGCGATCCACGGCCCACGGCGCATGCGTGCGAATCGTGTGCCAGAGGGCGAAGAATGGTGCATCGGGGCTTGCCTTACGTACCGAGTCAATTCCGCTGATGGCCTTGCCCACCGTGTGACCCTCGGCGTTATCGCCGAACTCATCGCCACCACTCCAGAAGTCGCGCCACTTGCCATCAAGTTCAGGGAAAACGTTGCTGAACGGCGGGGCTAGAGCAACTCGACCGGCAACAGCCGCGGTGTCCTTTGCGAAGTTCACGAATCGAGTGACTATGCCCGTCTCCTGCTCATTGCCAACACTCGCGCAGTCATTCGTGTCGCATTCGAAGTGATAGATAGGTGACTCCATCACCACCGAGTACTCGGAACCCAGACCGGGAACGATGCCAATACCCGCACGCACCTTGTCCATGCGATCACTTCCGACCTTCGGAACATCAGCAATGCCATTGAGTTGGGCAGGAACGGCGTAGTCGGTGTAGTTGGCTGCTGAGTAGACGTGGGTGTAAGTGGTGGACACCTTCTGCAGGCGCTGGAGGTTCGGGAACTCTGGCCTAACTGCACCTGCTTGATCCATCACGAGTGGGTACTGCAGCTCATCAGAAATCACCCAGACCACGTTCGGCCGCTGAGTATCAGCGCTGAAGGTCAATTCGTTTGCGGTGGACGGAACACCGCCGATGAGGGTGAGCACGAGAGGCACCGCTGCAGCGCCCGCAGCGAAGAGCATCAGGATCAGGCCCATGGTGATGCGGCGAGAGAGCTCGGTGAGCACGAGTGCCAGCGCAAGCCCGACGAGTGGTCCGAGTATCGGCGCAGAAGAGAGAAAGGAGCGCGAGAGCAGGTTTCCGAGAAGGAACCACGTCGAGAGCAGCATGATCGTCGACGCCGTGATGTCGAAGGCGCGAGCACTCGCCTTCCGGCGAATCAGCGTGAAGATACCGAAGAGAATGAGCCAGAGGCCGATGATCGCGATGAGTAGAACGACAAGCCAGGCGATCGCCGATACGCCGTGAGCCGCGAAGAACACCTGATTGCTCGCGATCTTCTCATTGGAAGGAATCACGATCACGAGGATGAACGGGGCGAGGATCCACGCGGCGGTGTCGCGTGCGCTCAGATTGCGCCGTTCGCGGAGCATGTCAGTTCCAGGCGTTGACGACGACGCGGGTGGCCGAGGTGGTTCCGACCTCATCGACGTGCGCGAAACGTGCGCGCAGGGCATCAAGGAGCGCCGCGGTTGAGTAGTCGCCGCTCCAGTTCGGAATCTGGCTGAGAAGCAGGCGTACCTTCTCGTCATCCTCCGTAGCGAACTCGATCTGCACTGGTGCGCCGAAGCGAGCTAGCGCCTCGATCGCGAAGGGCATCGGGGTGCCTTGAGTGATGACGACGTGATGCAGCACGGCTTGGCAGATCAATGCGGTGGGATGCACGCGTGACAGATAGGAGGCGAACTCAGCATCAAGCAAGCCCGAGGCTGGGCTCAGATTGGTGATGTCTCCGAGGATCGGCGTAATGCGGCCGGCAAGATCAGCGTTTGTCGAGACTCCGGCGTAGAGCACATCAAGTGCTCCAGCATCGGCGTCCATCACGATGACGTTGGCGTTGGCGTCGCGCACGAGACGCGATGCCGTGAACCCGTCGTTGCCGCCGACGTCGAGAACCAGGCGCTCGCGACCGGCGAATGCATTGATGAACTCTGCGGCAAACGCCGACTTACGGGTGAGGTCGCTCTCCTCGTAATGCTCACGCGAGCCGTAACCAACCCAGGTAGTGGCATGAGCCTTGCCATGCAACTTGGTGATTTGCTTGGCTAGGCGCTTGGTCAGGCCCTTGGTGGCTGACAGTGCGAGATCACGATTCTTATTGGCCTCGCCCGCGAATTGAGTTTCGCTCGGCGCCTTAGAGGTCGGACGCGTCGTGGCCTGCAGGAGAAGCAGAGAGAAACTGCGTCGCTTGCCCTTCGGAAGGAGCTGGCGAGCCGCATCTGAGCGGAGTCCGCGGTGACGCGACAGCTGCCATGCATCGGCGGCGGTGACGTGATCTCCGGAGCCAACGGCGAGCGGATTAATGAAGTGCTCGATGAACTGGCGTGACGCATTCCATGACGGGTTCGGGCGCCAGGTCTCAACGGAACCAATGTCGATGAAACGCGGATTGAGTCCGTCGAACTGCACGTTGAATGCTGATGCGTCCTTGAGATCTAGGCCGATGTCGAGCAGACGCATGCGAAGGTTCAAGGTCAGCTGGGCAGCTGACTCGAGCAGCGAGTTCGGCCACTCCCACGGGTAGGTGATGACCTCGACCGTATCGACTCGAAAAACTCGGGAGTCCGGCTTCGGTTCGCGGCCTGCACTGTGAGCAAACGCAGCGAGCACACGAGAAGCCTGCTCGCCTTCGACCCGGTCGAATGGGACGAGTGAGCCCTCGGCGATCAGGGAGTCGTAGAGCGCAGAATCACGAAGGGTATTTATTGCCGCGGCAGATGCCGGGCTCGCTATGCGGTACCAAGTGCCGTCATGAAGGAAGGCAGCGTTCTCGGGATCGCGGAAGCTTGCCGTCGGCTGCGAGCTCACTGCTCGGTCGGGGTCGACTCGGTGGCTTCCGTGGTCACGGGAGCCGCCTTGGCGGGACCGCGGCCACGGATCTGCGCCCACTTCGAGCGGATGAAGAACCAGATGCCCGCGGCACCGCTGGCGATGGCAGCCAGCAGGTAGGAACCCGTTCCGGCGTCGATGTATCCGACGGTCTTCAGCATCTGTTCACCTCTTGGTCGAGTGCACGTCACCAAGAGCGTACAGGCAGGTGCAGACTGGGCGGGTGCAGTCGTCCCCCATGAGAAGCCCGCGCAGCTGGGGCATCCTCATTCTGGGCACGGTGTGCGCGGGAATCGCGGTGGCTCTGCTCCTCGATTCCGCCTTCGGGGTGGCCCCGGTTGACGCCGTGTTCTCCGGAATCAGCCGTATGACCGGCATCAGCGTGGGTACCGCCCTCATCGCCGCCTGCATTGCCCTGGTTCTCGTGGCCTGGGCACTTGGCGTGAAGCCCGGCCTGGGCACGGTGATCTCGTTCTTCGGGATCGGATTGACCGTGGACGCCACAACGTGGGTTCTTGAGGCCACGGACTGGAGCGTGACCGACAATTCCTGGCAGCTTCGGCTCCTGGTCTGGTTGCTGGCAGCACCGCTTTTGGGTTTTGCCGCCGCATGCATGTATTCCAGCGGCTTAGGCGCGAGCCCCTACGACCTATTCGTTCAATCTCTAGGCCGGTTCCACCTCTCTATTCCGGTGGCCAGGGTTGTCATCGATGCGGCAATGCTGGTGGTTGCCTTCGTGATCGGCGGCGCCTGGGGTCTAGGCACCGTAGGCCTGATGCTCGCCATCCCCCTCTTCCTCAAGCTCTTCTTGCCACTGGTGGGGCGCTTCGCTCCGCACCAGTCCTTCGAACATCCCTCACGCGTCACGGGTAGTTGACAGTTCAACTAATAATGCGGATACTCTCATCATGAGTACCGCAACCGGCCGAATGCCCGCGCTCTTCCTCGGCCATGGCGCCCCGCCCTTGCTAGATGACAGGCTCTGGACGGCTCAGCTCTCCGCCTGGGCCGGCGAACTCCCGAAGCCGACGGCGATCCTGATCGTCTCAGCCCACTGGGAGCAGGCCCCGATGACCCTGTCCGCCTCGGGCGCTGCGACCCCGCTCATTTACGACTTCGGCGGCTTCGATCCGAAGTACTTTCGGGAGACTTACGCCACCCCCGACGCCTCGGAAATCTCGACCCTTGTTACCTCGGTGGTACCCGACGGCATGGCTGTCCACCAGCACACCTCCCGAGGTCTTGACCACGGCGCCTGGGTGCCACTCAAGGTGATGTACCCCAAGGCAGATATCCCCGTTCTCCAATTGTCGATTCCCACCCACGATCCCGCGGCCCTGCTGGACATCGGGCGCCGACTCCAGCCACTGCGCGACGCCGGAGTCCTCATCATCGGATCCGGCTTCCTCACCCACGGTCTGCCCTACCTTCGCGACTGGAGTACTGATGCCGTGCCGCCCACGTGGTCTGTCGACTTCGACTTGTGGGCCACGGAGGCACTGGCGCGCGGTGATCTCGACACTTTGATGGACTACCGAAACCAAGCGCCGGGCCTTCCGTACGCGCATCCCACCGTCGAGCACCTTTCACCGCTGTTCGTGGCGCTCGGAACGGCAAGCGCTCTCGATAGCGCACCATCAGTGACTATCGACGGCTACTTTTATGGCCTGGCGAAACGATCAATTCAGATCGCATAAAGAAGGGCACGACTTTGGCATCCACTCATGATTTAGAGGATTCACCAGTCGAGCGTTTGCCCAAGAAGGTGTACGAAGACGAGCTGTATCGACTTCAGGCGGAGTTGGTGAAGCTCCAGGAATGGGTTCGCCTTGAAGGCTTGCGCGTTGTCGTGCTCTTCGAAGGACGCGACGCCGCAGGCAAGGGCTCAGCTATCAAGCGAGTTGCCGAGTACTTGAACCCGCGTGTTGCACAGATCGTCGCGCTCCCCACCCCGACCGAACGCCAGCGCACGCAGTGGTATTTCCAGCGCTACATCGATCATCTCCCTGCAGCAGGAGAGATTCGACTGTTCGACCGCTCCTGGTACAACCGCGCTGGCGTTGAACATGTCATGGGTTTCTGCACTCCCGAGGAGTACCGCAGATTCCTACAACAGACGCCGATCTTCGAACGCCTTTTGATCGAGGACGGCATCATCCTTCGCAAGTACTGGTTCAGCGTGAGCGATGCTGAACAGGAACGGCGCTTCAAGTCACGTCTCGAGGATCCAATGAGGCAGTGGAAGCTCTCACCGATGGATCTTGAATCCATCACTCGCTGGGAGGACTACTCGCGCGCCAAGGACGAAATGCTCGTACACACCGACATTCCGGAATCACCGTGGTTCGTGGTTGAGGCTGACGATAAGCGACGTGCACGACTCAACATGATTCATCACCTGCTGTCGACAATTCCGTATGAGCAGGTCATGCGTCCGCCGCTGGAGCTACCGCATCGACCGAAGTCCAGTGGATACGAACGACCACCGAGGGATCTCAATAACTACGTGCCCGATTTTGCTGCGAGCCTTCTGAAGGACTGAGGATCAGAGTTCGCCGCTGCGACCTGGGGCGTGGCTCTCGAGGAGTGCGTACACCTCGCTGGCGCGGTAACGACGATGACCGCCGAGGGTGCGAATGCTGGCGAGCTTGCCGGCTTTGGCCCAGCGGGTGACTGTCTTGGGGTCGACACGGAACAGGGCAGCGACTTCTGAAGGGGTGAGCAACTGCTCAGACTCTGGCCCGGCCATGAGCTTCCTCCCCGCTCGAAAGCGCACCTCTTGTGGCTTCGTGAACCGTCGTACTGTCCCACCCAGGTGCAAGCGCGGCAAGCACAATCGACCGAAACATCGCCTTTTTCCACGGTTTGGGACCTATTTTCGGCAGTTCGCGGGCTCGTGTCCGAAATGTCCGTTCCTATCGTGCCGGACCGGATAGCCGCTGCCTGAGGGTCCAGGTAGACTTCCCACTAATGACGCGCGGCGGCCCCGGGGCCACTGCGCGAGTTCCGTCCAATACGTACCGGGGCGATGGCCTCGAATAAGGGGGTCGAGCCATGGGGCGCGGCCGGGCCAAGGCGAAGCAGACCAAGGTTGCCCGCGAGCTTAAGTACGGTGGTCCGCAGACTGATTTCGATCGTCTGCAGGCCGAGCTCGGCGGAGGAAGCAGCTCGTACACCAGCACGACTGTCGACACTGATGATGTCGACGACGAAGACGATCCCTACGCCAAGTACCTCAACGACGACGAGAAGTAGATTCGGCGCGCGCGGCTAGAGCGCGTAGGTGCCGATCAGGCTCGTCGCTCCACCCTTGCCACCCTTGGCCTCGGCATCGCCATGCTCTCCGTCGCGACGATCACGAATCTCACCGCACACCCATGAAGGCACGCCACGCTCGCTGAGCACGCGAAGCGCTTCATCGACTGACGATTCCGGAACGATCGCAATCATTCCCATGCCCATGTTGAACGTGCGCTCAAGTTCGATCTGCTCGACCTTGCCCAGTGTGCCGATCAGGGTGAACACCGGCTGAGGGGTCCAGCTCGAGCGGTCAATATCGACGGCAAGGTGCTGAGGCAGCACTCGAGCGATGTTGGCGGCTATGCCACCACCGGTGATGTGGCTCATCGCATGCACCTCGACTGCATCGGCAAGTGCCAGGCAGTCCTTGGCATAGATGCGGGTCGGGATGATGAGCTCCTCGCCCACCGTGTGACCGAGCTCGTCGATCGTGGCCGACAGACCAGGGCCGCCATCGCCGAGCAATACGTAGCGCGCAAGCGAGTATCCGTTGGAGTGCAAGCCCGATGACTTCATGGCGATCACGACGTCGCCGGCGCGCACAAGATCAGCACCCAGCAGGCGATCAGCTTCGACGACGCCTGTACCGGCGCCGGCCATGTCGTACTCATGCGGGCCAAGAAGTCCGGGGTGCTCGGCGGTCTCGCCGCCGAGCAGTGCGCAGCCTGCCTGGCGGCAGCCTTCAGCGATACCCGCCACGATGTTGGCGATGCGCTCGGGAACGACAGAGCCAGTGGCGATGTAGTCGGTAAGGAAGAGCGGCTCTGCGCCGCAGACGACGAGATCGTCGACGATCATCGCGACCAAGTCGATGCCGACGGTGTTGTGAATGTCGAGTGCCTGAGCAACAGCGACCTTGGTACCGACACCGTCAGTTGAGGTAGCGAGAAGTGGCTTGCGGTACTTGGTGAGAGCGGAGGCATCGAAGAGACCGGCGAATCCGCCGAAACTTCCGACAGTCTCGGGGCGCTGGGCAGCGGCGACCGAGGCGCGCATCAGGGCTACCGCGCGCTCACCTGCTTCGACGTCGACACCAGCAGCTGCGTACGAGGCGCCGCTCATGGGCGATCCAGGGCATCGAGTGCACCACCGGCGATGGTGTTCGCGACGCCCTCGGCATCAACGACGCGGCGCTCGATACCGTCAAGAACCTGCTTGCCTACTGCCTGCTGGGCTTCCGGAATCTGCACCGGGTAAATACCGTCGAAGCAGGCACGGCAAAGATTGTCCTTGGGGATGGTCGTGGTCTTAATCAGCATGTCGAGATCGACGTAGCCGAGTGAGTCAGCCCCGATCGAGGTACAGATCTCGTCGATGGTCAGGCCATTGGCGACGAGCTCAGCTCGAGTGGCGAAGTCAATGCCGTAGAAGCACGGCCACTTCACGGGCGGACTGCTGATTCGGACGTGAACTTCCTTCGCCCCGGCCTCACGAAGCATCCGCACGAGTGCACGCTGCGTGTTACCGCGCACAATCGAGTCGTCGACAACAACGAGACGCTGACCAGAGATGACCTCGCGCAGCGGATTCAACTTGAGGCGAATGCCGAGCTGACGAATGGTCTGCGACGGTTGGATGAAGGTACGACCCACGTAGGCGTTCTTCACCAAACCCTCGGCGAACGGGATGCCCGACTCTTGCGCGTAGCCGATAGCGGCGTAGCGACCGGACTCAGGGACGGGGATGACGAGGTCGGCTTCGACCGGATGCTCGCGAGCGAGCTCACGACCGATCTCGACTCGCGAAACCTGAACGCTGCGGCCGGCGATAGAGGTGTCAGGGCGGGCCAGGTACACGTACTCGAAGAGACAGCCCTTGGGCTTTGCCTCGGCAAAGCGCTGGGAGCGCAGGCCGTGCTCGTCAATGCAGATGAGCTCCCCCGGCTCGACTTCACGGACGAAAGCGGCACCGACGATGTCGAGGGCTGCTGTCTCGCTGGCAATGACCCAACCACGTTCGAGACGACCGAGCACCAGCGGACGAATGCCCTGCGGGTCACGCGCACCGTAGAGAGCATCGTCGTCCATGAATACGAGCGAGAATGCGCCGCGCACATTCGGAAGTTCGAGCATCGCTGCAGCCTCGATGCTGAGATCTGGGTGCACAGCAAGGAGCGCAGTGAGTACGTCCGTGTCGTTAGTCGCCACGGCTTCACCCAGAGGGAGTTCACCGGAACTGGTGGCCAGGCTCGCCAGGCGAGCGGCGAGCTCCCGGGTATTGGTGATGTTGCCGTTGTGTCCGAGCGCAAGATGGCCGGTCGCGGTGGAGCGAAGAATCGGCTGCGCGTTCTCCCAGACGCTGGCGCCTGTGGTCGAGTAGCGCGTGTGACCGATGGCCACGTGACCCTTCAGTGACTCAAGGCTCGCCTCGGTGAACACCTGTGAGACCAGGCCCATGTCCTTGTAGACGAGGATGTGGCTTCCGTCGCTGACCGCGATTCCGGCCGATTCCTGGCCGCGATGCTGAAGTGCATACAGGCCGAAGTACGTGAGTTTGGCAACCTCGTCGCCGGGAGCCCAGACCCCGAATACGCCACAGGCGTCCTGGGGGCCCTTATCGCCGGCAAGGAGATCATGGTTCAGAAGTCCATCGCCTCGCGCCACGGCTTAAGGATACGGGATAGATCAGATGACTCCGCCAGCACGCTCGTCATCGCTGCCGAACTTTTGTGCCACGTAGATCGGAATGATGCTGAAGAGCACCAGGGCCGCCGCCACCACGTTGACAATCGGAGCCTGGTTGGGTCGGAACAGGTTCTGGTAGATCCAGATCGGCAGGGTCGTAATGCCTGGTCCGGCCGTGAATGTGGTCACGATGATCTCGTCGAATGAGAGTCCGAATGCGAGGATCCCGCCGGCCAGGATCGCCGATTTCATGAGCGGGAAGGTGACCAGTCTGAAGGTGGTCCAACCCCCAGCGCCGAGATCCGACGAGGCCTCCTCAACACTTCCGCCCATCCGGCGAAGTCGGGCCAGCACATTGTTGTAGACCACGACCATGCAGAAGGTCGCATGTGCGACAACAAGGGTGAGGAAGGTAAGACCGCCCAGATACGAGGTGAAGACATTGTTGAGCGCGATGCCCGTGACGATGCCGGGAAGAGCGATTGGCAGCACGATGAGCAATGAGATCGACTCACGACCAAAGAAGCGGTAGCGGGCGATGGCTAAGGAGATCAGCAGCCCGAGCACGAGTGCGATCGCTGTCGCGCACAAAGCGACGATCACGCTTGTAAGAAGTGCGCTGCGCACACCCTCGTTGTCGAGAGCCCTGCCCCACCACTCGGTGGTAAAACCGGTCGGAGGCCAGGTCAGCGACTTATTCGTGCTGAATGAGTTGATCAGGATGATTCCGAGCGGCACGTAGATGAACGCACCGGCGATCAGGGCGAATATCCCGAGCAGGATCTTTGTTCCGCGGGAAAGTGTCATGGCTACACGTTCTCCAGTGCACCGGTCTTACGCACGGCGAGCAAGTACAACAAGATGATGATCACGGGCAGGGTCGCTACTGCCGCGGCAAAGGGAAGATTCGTGACGTAGGTCTGCTGCACGACATTTCCGAGCATCGTCACCTTGCCGCCCACGATCTGCGCGGTGATGTAGTCACCGAGGCTGAGCGAGAACGTGAAGATCGAACCGGCCACCACCGACGGGAAGATCAGCGGGATCACGATGCTTCGGAAGGTGCGACCTGAATGCGCGCCGAGGTCAGCGGACGCATCGAGCATCGAGTCCGGAAGACGAGTGAGCCCTGCATAGACGGGCAGGATCATGTACGGAAGCCACAGATACGTCAGCGTGATCACGATGCCCAGATATCCGTAGCCGGGGCCACCCAAGCCCAGGGGCTTGAGGAACCAGGCGATGACGCCGGTATCCGGCTGCAGCATCGACCGCCAGGCGTACACCTTCACGAGGTACGACGCCCAGAGCGGGGTGAGCACGAGTGCCACCATCACCGGGCGCCAGCTTCGCGGGGCAACGCGAGCCATGAAAAAGGCGAGCGGCACTGCAATCACCAAGCACAGGACCGTCACGAGCACCGCGATGGAGATCGTGCGGAAGACCGACTGGTAGTAGGCGGAGGTCGTGAAGAGATTCTGGAAGTTCTTCAGGCTGAAGGAGCGAACGACCTGACCGGTGAAGTCATCGACTTGATAGAAGGCCGTGAGAAAAAGTGCGGCCAGTGAACCCAGATAGACCACGACCAACCACGCCATCGGGGCGGTAAGCAGGCCGCCCTGGCGAAGCCCGGGATGCCTGTACCAAAAGCCCCGATGGGTGGCGGTCGTGGTCGTCACTGAGTTCTTCCTTCGCTACGCAGCGCTAGCTACGCAGTGCAGTCCAGGCAGTGCCCCACTCGCTGTAGGGAATGCACTGCACATCGGTACGACCATCCAGGCACGCAGTGGTCGGGGTGTTCCAGTAGTAGACGTCCTTCCAGTACTCGGTATCACCTGCGTGGTACGAAGTGCAGAAGTTCTTGTCAGTGGTGAGATCGCATGCCTTGGCATTCGACGGAGCCTCACCGAACCACTCGGCAACCTGTGCGTTCACCGACGGTGAGGCGATGTAATCGACCCACTTGTAGGCGCAGTTGATGTTCGCGCTGTCCTTGGCGATCATCCAGGTGTCCGACCAACCGGTTGCACCTTCCTTGGCCTTGGCAGCAGCCACATGGCCGCCGTCTGCCTCCGCAAGGTTCGCGATGACCTGCCATGACGTACCGACAGCCGTTGAACCGGACTCGAAAGCCTGGGTGGCCTTGGTGTAGTCAGACCAGTACTCGCCGATCAGTTCCTTCTGCTGAGTGAGCAGCGCGATTGCGGCATCGAACTGAGTCTTGTCGAGTGCGTAGGGATCCTTGATGCCGAGCTCAGGCTGCGTTGCCATCAGATAAACCGCAGCATCAGCGATGAAGATCGGTGAGTCGTACGCGGTGACAGCACCCTTGTATGGCGATTTCGGATCGAAGGTCACGGCCCATGAATCGAGTGGCGTGGTGACCTTGTCGGTGTTCCACATGATCAGGTTCGCACCGCGACCATGCGGGATGCCGTATGCGACACCGTCGACACTGTTGAACTTCTGCATCTTCAGGTCGGGGAAGATGTCGGCGTAGCTCGGCACCAGATCGGTGTTCACTGGCTGCACGAGATCGCCGTAGATCAGGCGCAGGGTTGCGTCGCCAGATGCTGACACGACATCCCAGCCGCCGCCCTGCATGAGCTTCACGGCCTCGTCAGAGGTTCCGAAGGTCTTCAGGTTGACCTGGCAACCGGTTTCCTTCTCGAATGGGGTGACCCAGTCGACGGCGGGATCGGTCGAACCGTCCTCGACGTATCCGGGCCACGCCAAGATGTTGACCTGGCCTTCGCCCATTCCCACCGGGCCTGCGAACGCAGATCCACCAGGGGTCTCGGCTGCTGCGCCCCCCGACGCTGCCGCACTGCTGCCGCTCGAGCTGCTGCCCGAACTGCCACCGCAGGCAGCAACGAGCAGCATTGCGCTCGCACTTACCGCGGCGACCTTGAGTAGACGCTTTGCGTGCATCTTCGCCTCCTTACTTCGATGGGTAATCGTCCGGTTGGACGACTAATTCACTGAGTACTCGTGCTCCGTGTTCCAGAGCAGGGTGACGTGTTCACCGCGCATCGACAGTCGCTCATCTGCGTGACGACCAGAGTTCTGCTCGACTGCGACGAGGGTGCCTCCCGGCGCAAGGTCAATGACCATGCGCGTCGACATACCGACATAGATCACTTCGCGGACGGTGCCGGCAACAGCACGCTCGCCAGACGAGGCGGGTGTGCCGGCCGCGGAAATGCGAATCTTCTCGGGGCGGATCGACCACGTACCTGCGTTGCCGAGAACTGCGCGAGCAGTTTCGTCACGCAAAAGATTCGAGGTGCCCACGAAGCCTGCGACGAACTCCGATGCTGGGAACTCGTAGATCTCGGCGGGCGTACCGAGCTGCACGATGCGACCCTCATTGAAGACCGCGATTCGATCCGACATCGTCAGGGCTTCATCCTGATCATGCGTAACGAAGACGAACGTGATGCCGACATCGCGCTGGATCGCCTTCAGCTCGACCTGCATCTGCTCGCGCAGCTTGAGATCGAGTGCGCCAAGCGGCTCGTCGAGAAGCAGCACCTTAGGGCGATTGACGAGCGCACGAGCCAGGGCAACGCGCTGACGCTGGCCGCCCGAGAGCTGGGAGGGGGCACGATCGCCGAGATCGGCGAGGCGCACGCCTTCGAGCGCTTCCATCGCACGTGCACGACGTTCTGCCTTCGGGACCTTCTTGACGCGCAGGCCGTACTCGATGTTCTCCAGCACGCTCATGTGTGGGAAAAGTGCGTAGTCCTGGAAGACGGTGTTCACGTCGCGGGCATACGGCGGCGCGCTCGTCACGTCGACGCCGTCAAGTTCGATTGTGCCCGCGTCGGGCCGCTCGAACCCGGCGATCATGCGCAGCACCGTGGTCTTGCCCGAGCCTGACGGGCCGAGCAGGGTCAAGAACTCTCCGTCGATGACATCAAGGTCAACGCCATCGACAGCCACGACGGTGCCGAAGGTGCGACGTAGGTCACGCACGCGAATTGCTGTATTCACGGCGTAACCCTAATAAGGGGATGGGAATTCGCACGGCGAGACGTGCAAAAGGAATGAACTCGTAACCTTTCAGAAATCAGGTCAACGAAATCCGCAGCCCAGTCATCAGAAGAGCGGCAGCCATTCGGAGAGATCAGAGCGCTCACCGCTGGCGAGCACGCGACCGGTCGATACCCCTTGCTGCCAGGTGAGATCACCGCATGCCAGCGCCAGCCAGGTAGCGGCGTCCATTTCGACCACAGCTGCCGGAGTGCCTCTGCGGTGGGTATGCCCGGCGACAGCCTGTACGGCGGCGAACGGCGGAATCCGCACTTCCACGCTTCGGCCCGGCGCCTTCTCGACCAGGGCAGCAAGGGCTGCCTTGACCGCCGCCTTGGCTTCGAGCCGATCAGGGGTATCGCCAACGAGGTAGGCAGCGCGAGCCGCCTGCACCTCGTTGGGGATCACGTCAGTTCGCGAAGATCGCCGGGATGGTGGCCTCGTGCGAGCGGCGAAGCTCGGTAATCGAGGCGCTGAACTGGCCGACGATCTCGACGGCGTCGCCACCTGTCTCACCCAGGCGCGTGACCGGCAGACCTGCCGTCGAGCACGACGCAATGAAGACCGACTCATGCGCAGCCGTGACCACGGCGATCGCACGGCCGGTCGACTCAGCGAAGCAGAAGACGAACGGATCGAAGCCTGCCGGAACAGATGCCTTCACGCCGATGCCCGACTTCATCGCCATCTCAGTCAACGTGATGGCAATTCCACCATCGGAGATGTCGTGAGCTGCCGCGATCGTGCCGCTGAGTGATGCGGCAACGAGTACCTCAGAGAGAACGCGCTCGCGCTGAAGGTCAACGACCGGCGGAAGACCGCCGAGGTGACCATGCACGTGATGTGCCCACTCGCTGCCGGCGAACTCATCGCGAGTGTCACCGAGCAGGTACACGATCTGGCCGGGTGCCGACCAGGCCATCGGGGTGCGCTTGTCGACGTTGTCGATAACAGCAAGCACGCCAACCACAGGAGTCGGCAGGATCGCGGTGTCGCCGGTCTGGTTGTAGAACGACACATTGCCGCCGGTCACCGGAACACCGAGCTCGAGGCAGCCATCAGCAAGACCGCGGCAAGCCTCGGAGAACTGCCACATCACTTCAGGATCCTCAGGCGAACCGAAGTTGAGGCAGTTGGTTACTGCCAGCGGCTTTGCGCCAGCGACTGACACATTCCGATAGGACTCGGCGAGTGCGAGCTTGGCGCCGTTGTATGGATCAAGTTTCGCGTAGCGGCCATTGCAGTCGGTTGAGATCGCCACGCCGCGGCCGGTTGTCTCGTCGACGCGAATCATGCCGGCGTCCTCGGGTTGTGCGAGCACCGTATTGCCGAGCACGTAGCGGTCGTACTGATCGGTGATCCATGCCTTCGATGCGAGGTTCGGTGCGCCGATGAGATTGATCAGCGTGGCGCGCAACTGCTCGCCATCGGTCGGACGCGGCAGCGAGTCAGGAGTATCGGCCTGCAGGGAGTCTTGCCATGACGGGCGGTGATAAGGGCGCTCGTAAACAGGGCCGTCGTGCGCAACGCTGCGCGGCGGCACGTCAACGATTTGCTCGCCATGCCAGTCGACAGTGAGACGCCCTGAAGCATTCACTTCTCCGATAACAACGGCTTCGACATCCCACTTCTTGATCAATGCCATGAACTCATCAAGCTTGGCCGGAGTCACGATCGCGCACATGCGCTCCTGCGACTCACTCATCAAGATCTCTTCAGGCGAGAGGGTCTGGTCGCGTAGCAGTACGCGATCGAGCCACACGTTCATTCCGCCATCACCGTTCGAGGCAAGCTCGCTGGTCGCGCAGGAGATGCCTGCGCCGCCGAGATCCTGGATGCCTTCGACGAGGCCCGCATGCAGCACCTCGAGAGTCGCCTCGATCAGCAGCTTCTCCATGAACGGATCACCGACCTGAACACTCGGGCGCTTGGCCGGGCCGTCAGCGTCAAAGGTCTCGGAGGCGAGAACGGAAACGCCGCCGATGCCATCGCCACCGGTGCGCGCGCCATACAGGACAACGAGATTTCCGATGCCCTTCGCGCTTGCCAGGTGGATGTCCTCGTGACGCATCGATCCAACGCACAGCGCGTTGACGAGCGGATTGCCGAGGTACGTTGCATCGAACACAACCTCGCCACCGATATTCGGCAGGCCGAGGCAATTGCCGTATCCACCGATGCCACTGACGATGCCGGGCAGCACGCGACGGGTATCAGGAGCATCAAGCGGGCCGAATCGCAGCGGATCCATCACTGCAAGCGGACGAGCACCCATCGAGATGATGTCGCGCACGATGCCGCCAACACCTGTTGCGGCGCCTTGGTACGGCTCGACATAAGACGGATGATTGTGGCTCTCAACCTTGAAGGTGACCGCCCAGCCGTCGCCGATATCGACAACGCCGGCGTTCTCACCGATGCCAACGAGAAGTGCATCTGTCTTGGGAGCCTTCTCGCCGAACTGGCGCAGGTGCACCTTCGACGACTTGTACGAGCAGTGCTCGCTCCACATGACCGAGTACATCGCGAGCTCAGATGACGTGGGACGACGACCGAGGATCTCGCGAATGCGCTCGTATTCATCAGGCTTGAGGCCAAGTTCCGCGAACGGCTGCGAGGCATCGGGGTTCGCCTGGGCGGCGGAAACGGTGTCAGTCATCAGGCGCTCACAAGTGAGGTCAGGACGCTCGTGAAGAACGGGAGCCCTTCAGTGGTCGGGCCGGTCAGCGACTCGACAGCGTGCTCGGGGTGGGGCATGAGGCCAACAACATTGCCGCGCTCATTGCGAATGCCCGCAATATCGCGAGCACTTCCGTTGGGATTCACATCGAGATAGCGCGCGACAACGCGGCCCTCCCCCTCGAGCATGTCGAGCGTGGCCGGATCAGCAAAGTAATTTCCTTCGCCATTCTTCAGCGGCACGACAATCTCTTGGTTCTTGAAGTAATCGCGGGTCCACATCGAATCAGCGTTCTCGATGCGCAACTTCTGGTCACGGCAGATGAAGTGGCGTGACTCATTGCGCATCAGTGCGCCGGGCAGCAGGTGCGACTCGACGAGGATCTGGAAACCATTGCAGATACCCAGCACCGGCAGCCCGCCCTTGGCACCGTCGATGATCGAATTCATCACCGGGGCGAAGCGTGAGATCGCGCCGCAGCGCAGATAGTCGCCGTACGAGAAGCCACCGGGCAGGATCACCGCATCGACACCTTTGATGTCGTCATCGCCATGCCACAGCTCGACAGGCTCACCGCCTGCGATACGCACCGCACGTGCCGCATCGCGATCGTCGAGGGTGCCCGGGAAGGTCACGACGCCAATGCGAGCGCTCACGCGTCAGCCTCGACCGTGAGCGAGTAGTTCTCGATCACCGGGTTCGACAGAAGTTCCTCGGCCAGCTTGTGCATAAGGGCCAGGCGGTCACCGGTGAGATCACCATCGACCTGGATCACGAACTGCTTGCCCTGGCGGACGTCAGCGACTCCCGACAGGCCCAGGCGCCCGAGGGCCCCCTGAACAGCTCGCCCCTGGGGGTCGAGGATCTCCGGCTTGAGCATGACGTCGACGACGACGCGGGCCACGGGCTCTCCATTGCTAGTGCAGGCAGAAGGCTGGGGAAGGGCTCCAGTCTATCGGCGTGCGAGCACCCCCGAGAACGGCGGCTGTAGGCGTTTAGCTCTCGCCGAACCCCAAGAGATGATCGTCAATGGTCCCCGACGTAAGCCCGCCGAGATCCCCGCTCAACAGTCCTCCACTAGGGCGCCGAAGATGGGCAGCTTGCCAGGCCGACCACGCCGAGGTGACCATGTCGCGAAGATCGCGAGTCGCTTTCCAGCCGAGCTCGCTTTCGATCTTCGCGGTCACGGCGAAGCAAGCAGGTGGGTCACCGGCACGACGGCCTACGATCTGCGCATTCACGTCGGTCCCGATGACCTCACTAATCATGGACATCACCTCGAGCACCGATGAGCCCTGGCCGCGACCGACATTGAAGGACTCTGCACGGCCGCCGGTCTCGCACCGAGCGGCAGCCGCGACATGGGCGGCCGCCAGGTCGGCTACGTGGACGTAGTCGCGAATGCAGGAGCCATCAGGAGTCGGGTAGTCATCACCGAAGACCTTGGGGCGCTCACCGATGCTCAGTGCACGGAAGACCATGGGCACGAGGTTGTTCACGCTGCGGTCGCCAAGGGCATCGCTGCCTGCACCGGCCACATTGAAGTAGCGCAGGGCCACCCAGGAGAAACCGTGCGCGATTCCCATGCCGCGTGCAAGCCATTCACCTACGACTTTGGTCTCGCCGTAAGGCGACTCGGGGTTCAACGGGAAATCCTCCGAGACCGGATTGCTTGCCGGTGTTCCGTACACAGCAGCCGATGAGGAGTAGACGAAGTTTGTGACGCCTGCATCATTCATCGCACCGAGCAGCGCCTGAGTGCCCGCGACGTTTTCGTCGTAGTAATACAGCGGCATGTGAACTGACTCGCCAGCAGCCTTCTTGGCAGCAAGGTGGATGACGCCATCAACCTTGTGCTCTTGAAGTGCAGCGGTGACAGCCTCGCGATCAGCTACCGAGGCAACAATGAGCGGGACGTCGGACGGCACGTTCTCGCGAACGCCTGAGGAGAGATCATCAAGAACGACAACACTGCGGCCGCTGGACTGGAGTTCACGAATGACGTGCGCACCGATGTAACCGGCGCCTCCGGTCAGCAGCCAGGTGGTCATTCGAACTTCTCCCCCGTCATGATCTCGTACGCCTCGATGTACTTTGCGCGAGTCTTCTCGACAATTTCGTCAGGGAGGGGCGGCGGCGGGGTGTTGGAGTTCTTATCCCAGCCAGACGCTGGCGAGGTGAGCCAGTCACGCACGAACTGCTTATCGAATGAGGGCTGCGCGTGACCGGGCTCCCACTGATCGAGGGGCCAGTAGCGCGAGGAGTCAGGGGTGAGCACTTCGTCGGCGAGCACGATCTGGCCCTTGTGCTTGCCATTGGTACCGAAGCCGAATTCGAACTTGGTGTCAGCGAGAATCAGTCCGCGCTGATGCGCGAGCGCATCGGCACGACGGTAGATGTCGAGTGACAGGCGCTTGAGCTCCTGCGCCTCCTCCTGTCCGATGGTGATGACGACCTCGTCGAAGGTGACGTTCTCATCGTGATCGCCGATGGCAGCCTTCGTCGCCGGGGTGAAGATCGGCTTCGGCAGAAGCGAGCCATCAACGAGTCCGGGTGGCAGACCATTGCCGCAGATCTGACGGGTGGCCTTGTAGTCAGCCAGGCCAGAGCCTGCGAGGTAACCGCGCACGACGCACTCAACTGGCAGCATCTCGAGCGGCTCGCAGATCATCGCGCGACCCGCCACGGACTTCGGCACTGCAGTGGTTTCCAGGTGATTGGCCACGACACCCTCAAGTGTCTGGAACCACCACAGCGAAAGCTTCGTAAGGATGCGGCCCTTGTCAGGAATGGTGGTCGGCAGCACCCAGTCATAGGCCGAGATGCGATCACTGGCAATGAAGAGCAGTCGCTCATCGGGCGTGCGATAGAGATCGCGCACCTTGCCGGAGTAAACGTGGGTGTAGCCCTCGGGAAGCCCGTAGTCGGTAACGGGGATGTTGGTCACAGGATGTCTCCGGGCTTGTATCCGGCGACTTCCGGATGTTCGTTGACGATCGCCTCTACGCGCAGCGCGATTGCCTTCACCTGATCACCAGCGGCGCCGGTGAAGTCGAGAGGGTCAGCGATGAGGGCAGTGAGTTCATCGACGGAGAGTTCGAGACGCGCATCATTCGACAGGCGCACGAGCAGATCGTTCTCTGACAAGCCCGCCTCGCGCATCTGGAGCGCAACAGAAACGGCGTGCTCCTTGATTGCTTCGTGCGCGGTCTCGCGGCCGACTCCCTTGCGCACCGATGCCATGAGCACCTTGGTGGTCGACAGAAAAGGCAGGTAGCGCTCAAGCTCGCGATCGATAACAGCCGGGAAGGCGCCGAAGTCATCGAGCACTGTCAGGAAAGTCTCGAAGAGTCCGTCGAGGGCGAAGAAGGAATCGGGAAGTGCAACGCGGCGAACAACCGAGCACGACACATCGCCTTCATTCCACTGCGTTCCTGAAAGCTCAGCGGTCATTGTCAGGTAACCCTTGAGGATGATCGAGAAACCATTGACTCGCTCACACGAACGCGTGTTCATCTTGTGCGGCATTGCCGATGAGCCGACCTGGCCGGGGCGGAAGCCCTCGGTGACGAGATCGTGGCCGGCCATCAGGCGAATCGTGGTGGCAAGACTCGACGGTGCTGCCGCAACCTGCACGAGTGCAGCGACGACATCAAAGTCGAGTGAGCGCGGGTAGACCTGGCCAACACTGCTGAGCACGTTCTGGAAACCAAGGTGGCGTGCGACGCCTTCTTCAAGCTGTGCGAGTCGTTCGGAAGAACCGAGAAGATCGAGCATGTCCTGCGCCGTGCCGACCGGACCCTTGATGCCACGAAGTGGGTAGCCAGCGATCAGGTTGTTGAGGCGGTCATACGCAACGAGGAGTTCATCGGCGGCAGAAGCGAAACGCTTGCCCAAGGTCGTGGTCTGCGCGGGCACGTTGTGAGAGCGACCGGTGATTGCGGTGTCGGAGTAGGCGACAGCCAGAGATGCAAGACGCTCCAGCGCTGCGATGACCTTTACGCGCACGAGCAGGAGCGAGTCGCGGATCTGGAGCTGCTCGACGTTCTCGGTGAGATCGCGCGAGGTCATGCCAAGGTGAATGGTCTCGAAGCCCGCGAGGTCGTTGAACTCCTCGATACGGGCTTTGACGTCGTGCTTGGTGACGCGCTCGCGTGCGGCGATCGAGGAGACGTCAACCTGATCGATCACGGCGCGGTAGGCATCGAGCGCGCCGGCCGGAATCGCCAGGCCGAGCTCGGCCTGGGAGGCCATGACGGCCAACCAGAGCTGGCGCTCCATGACGATCTTCGCCTCAGGTGACCACAGATCGGTCATGGCTCCAGAGGCGTAGCGGCCGGCCAGGACATTGGGGATCGACGAGGTCACGGCCTCATTCTTCCATCACTGGGATGTGCTGGCTGCCAGGGCGATGTCGCGGCGGTGATGGGAGCCCTCAAGGCGGATCAAGTCGAGTGCGGCATAAGCCCGCTCCCGTGCCTCGTGGAGGGATTCGCCGTGCGCGGTGACCGAGAGCACCCGGCCACCGTTGGAGGCAATTCCGTCATCGGTGATCTTCGTGCCGGCATGCAGAATCGAGACGCCGACCACCTCGCCTGCCTCCTCGAGGCCGCTGATGACATCGCCGGTGACCGGGCTCTCGGGGTAGCCCTTAGCTGCCACGACAACCGTGACCGCTGAGCCCTTGCGCCACTGCAGAGGAGGTAACGAGGCGAGGCGGCCGGTGGCCGAAGCCAGCAGCACTGAGGCAAGCGGAGTCTTCAGGCAGGCAAGAACCACTTGAGTCTCGGGATCGCCGAAGCGTGCATTGAATTCGATGACGCGAACTCCGCGCGAGGTCAGCGCGAGACCTGCGTAGAGCAGTCCACTGAATGGGGTGCCGCGCTTGGCCATCGCATCGACCATCGGCTGCAAAACGCGAGCGGTCACGTCTTCAACAAGGCCCGCCGGTGCCCAAGGCAGCGGCGAGTACGCACCCATGCCACCGGTGTTCGGGCCGGCATCACCATCGTGCGCGCGCTTGAAATCCTGCGCAGGCTGAAGCGGAATGATCGTCGTGCCATCGGTAATGCCGAAGAGCGAGACCTCGGGGCCGTCGAGGTACTCCTCGATCACGACCCGAGCATCTCCCCCGCGAGCCAGGCAAGCAGCTGCATGCGCGAGTGCTTCGTCGCGATCATCGGTGACAACAACGCCCTTGCCTGCAGCGAGTCCGTCGTCCTTGACCACATGCGGTGCACCGAACTGATCGAGCGCTGACGCAACCTCGTCGACGGATGAGCACACACGCGCCATTGCGGTCGGAACACCGGCCTCTGCCATGACCTGCTTGGCGAATGCCTTGCTGCCTTCGAGCAGCGCAGCTTCAGCCGAAGGACCGAAGCAGGCGATGCCGCGATCTCGTACTGCATCGGCAGCGCCGGCGACCAGCGGAACTTCGGGGCCGATCACGACAAGATCAGCGTCGAGTTCATAAGCGAGATCGCCGATCGCATTCGCATCATTGACATCGACGGGAAGAACATCGATCTCGCGTGCGATACCCGCATTGCCAGGTGCGCAGATCACCGTCGTGACGGATTCATCCGCAAGAAGTGCAGTGACAAGAGCGTGCTCACGAGCACCGGAGCCAATGACCAGGATCTTCACGGCACAAGCCTATCGACCGTGCACAGGCCATGATTCGCGCGAGTTGTCCACAGAGATTCGATCGCTCTTCCATGTGTTGAAACTGACTCATACCTTCGATGGGTGCCCCCGTAGCTCAAGGGATAGAGCACATCCCTAACGAAGATGCGGTTGTCGGTTCGAATCCGACCAGGGGCACGAAAAAGGGAACCGGCCCCGTAAGACGGGGCCGGTTCCTCAATGCGGTCGCTCTTTCGAGCGGAGCACATCCCTAACGATCCTCAGGCTAACTCGGCTTGGCCGACGCGGTCAAGATGCGGTTTAGCCCTCGTAGTACTTGTCGATGATGGTGAACACATCGTCGAGGATCGCGAGACCGGCCTCGGCCTCTTCGACCGTGATTGTGCACGGCGGCACGACATGCATGCGGTTGAAGTTGGCGAACGGCATCAGGCCGCGTGCCTTGCACTCGACCACGAGATCAGTCATGGCCTGTGAAGTTCCGCCATACGGGGCAAGCGGTGCACGGGTTGCGCGGTTCGTGACGAGATCGAGTGCCCAGAAGACACCAAGGCCGCGAACCTCTCCAATCACCGGGTGTTTCTCCTGCAGGGCACGCAGGCCTGGGCCGAGAACCTTCTCGCCGATCATGGCGGCGTTTTCGACGATTCCCTCTTCCTTCATTGCATCGATGGACGCGACGATCGAGGCGGTGGCAAGCGGGTGACCGGAATAGGTCAGGCCACCCGGGAACACTCGCTCGTCGAAGGTCGCTGCGATGTCGGCACTGATGATGACGCCACCGACCGGCACGTAGCCGGAGTTCGAGCCCTTTGCGAAGACGATGAGATCGGGCTGGACATCCCAGTTCTGGTAAGCGAACCACTTACCGGTGCGAGCGAAGCCCGACATGGTCTCGTCGGCGATGTAGACGATGCCGTACTTGTCGCAGAGTGCACGAACACCTTCGAGGTAGCAGGGCGGCGGAACGAGAACGCCCGCAGTTCCGACGACCGACTCGAGGATGATGCACGCGATGGTGTTGGGGCCCTCGAACTGGATGACCTGCTCGAGGTGCTGCAGTGCACGCTCGGATTCCTGGATCTCGCTGTCCGACCAGAACGAGGAGCGGTACGCGTACGGGCCGAAGAAGTGCACGTGACCATGGGCAAACTCATTCGGCCAACGGCGCGGATCACCCGTCGCAGAGATCGCCGCACCGGTGTTGCCATGGTAGGAGCGGTATGCGGACATCGCCTTGGCGCGACCCGTATGCACGCGAGCCATGCGAATGGCGTTCTCGACTGCATCGGCACCGCCGTTGGTGAAGAACACCTTCGCCATATTCGGTGAGGAGAGCTCGACGATGCGCTTCGCAGCATTGTTGCGAGCGTCGTTAGCATGCTGCGGCGCGATGGTCGACAGCAGCGCTGCCTGATCCTGGATCGCCTTGACGACCTTGGGGTGCTGGTGACCGATGTTGACGTTGACCAGCTGCGAAGAAAAGTCGAGGAACTTATTGCCGTCGTAATCCCAGAAATAGCTGCCCTCGGCTGCTGCAATGCACATCGGCTTCAACGCCTTCTGCGCACTCCAGGAATGGAAGACGTATTCGCGATCCATGTCGAAGACGGTCTTGCCGTAAGCGGGATCTGCCGTGTAATCCATCGAGGCTCCTCTAATCGTGGTCGCGTAAATCTAACGCGCCAATAAGGAGGAGACTAGATCAGCGAATGTTCACCACATATTGGGGTGACTAGTTGATGAGGTCGTGGATCGCAATCGTCGCGTTGCGGTCCTGGCCCACGCCCACCGCGCTGATCCGGGTCTTGGAGACTTCCTCGAGGAAGGCCACGTAGTCACGGGCATTCTTCGGCAGGTCAGCCAAGGTCTGGGCACCTGAGATGTCTTCGGTCCAGCCGGGCAGGTACTCATAAATCGGCTTCGCGTGATGGAACTCGGTCTGGGTCATGGGCACTTCGTCGGAGCGAACACCGTCAACGTCGTAGGCCACGCAGACCGGGATCTGCTCGAAGCCGGTGAGAACATCGAGCTTGGTCAAGAAGATGTCGGTCAGGCCGTTGACACGGGTCGCGAAGCGAGCGATCGGCGCGTCGAACCAGCCGCAGCGACGCGGGCGTCCGGTGGTGACGCCGCGCTCGCCACCGATGACGCGCAGGCGTTCGCCGTCTTCGTCGAGAAGCTCGGTCGGGAACGGACCAGAACCCACGCGAGTCGTGTAGGCCTTGAGAATGCCGCAGACGCGCGTGATGCGAGTCGGGCCGATGCCGGAGCCAGTGCTTGCGCCGCCAGCAGTGGGATTGCTCGAGGTCACGAACGGGTAGGTGCCGTGGTCAACGTCGAGTAGCGTGCCCTGGCCGCCTTCGAGAAGAACGACCTTGTTCTCATCGAGTGCGTTGTTAAGCAGCAGCGAAGTATCAGCTACGTACGGGCGCAAGATTTCGGCGTACTCGAGAAGGGCGTCGGAGATCGCATCGACCTCAAGGGCGCGACGGTTGTACACCTTGACGAGTACCTGGTTCTTGGCGAGGAGTGCGCCCTCGACCTTCTGGCGAAGAATCGACGGATCGAAGAGATCCTGCACACGAATGCCGAGGCGGGCGATCTTGTCGCTGTAGGTAGGGCCGATGCCGCGGCCAGTGGTGCCGATCTTTGACTTGCCGAGGAAGCGCTCGGACACCTTGTCGAGGGTCACGTGATACGGCGTGATCAGGTGCGCATTGGCACTGATCACGAGCTTCGAGGTGTCGATGCCCTTTTCGTTCAGGCCCTTCATCTCGTGGATGAGCACCTCTGGATCAATCACGACGCCGTTGCCGATGACAGGCACGACCTCGGGAGTCAGGATGCCGCTCGGCAGGAGATGCAGGGCGAACTTGCGATCTCCGATGACCACTGTGTGACCGGCGTTGTTGCCGCCCTGGTAACGGACGACGTAATCAACGCGCCCTCCGAGGAGGTCCGTGGCTTTTCCCTTGCCTTCGTCGCCCCACTGGGCGCCTACAAGGACGATCGCTGGCATGGGAGAAAGGCTATCGGACCTCGCGTGTCACTCCGAATCGAGAAGGCGACGAGCCAATTCCTCGCCAAGGAGGTGGCCGGATAACCAGGCTGTTTCGACCTTGGGTCCGTCGGCCCAGGCATCACCGGCCAAGCCCAGCAGCCTGTGCTCATCAAGATGGAAAGGCTCACGATGCGCGGTCATCGGCTTGGCGTAAGTCCAACGATGGGCATCTACCCAAGTCGGCTGGGACGTGAGAGAGAGCACGCGGCTCATGGTGGCGAGCACCAGCGGGAGTACAGACGCCGGTTCGTCGAGATGACGAGCGGCAAGAACCGGGTTCACGTGCGCGACGAGCACGGGTGCATCGTCACCACGCCGCGATCCGTCATTCGCGATCCAGGTAATCACCGGATCGTCATTGACGAACATGCCGTCGAAGTCCTCCCAGCACTGCTGGTCAAACACGGCCGTCACAGCGATAACCGGCTCGTACGTAATACCGGTGAGCGACGCTTCGAGCGACGGACTCAGGAGAGAGGTGTCGATGAGGCGATGAGCCTGTGCATTCGGCATGCACAGAGCAACAGCAGATCGACGCTCACCGTCAACGATCAACGAAGTGTCGTCTGCGGACACTGAGGTCACGTCGATGCTCGACCAAACATTCGGCAGCTTCGAAGCTGAGTCAGCAATCAATGAGCGCAGACCGCCGTTTGCGGCATAACGCACCGGCCCGCTGCGTACTGCCTCAACGCCGTCACTGCTGGCGACGTGAAAAGAATTGGTCCACGGTCGCGCGAGATCGCGGGCGATCCAGTCATCGACGACAGCGCGAAACTCCGGAGTCGAGACCGTGAAATACGAGGCGCCAATATCCACGACACGTCCGTCAAAGGCAGTTCCGGTGTCACGAAGCGTGCGCGAGGCCATGCGGCCACCGACTGCACGACCACGATCGACGACAAGCGGAATGACACCTGCTTCGGCCATTGCGATTGCGCAGGCAATGCCGCTGATCCCGGCGCCGACGACGAGTGCTGCGCTCATGAAGCAGGAATCAGCGGATCACAGTCATCGAGGAATGCGGTGATGCGCTCGGCTTCTTCGATCTCATTGATCGCTGCTGCTGCACGTTGCAGTGAACGAAGGCAGCGCAGGAATCCCTGGTTAGGCTCATGCGACCACGGCACGGGGCCGTGACCCTTCCAGCCATTGCGGCGAAGTGAGTCCAGGCCGCGGTGGTAACCGACGCGCGCGAAGGCGTAGGACTCGACCACTCGACCATCGGCCCAGGCCTGGTCGGACAGAACAGCCCAGGCCAGCGAACTAGTCGGGTTATCGCGCACGACCTGCTCGGCATCGGCGCCGGAGGCGAATGCGGCAGCAGCTGCAGTATCAACCGGTAGCAGGGTGGGCGGTGGTCCGTCGAGGAGATCCTTGCCAATGCTCATGCCGTAACCCTCTCACTCGAGCAGGTGCGTGGCGAC
>CANFQC010000002.1 GCA_947449035.1 Actinomycetota bacterium
CCATCAACCAGGAGCTCTGCGCATCTGCCCGGGTGGAAGGCAGGATCGCTGCCCTGTCGCACGGTAACGGTGACACCGAGGATGTCGCAGACACTCGATGCGGCGGCGAGGGCATCGGACCAATCCCAGTTATGCGCAGCACCCCACCAACCATCGAGTTCGCGCTCCCCTGCCAGAACGCCACCTACATGAAAAGGCTGATCAGGCAAAGCATCATTGAGCGCATGCCACTCCTCGGCGCTCGGACGCTGCGCAACGCTTGGCCGGAGAGCTTCACCGGTAACGATCCCGCGGTAAACGGAGCCAAGTTCGAAGACATTGACGCTCGTATTCCCGCGGCCCGCGTTGCGGCGAACTGCAGCGATCAGACCGGGTAACAAGGTCGCGCGAAGGTAGGGCTGCTGATCCGACATCGGATTTGCGAGTTGCACCGTGGAGCGTCGTGGATCGCTTTCAGGGATTCTCAGTGAATCGAGCTCAGCGTCGGATACGAAGGGATAGCTGAGAACCTCGACACCGCCACGTGAGGCAAGCATGGTGCCCACACGCCGACGCATCCGCTGCGCGGGAGTGAGGCCGTGACCGACCGCCGCAATGGGCAGTCGCGAAGGCACGTTGTCGTACCCAATCAGGCGAATAACTTCCTCGACCAGATCAGCAGGGTCAGTGAGATCTGCCCGCCAGCTGGGCGCGGTGACATGGAGCGCACTTCCCACCGTCGCCACGTCACAGCCCACACGCCTGAGGTTGTCGATGACGACGGAGTCATCAATCGGCATGCCGGCCACCATGGATGGCTCGTGAGCGGGCATTTTGATAATCGTGGCCACCACCGGGGCTTCCACGGCGGTCATCCCGACGTAGTGGCCACCGCCGTACTTGAGAAGGAGGGCTACAGCGCGAGCAGATGCATACGGTGCTAGCTGACGATCGACACCACGCTCAAATCGACGCGAGGCCTCTGTACTGATCTTGTGCCTGCGCGCCATGCGAGCCACGACCTCGGCCGAGAAGTGCGCGGCCTCGAGAGCGATGGCTGTTGTCTGCGAGTCGATCTCGGTCTCGAGTCCTCCCATGGTGCCTGCGAGACCGATCGGACCGCGGTCGTCGCTGATGACGAGATCATCTGCTGACAACGTGCGCACGACATGATCCAGCGTCTCGAGCTTCTCGCCGCCGGCGGGACGAGCCGCACAGATAGCACCGTGGAGCTTGCCGAGATCGAACGCATGGAGCGGCTGCCCTGTCTCGAGCATCACGTAATTCGTGACATCGACAGCCAATGACACCGGGCGCATGCCACAGGCAATCAATCTGCTCAACATCCAGGACGGCGATGCGGCCGAGGGATCAAAGTCGACGATGGTTCGAAGGGTGAAGAGCGCGCATGCATCGAGATCTTCGCTTGCACACGGGGCCGGGTTGCCGGCTGAATCAGGCGCCGGTAGCTCAGCGAGCTCAAGACCGGGATCTTGAAATGGGGTCCCGTAGGAGATTGCGAGTTCGCGGGCCAAGCCACGCATGGAGAGCGCGTAGCCGCGGTCAGGGGTAACCGCGATGTCGAGGATTTCTTCGCCTATCCCCAAGATGGCGCGTGCGTCGTCGCCCGCCCGAGCAGAATCCGAATCAAGAATGATGATGCCGTCGTGACCTTCACCAAGCCCCAGTTCTCGCTCTGAGCAGAGCATGCCGTCGGACATGCGGCCATAGGTTTCGCGCGTCGAGATGGTGAATCCGCCCGGAAGGATTGTGCCGGGGACGGCCACGACGACGAGATCGCCGACAGCGAAGTTTCGAGCACCGCAGATGATGCCGCGTACGTCCGCACCCACCCGCACCTGACACCAGCGAATCGGCTTCTTGAACTCAGTGAGCTCCTCAATGGACTCTACGGATCCCACGACAAGCTCGCCGACAACCCCATCACCAAGGGTCTCGACTGTCTCGACCTCAAGACCGGCACGGATCAAGCGCTCAGCGATATCGCGTCCGGACTCCGAGGCTGGAATCGAGACCATTTCGCGGAGCCACGACACTGGCGCGCGCATTAGGACTCCACTCCGAAAGCCTGGCTGAATCGAATATCGCCCTCGACCATGTCTCGCATGTCGGTCACTCCATTACGGAACATCAAAGTGCGTTCGATACCCATTCCGAAGGCGAATCCGCGGTACTTGCTTGAGTCGATACCGACAGCGTCGAGTACGCGGGGGTTCACCATGCCGCAGCCACCCCATTCAATCCAACCTTCACTGCCGCAGGTGCGGCAAGGCTTCTCCGGATCACCGATCGAGGCTCCGCGACATACAAAGCACTGCACATCGAGCTCGGCACTGGGCTCCGTGAAAGGGAAATACGACGGACGGAGTCGGGTGACGATGCCCTCACCGAACATCTCAGCGGCGAAATGATCGAGGGTGCCCTTGAGATCAGCCATGGTGATGTTCTCGTCGACCGCGAGCCCTTCAACCTGGTGGAAGACCGGAGTGTGCGTTGCGTCGAGTTCGTCAGTGCGGAACACGCGACCGGGGGCCACTACGTAGATCGGCAGTGGACGCTCGAGCATGGCTCGAATCTGAATCGGGGAGGTCTGCGTGCGAAGAACTACGCCACTGTCGGGTGAGCCGACATAGAAAGTGTCCTGCATGGTTCGCGCCGGATGATCTGGAGGGACATTGAGGGCGTCGAAGTTCACCCATTCGGATTCGACTTCCGGGCCCTCCGCAATGTCGTAACCCATCGCAATGAACACATCGCAGATTCGCTCCATGAGGGTGGTGAGCGGATGCCGCGCGCCGATTGGTGCCCGATCCACGGGGAGAGTCACATCAACAGCTTCCTCGACGAGAACCTTCTCATCTCGTTCAAGTTCGAGAACCTGCGTGCGCGCATCAAGAGCGTTCTTAATGATGCCGCGCGCTTCACCAATGCGCTTGCCCGCCTCGGCTTTCGCGGCCGGCGGTAGTGCACCAATTTCTCGATTTGCCAAGGACAGTGGAGAACGATCGCCGGCGTGCGAGAGTCGGACATCCTTCAGCGCCCCGAGATCGCCTGCCTCGGCGATTGCCGTAAGGGCATCGCTCACCATGCCATCGATCGCTGAGGCGTCAAGGGCGGCGACCTGCTTGGGGTCGAAAGAGGAATTAGGCGCAGACATAGCGCTGCGAGTATCCCAGATGGGGTGACGCATGCCTAACGACGGCCCTGGCGCGTCTTGGGACGCCACGACATGTTCGCCCGCGGACTACTCCCCGAGAATCGCCTTCACCAGCTCATCGACTGCGACGTCCAGATCGCCATTGCCGGCGAGAACGAGATCAGGCTGGGTCGGCACCTCGTATTCCTGACCCACACCTGTCATGTTCGGCAGGTTGCCGGCGGCTGCCTTGGCATAAAGACCCTTCGGATCGCGTTCTTGCGCAATTGCCAGAGGAGTGTCGACGAATACTTCAAGGAAATCGCCTGGATTGAAGAGTTCCTTGGCTGCCCGACGATCGCTGGTGAATGGCGACACGAGTGCAACAAGAACCACCACGCCGGCGTCACGCATGAGCTTGGCCACCTCCGCCACACGGCGAACATTCTCGGCACGATCCTCCGGAGTGAACCCAAGGTCCTTATTGAGTCCGTGCCGAACATTGTCACCATCAAGAACGTAGGTGTGAACTCCGAGCGAGTGCAACTTGCGGACGGCCGCATCGGCGATTGTCGACTTTCCGGCGCCAGAGAGACCGGTGAGCCACACGACCTTGGCGTCATGGCCCATGAGCAACTTACGAGCATCGTGGTCAACGGCGTAGTCGTGGTACTTCACGTTGGCCGAACGTCGCATCGGGTGGGCCACCATGCCAGCCGCGACGGTGTCAGCGCTCACACGATCAACAAGGAGAAACCCTCCTGTGTCACGGCAGACGGCATAGGTATCGAGAGGGACGGGCTTGTCAGTGGCCACTTCAACTCGGCCGATGTCGTTCATCTCGAGAATTCGCGCCGCATCGTGATTGCCAGTAACGACATCGATCTTGTGTCGAACGTTGGTCACCGTTGCCGGCACAGAACGCGAGCCAGAGATCAACAGGTAGGAACGACCATGCGCCAACGGTTCTTCGCCCAGCCACACCATGTCGACAGCGAATCGATCAGCGGGCTCCAGGGAATCTCCGGCGGTGCCAGTTATGACGTCGCCTCTGGTCACATCAACCTCACGGTCCAAGGTGATGGTGACTGCCTGGCCCCACTCGGCGCGATCGAGATCCTTGATGTGGCCATCGGTATGCAGGTCATAGGTGACGATGCGGTCAACGATCGCAGGGCGTCCGCTATCCGCAATGACGATTGAGTCACCGCGCGCAATGGAACCTGAAACAACCGTGCCCGCGTATCCGCGGAAATTTCCCTCGGCGCGAACAATGAATTGAACGGGGAAACGGAAGGGCTCAGTGCCGTTGGCCGCCGCCTCGGTAGGAACCGGCTCCCACTCCTCAAGCGCGCCGAGGAGCGTAGGACCGTGGCACCAGGGCATGTTCGCGCTTTCGACCGTGATGTTGTCACCTGAGAACGCGCTTACCGGAATAGTGATGACCTCTGCGACATCAAGCCGGGCAGCCGCAACTCGTACTGCTCCAGAAATCTCCTCGTAAACCGTCTGCTCAAAGCCGACAAGGTCCATCTTGTTTACGGCCACGATGATGGTTTTTACGCCCATAAGCGCGCAAATGGTCAAGTGACGATGCGTCTGTGCACGAACTCCTCGAGCAGCATCAACCATCAAGATTGCGACGTCGCCGTTCGACGCAGCTACAGCCATGTTCCGGGTGTACTGCTCGTGACCTGGCGAATCTGCGACGAGAACACGGCGACCATTGGGCAGGTTCATGTGTCGGTAGGCAACATCAATCGTGATGCCCTGCTCGCGCTCTGCTTCAAGGCCATCGGTGAGCAATGAATAGTCGATCTCCCCGACCGGAATCGTTGAGCCACCACGACGAGTGCGACGGGCGTAGTCAAGGGTGTCAAGCGGGACCGACCCGGTCTCGGCGAGGAGACGACCAATTAACGTCGACTTCCCGTCATCGACAGAACCGCAGGTGACGAGATGCAAGACGGGAGTGAGTTGAGCTGCGGAAAGTTTCGTTGCCACTAGAAGTAGCCTTCCTTCTTCTTGCCCTCCATGGACTCAGAACCACCTTCGCCATCAATCAGGCGCCCTGATCGTTCTGAATACTTCGATCCGGACATCTCTCGAATGAGATCAGTCATGTTGTCAGCACTCGACTCGACGGCACCGGTCAGCGGGTAGCACCCGAGGGTGCGGAAACGCACCATTCGCATTTCGGGAGTCTCGCCATCTCGAAGCGGGAAGCGCTCATCATCAACCATGATCAATGTGCCATCGCGCTCGACTACGGGGCGAGGCTTGGAGAAGTAGAGTTCAGGGATCGGAATGCTCTCTCGTTCGATGTACTTCCACACGTCAAGCTCAGTCCAGTTGGACAAAGGGAAGACCCGCATTGACTGACCAGGCGCCAACTGAGTGTTTGCGGTGCGCCAGAACTCCGGGCGCTGCTTGCGTGGATCCCATTGGTGACCGGGCTCCCTCAGGCTGAAAATGCGTTCTTTCGCTCGACTGCGTTCCTCATCACGGCGAGCACCTCCCACTGCCGCGTCAAAGCCATATCGATCGAGCCCCTCTCGGAGGGCCACCGTCTTCATGAGCCGGGTGTACTCGTGGGTGCCATGGGAGAAGGGGGTGACGCCTTCGGAAATTGCGGAGAGGTTCTGAGCGATTCTGAGATCTAGATTGAGTTCAGCTGCCCGACGATCGCGGAACTCGATCATCTCGCGAAACTTCCAGGTGGTGTCGATGTGCATCACGGGGAACGGAATCGTGGCCGGAGCGAAAGCCTTCTGCGCCAGATGAAGCAGTACCGAGGAATCCTTGCCGATGCTGTACAGAAGAACCGGATTCTTGAACGCCGCAGCAGTCTCGCGGTAGATGTGGATGGCTTCTGCCTCGAGTTCATCGAGGACGGCGTCATACGGCACCGTGGACGTCGTCACGCGGCTCTCCTGTCAGATCGTCGAATTGACCCGAAGCTACTGAACTTCAGGATGAACACCAGTCTCCCAGACGTGCACACGAGGAGGTCGGAGCACTCGCGCACTTGCAAAAACCGTGCAGTAACGCTCAGGCCTCCGACAAGACCTCGGCAGTGGCTTCGTATTCCTCCATGCCACCGGCCCTCAAGGTGCCGTCACCGAATGTCGGATCTGCACCCTGCGCCGCAATTGCCGCGGCACGTGCATCGCGCTTGGCCTGAGCCTCTGCGTATGCATCTGCCGCAAAAGTCGGATCGAGCGGGACCGAGGTGAAGCGGTCAATCGGATGTCGTCCAGACATCCAGGCATCGAGTTCGGGCCCTGACTCGTAGGAGGTGATCAAGCAGTAGCGCGGCTCGCTGCCGGGGTGCCACACGGCGTGATACAGGCGCTGGGTATCGAGGACGACCTGTGCGCCTGCCGGCAATGGGATCCGAGTCTCGGTGCTCGGATCGTCCTTCTCCTCACGAAGAATCATCACGGAATCCGGATTGTCGGTCAGGTTGAAGAATGCTCGCACGATCCAGCCGGTGCCTTCAGGGTTCAGTCGATTGTTGTCATCGCGATGAAGGTTGTAGATCGCATCTGCGTACGTATTCGGTTGGAGTTCGATGATTCGGCACCGCCCAATGTTGGCGCCCGGCTCCTGCGCGCGGCGTGTCAAGATGGGTGCAGCTGCGACATTCTTGGCGACCCAGACACCGTCCTTGTCGGTCTTGGGAGGCGTGTGGTTCCAGAATCCATTGCACTCCATGTCGCCATAGGCACTGGCCAAGGGTGCGAAACGCGTGTCGCCGGAAGACTTCCAATCGACATACTCGACATCCAGCCATTCCTGAGGGTCGGCGACCTGATCGTAAGAATCCAGGATTGCGTAGCCGGTCGCGTCAAGAATCGGGAGTTTCGTGTAGTCCATGGTGTCCTCTCAGGTCCGTCGTTCCGATTCTTCCATCATGGGCCAGGGATTGACGCCCTCGAGAGGCCATGTCGCGCAGCAGCATCGGAATACAGGCAAATTGCGGCTGCGGATCCCACATTGAGTGATTCAGCACCGCCGAAAATCGGAATGCTCACTGACAGATCAGCCAAAGTTCGCATCTCCTCGCTCACACCATGCGCCTCGGAGCCGAGAATCCAGGCAATACCAGGTCGGGAGTCTCGGGACACAAGCTCATACAGATCTGCATCACCGTCGGCAGCCGTGACTGCCAAAAGCAGCCCCGCAGCGCCTGCAAGCGAGGCGATCTGCGCAGGTTCTGCACCCGTGGCGATCGGAAGATGAAATAGGGAGCCGGCGGTGGCCCGGACGCATTTGCCGTTATGCGGATCAACTGAGTCGTGGGTCAGTACGACGCCATCAGCGCCGGCGGCGTGAGCGGTGCGGATGATCGTGCCGACATTTCCGGGGTCACCAGCTCCATCGAGGACCACGATCATCGAACATCCGGCACGAATCACGTTCTCAAGGGGTTGGGTGACGAATTTGCAGATCGCGACGATGCCTTGCGGCACCTGGGTCTCCCCCATCGCCGAAAGTACGTCTTCGGTGACGAGTGTGACAGGCGCATCCGAGATGCTTGCCAGATCACGGCACGCCTCGGTTGCCGTGATCGACAGGTAGATCTCCTCGACGACACCGGGGACACGCAGGGCCTCGCGAACGCTTTGAGGCCCCTCGGCAAGGAACAAAAGCGAATCGCGGCGGCCACGCGAACTGTGAAGTCGCTTGACCGCCGCGACGCGCGGCGAACGAGGTGAAGTCAGCTCAGGAGTTGAGTGACTCACGTGATTGACGATCAGGCGGCGGTTGCCGGCAATGCCGACTTGGCAACCTCGACGAGCGCGGCGAAGGCCGGTGCGTCATTGACTGCGAGCTCGGCAAGCATGCGACGGTCGACCTCGACACCAGCGGCCTTGAGGCCCTGGATGAAACGGTTGTACGTCATGTCGTTGGCGCGGGCACCAGCATTGATGCGCTGGATCCACAGACGGCGGAAGTCACCCTTACGCGTACGACGATCGGCGTACGCGTAGACCATGGAGTGAGTGACCTGCTCCTTGGCCTTTCGGTACAGACGCGAACGCTGTCCGCGGTAGCCAGAGGCCCGCTCGAGAATCTCACGACGCTTCTTGTGTGCATTTACTGCGCGCTTTACACGTGCCATTTCTATCTCCTACGAAAAGTGTGAGTGAGGACTAGCGGCCGAGAAGGCGCTTGACCTTCTTGACATCGGCGGGTGCCACGACCTGATCGGACTCGAGCTTGCGGGTGCGCCTGCTCGACTTGACCTCCATGAGGTGGCGACGTCCGGCCTGCTCATGGGTGATCTTGCCCGAGCCGGTCACCTTGAATCGCTTCTTGGCGCCGCTGTGCGTCTTTTGCTTTGGCATGTTGACCTCGTTCGCTATTCGTTAGTTGGTAGTGCTGATGTCTTCTTGCGAGTCTTCGGGTGAAGAAGTCTTGCCGGATTCCGACTTCTTGCGATGAGGGGCGACCACCATGATCATGTTGCGGCCGTCCTGCTTCGGTGTTGCTTCGACAAAACCCAACGGCTCGATATCTTCGGCAAGCTTGGCGAGAAGGCGCAGACCCAATTCGGGCCGACTTTGCTCACGACCGCGGAACATAATCGTGATCTTGACCTTGTCGCCCGCCTTCAGGAACCGCTCGACGTGACCCTTCTTGGTCTCGTAGTCGTGCGAGTCGATCTTCGGGCGGAGCTTCATCTCCTTGATGATCGTGTGCGTTTGGTTACGCCGTGATTCGCGCTCCTTCATGGCGGCTTCGTACTTGAACTTTCCGAAGTCCATGAGCTTGCAGACCGGGGGCTTGGCCATCGGGGCCACCTCGACGAGGTCGAGATCCGCTTCGACAGCTAGGCGCAGGGCATCCTCAATGCGGACGATGCCTACTTGCTCGCCGGCAGGTCCGACAAGTCGGACCTCAGGCACGCGGATCCGGTCGTTGATCCGGGGTTCGACGCTGATGGCGCCTCCTTGCTCGAGGTGGAGGATCCGCGACAAAGGAAAGACCTCCGACGCAGCGCGCGGAGGTCTCGGCAACGCACGGCTACGCCCACAGGGCTAGCCGTGCATCAGACCCGGTCACCGTGAGGATGGCGGGTGGGAACCGAGGTTCCGCTTACGCAACCGAGGCCAGGCCCCAGTTGATCAGGAGAAGGCTACCAGGCGGTGGAGCTGGTGGTGACCAGGCGTCACTTGGCCCCCATAAGCTCCGAGAGGACCTCAGCCGGCAGGACCAACCGGGCCGGGCCGGCGACATCGATCACCAAGGCTTGGGCACCGTCTGCCAAGGCTGCCTCGGCCGCGGCTCTGGCGGGGACTGGCACGGGACGAGCGTCCGGGTTCCAGGCGGCCATCGAATCAAGCCCCGTGAAGGCCAGCAGGCCTTTCTCGCCCGAGGCATTGACCATAGACACCACGGCCATGTGGCTGCTCTTGTCAGATCCGTCCTCGGCAATCTCGTCTGCTACAGCCATCACGGCAACCAGTAGACGTGAACCCGCCAGCGCCCGGAGCATCTCCTCCTCGGAGCCACAACCCCCCGCGAGGAGTTCTCGCAGGATGGGGTCCGCTGATCCGTCATCAGCAGGAAAGGCGGGTGCGGCAAGGCTTCGGCCTTGACCCAGATCAGGTGAATCCACGGCTAAAGACGGCATGCGTGAATGTCGGTGACCAAGATTCCCCGGGCGCCGAGTTCATACAGCTCGTCCATTACCTGGTGGACGTCCTTGGACGGGACCATCGCCCGCACAGCTGACCAGGCGGAATCACGCAATGACGACACCGTGGGCGATTCGATACCGGGGGTGATGGCGCATGCCCGATCAAGTTCTGCGGTCAAGATGTCGTAATCGACCAGGACATAGGAGCGTGCAACCATCACGCCGTTGAGTCGGCGCATGAAGGTCTCGATTGCAGGGTTGGTGTCGGCGCCAGTACGTCGAACCACGAGAGCCTCAGATACGAGGATGGGATCACCCAGTACCTCAAGTCCGGCCTTCTTCAATGTGCTACCTGTCGCCACGACGTCTGCGATCGCGTCAGCAACACCTAAGGCGATTGCATTTTCAACAGCGCCGTCGAGCTTGACTACGCGTGCTGTGATTCCGTGATCGACCAGCCATGCCTCCAGCAGACCCGCGTAGGAGGTCGCGATGCGGAGCCCGTTGAGATCTGAGATGGTCAAGGAAGAACCGCTAGGGGCTGCGAATCTAAAAGTCGAGGGTGCGAAACCAAGGGGCAGCAGTTCAGTCGCCTTGGCCCCGGAATCGAGCAGCATGTCGCGCCCCGTGATACCGAGATCCAACGTGCCCTCGCCGACGTAGATCGCAATGTCGCGGGGTCGCAGGAAAAAGAATTCGACGTCGTTCTCGGGATCATTCACCACGAGATCGCGAGTTGAAGCGGTGCGGATGTAACCCGCCTCCATGAGCATGCTGCGAGCAGGCTCAGCCAGCTGGCCCTTATTGGGTACGGCGACGCGAAGCATGGACCCTCCGACTACAGACGCCGGTAGACGTCATCGAGGCTCACCGAGGAGGCGAGCATGAGCACCTGGATGTTGTAGAGAAGTTGCGCGATCTCTTCTGCAGTGCGCTCCTTACCTTCAAACTCAGCAGCCATCCAGGACTCTGCTGCTTCCTCGACGACCTTTTTGCCGACGGCGTGGACTCCCTGCGCAAGCAACTTGACTGTGCCCGAGTCGGGGTCATCGTGGGAGGTCTTGCGCACCAGTTCGGCGTAGAGCTCGTCAAAGGTCTTCACGGGTGAAGCCTACGGGGTACGAAGATTCCCGAGAGTGACGGCCGTGGTGATGGCGGCCCACGTGGCCTCGGCGCCCTTGTCCTCGACGGAACCGGGAAGACCCGCCCGATCAAGGGCCTGCTTCTCGTTGTCACACGTAAGCAAACCGAACCCAACCGGAACACCAGTGTCCAGGGCCACTCGGGAGAGTCCGGTGGTGGCCGCATCACTGACGAATTCGAAGTGCGGCGTATCGCCACGAATGATGACACCGAGGGCAACGACTGCGTCGAACCCTTCACGGGCACACGCCTGCGCAACTATGGGGAGTTCGAAGGACCCCGCGACCCTGACGAGGGTGGCTTCAACGCCGGCCTCGGCGCACGCTCGCGATGCCCCTTCCTCGAGCCCGCGCATGACAGTCTCGTGCCATGTCGACGCAACGATTGCTACACGCAATCCACTTCCGTCAACCTTGAGAACACTTGCGCCCGCGCCGCTCATGGGGACTCCGTCAGGTCATGACCCATGCGAGAGACCTTGGTGTTCAAGTAGTCAACGTTATGGGAATTCGCAGCCACGACCAACGGCACTCGCTCAACAATCGACAGGCCGTAACCTTCGAGACCGGCTCGCTTCGACGGATTATTGGTGAGCAATCGCATCGACTTCACCCCAAGATCGGCAAGAATCTGGGCACCGGTGCCGTAGTCACGTGAATCCGCTGGGAGTCCGAGATCAAGGTTGGCATCGACAGTGTCGCGCCCAGTGTCCTGCAGGCTGTAGGCCCGGATTTTGTCGAGCAAACCGATGCCACGACCTTCGTGTCCCTTGATGTACAAGATCACTCCGCGGCCCTCTTCGGCAACGGTCACCATGGCGTTGTGCAACTGCGGACCGCAATCGCAGCGCAGGGATCCGAAGATGTCTCCGGTCAGACATTCGGAGTGCACCCGTACGAGGACATTCTCCCCATCGCCGATGTCGCCACACACGAGGGCAACGTGCTCCGATTCATCAACGAGACTCTTGAAGGCATGCACCATGAAGTCGCCGTATTCGGTCGGCAGTGTTGCCTGGGCGACGCGCTCAACCTGAGTTTCAACCCGTCGCCGATAGCGAATCATGTCTGCGATTGAGACGAGCAAAATGCCGTGCTCATCACAAAATGCCCGGCAGTCGGCTGCGTTCATCATGGTGCCGTCGTCATTGACCATCTCGCACAACGCGCCCGCCGGGGAAAGTCCAGCCATCCGGGAAAGGTCAACTGCTGCTTCGGTATGACCCGGGCGGCGCAGGACACCACCAGGCACGGCGCGAAGAGGCATGACGTGACCAGGTCGAGTCAGATCGCGTGGATCTGTTGCTGAGTCAGCGAGAACATTGATCGTGTGGGCACGGTCCTCCGCGGAGATTCCGGTGCTCACGACATCGCGCGCGTCTACAGAGAGCGAGTACGCCGTGCCCTTGCGATCTTCATTCACCGCGGTCATGGGCGGTAGACCAAGACGATCTAGTACCTCACCCTCCATGCCCACACAGATAAATCCAGAGGTGTAGCGGATCATGAATGCGCACAGCTGAGCATTAGCTGCTGAGGCTGCGAAGATCATGTCGCCTTCGTTTTCGCGGTCCTCGTCATCAACGACGACTACGGCTTTCCCAGCCTTAATTGCCGCGATGGCATCCTCGATCGAATCAAGGCGGACTCCGTTGGTGGAGCGAGGCGCAGGCGCTGAATGCTTGGGCAGGGGGTCCTGGGGGGCGACAGCAGTCTCGCCCTCATACATCTCGTCAGCGGGAATCACGCGTGCTCCATTGCATTAGGCGTTCGACGTATTTGGCGATCGCATCTACTTCGAGATTAACGAGATCTCCCACCGCACGCGACCCGAGGGTGGTGGCGGTCAGCGTCTCCGGGATAAGCGAGACGGTGAAGAATTCATCCCCCGCTTCGACCACGGTCAAGGACACTCCGTCGACTGTGATTGATCCCTTCTCGACGACATACCGCGCAAGAGCAAAGGGCAGTGAGAATCGCACCAGGGTCCAATTCTCGGACGGGCATATCTCGAGCACCTCGGCTGTGCCGTCGACGTGGCCTTGAACCAAATGGCCGCCGATTCGGGCATCCAGCCTCGCCGCACGCTCAAGGTTGACGTCGTGGCCAGCAGACAAAGAGCCGAGGGAGCTGCGCACAAGGGTCTCGCGCATCACGTCAGCAGTGAAGGTTCCAGATCCGCTTGCCACCACTGTGAGGCACACACCATTGACGGCGATTGAATCACCATGCTGGGCATCGGACGTCACAAGCGGACCACTCACAGTGAGGCGTACCGAGTCACTTAGCTCATCGAGTGACACGACTGTGCCACGCTCCTCCACGAGTCCGGTGAACACAGGGCCTCATTCCTGGGACCCGCGCGGTGCGGGCACTCCGACGATGTAGACATCCTCCCCCACAACGTCAACACTGGTGACATCGAGGGCCTGCTGAGAGCCCAGGCCGTTCAAGGCGCTGACTCCTTGACCCACCAAAATCGGCGACACGAACCAGTGCACCTCGTCGACCAGTCCGGCTTCGAGATAGGCAGCGGCGACGGTGGGGCCACCTTCGAGTAGCAGTCGCTGGACACCCCGTGAGGCCAACTCCGCGAGGGCGCCGCGGGGGTTACGTTCCGAAATCACGAGGAGATCGGTATTCCCCCGAAGCACTTTGGCCTCTTCGGGAACCGCCGTGGTTCCAAGAATGACTCGCAATGGCTGATTTGCGCTTTCAATACCGCGCACAGTGAGTTCTGGGTCATCGGCAATCAGCGTGCCAGACCCCACGGCGATGGCATCGACACCGGATCGGAGTTGATGCACGAGTGCCTGTGACTGAGAGCCGGTCAACAAGAGCCGTTCAGCGGCTCTCGAGTCCACCTTTCCATCGAGACTGCCCGCAAGCTTCAGACTCACATGCGGGCGTCCATGAGTCTTCATGAATGTCCAGTCCGCGTTGACAGCTTCGGCGTGCTCCTGAAGCACGCCCGAGATGACTTCGATCCCCGCATCACGCAGCCGTTGAGCCCCACCTGATGCCTGCACCGTGGGATCGGACTGTGCGTAGACCACCCGCGCCACCCCGGCGTCGATCAAGGCGTCAGCACACGGCCCGGTACGCCCCGTATGCGCGCATGGCTCCAAGGTCACGATTGCCGTGGCTCCACGTGGTGACACGGTGCACGACATCAACGCGTCGATCTCCGCGTGCGCAGTTCCGGCTCCTCGATGGTGTCCTTCGCCGATCAGACCTGAATCACCGACCAGCACACATCCGACCCGCGGGTTAACTCCTCTGGGGGCATCATCCGACACGGCCAGATGGAGCGCCCGGCTCATATATGAATCGAAGGGACTGCTCACTTCGGTGCCGCCGCCTCCGCGAGCGCGCGCAGTCTCATCACCATGTCTGCGGGATCATCAGCACGGTACACAGCTGAACCGGCCACGAAGACGTTTGCCCCCGCCTCGGCAGCAATTTCGATCGTGCGAGCATCAATACCGCCGTCAACCTGAACCCAGATATCAAGCCCAGACGAGTCGGCGATGCGCCGAGCTTCAGTGACCTTTCCCATCATGTCAGCCATGAAAGCCTGCCCACCGAACCCTGGCTCGACGGTCATGATCAAGATCATGTCGAGTTCACGTGCGATATCGCGCACAGAATCAATTGGCGTTCCGGGCTTGATGGCTGCTCCGGCACGTGCGCCTGCTGCGCGAAGATCACGAGCCAAGGTCACCGGATTTCGAGCCGCCTCAATGTGGAAGGTAACGCCCTTGGCCCCGGCCTCCGCATAGGCAGGTGCCCAGCGATCTGGGTCATCGATCATGAGATGACAATCAGCAGGGATGCTGACCGAAGCGAGCAAACTCTCGACGACAGGCAGTCCGAGCGTGAGATTGGGAACGAAATGGTTATCCATGACGTCGACATGTACCCAGTCAGCGGTCGACTCAATGCGTCGTACCTCCGCCGCGAGATTAGACAAGTCGGAGTTGAGAATGCTTGGCGAGATCTGAATACCCACGGCGACAGGCTACTGCTCAAGCTCGATCAGAAGCGCTTGGCGTCCAGGAGCGCATTCCAGAAGATCGCCTGGGCCGCGAGGGCATCTTGCGCCGACTGGGCAGCAGCGAGTTCGGTGCGATCAATGCGGGCGCACACCTCATCGAGCATCTTGATCGTCTCGATCGACCGACTGATCGCCCCCACGGGATCCTCCCGGAACGGGAACTGATCAAGAAGCACAGGCTTATCCCAACCAATGGCACGCAGGGCAAGGATGTACTCCATGGTTTCGAAGAGGTGCACTGACGCCACCGGGAGATCGTCGTCCCACTCACGCCAGTTGTCGTTGAGTTCGGCCGACACGAGCTTGCCGTATCGATGGATCATCATGAGCGACTCCGTTGGGGACTCTCCGGCATCGAGTGAGTGACCGAAGTCCATGACGATGCCGAGGTTGTCGCATCCAGTCTCCTGAATCGCCAGGAGAGTCTTAGGCGCGTTTGCCAAGGTCATTCGAACTCGGGGTTCCTTGGGCTTGTACTCAATGGCGAACTGCATATCGGGGTGAGCACTGCAGATCTCGCGAATGCCGTCAATCGTGTAATCCCACAATTGCATGTAATCAGCCTGACCAGGGAAGTCGTACCCATCTTGACCTGGCCAGAACTTCACAAAACCAGCACCGAGGATTCGTGCAGCGTCGATGGCTTCTTCCACTCGACTGCGCACCTTGCTTCGAGTAGCAGCATCGGGATTGGTAAATGCACCTTTGGCGTACTCACGCATGTAAATGTGAGGGGTAGTCGCGCGGCACACGAGCCCGAGGTCATCGAGCATCGAGCGCACCTCCGTCGCCGGTAGTCCATCGGTTGCAAAAGGAACATTGATATCGAGATAAACGAGATCCGGAACCTTCGCGGCGGTCTCCAGCATGTCGCGGGTAGTTCGTGCCGGCCCATAACCATCCGCGGCGTACCTATCGACGAACTGGCCAAACGCCCAGATCCCGGTACCGAACTCAAATGGCTTGGTCATGTGTTGTCCCGTCTTGTTGATCCACGTGCATTCAATAGTGTCAAAAACTCTGATCTACCGTGACTGAGCAAGGGCGAGAGCCTGGTGCCACTCGTGCAGTAACGAAGATTTCATTTCAGATGAGAGGTACTCCTCATGCTCCACATACTCTCGCGGCAAGGACTCCAGTTGGTCGAGATCCCACAAACCGATGCCGAGTCCAGCAGCGTGGGCAGCACCCAAGGCTGACGCCTCGGCAATAGGACTCACGGCAACCAGGAGTTCGCAGAGTGCGGATTGCCGGCGCATCACCTGACTATTCACGGAGATGCCGCCATCTGCTACGAGACGTAAGGGTTCGCAGGAGGCATCGCGCAGGGCTGCGATGACATCAGCGACTTGAAAGACAACTGAATCAAGAGCCGCTCGCGCCAGCTGGGCACGGCCAGTAGAAAGGGAGAGTCCAGAGAACAGCGCCTGCGCCTCGGTATCCCACCAGGGTGCGGCTAAACCATTGAACGCCGGAACGAGGACAACTCCATCGGAGGATTCCGCGGCTTCTTCAGCGAGTTCCATAGGAGTGCATCCGAGGATGGATGCGAGCCACACGATCGTGGCGCCGGCGGCGAGAATATTGGCCTCCCAGGCGAGAGCCGGCTTCTCGCCTGGCAGTCGCCACGCGATGGTGCGGCAAAGGCCGCTACTAGTCGCGATATCACCCGTACCCAGAGCCATGACTGAACTACCCGTGCCGTACGTGGCTTTAGCGACGCCGGGCAGCCAGCCCGCGTGCGAGAACAGAGCGGCATGCGAGTCGCCTAGAACTCCGCTTACGCGCAGCCCGTCGAGCAACGGGGAAAAATCGCGCACGGTTCCCACGACACCGACAGAATTCTGAATTGACGGTAAGGCAGCGCGAGGCACATCGAAAATCTCGAGAAGGCGTGGGCTCCAGTCGCCGGAGCTGAGGTCGACAAGTGACGTACGCGAGGCGTTGCCCGCCTCGATTCCGATCTCGCCAGTGAGCGAGAAGAGGAGCCAGGAGTCAATTGTTCCGAGCACTAGTTGCCCTGCGACCGATCGAGAGCGATCTCGGTCATAAGCATCGAGGAGCCATCGAGCCTTCAAAGCCGAGAACATCGGGTCGAGTGGAAGGCCGCTGATGGCCTGTACCTCCGGGCCGGCCCACTCCAGATCACCCACGAGATCGACTGTGCGACGGTCCTGCCAGCTCAGAATCGGTGAGACAGGATGCCCGGAGTTGCGCTCCCACAGCAGGAGCGACTCCCGTTGATTACTGATGCCGACTGTGATCGCATCCTCGAGCTTGATGTAATTCGAGAGTTCAAGCAGCGCAGCGCGCACGCTCTCGAGGACTGCATGAGGATCCTGCTCAACCCATCCAGGTTGCGTGGTGATGAGTTCCAGTGGAGCCGAGCCTCGGGCCAGGACAGAGCCGTCCGACGCAACCGCAATGACCTTGGTCGAGCTCGTGCCCTGGTCAATGGCCAGGACGAACGGCTCAGCCACGCCCGACCAGTTCGAGCGCAGCAGCAGCTATCCCTTCAGGCGATAGCCCGAAATGCTCCAGCAGGAATTCAACAGAGCCGGTGGGTGCAAAGGTGTTGACACCCAGAAGACGCATCGGAACCGGGACTGACTCGGCCAGCAGTTCTGCCACGGCTCCCCCGAGCCCGCCACGTGACACAGACTCCTCTGCCACCACGATGTGACCCGTATCGCGCGCAGCAGCAATCACTGTGTCCGCATCAAGCGGGCAAATCGTGGAGATGTTCAGCACGCGAGCCGATATGGCCTGATCTGCAAGAAGTTCCGCAGCAGCCAAGGCACGCGACACCGTCACTCCGCTCGCGATGATGGTGACGTCATCACCGTGCCGCACGGTGTTCGCGATCCCAAAATGGAAGGCCGGACTCTGACCCTCAGACACCGAGGGAACCTTGAATCGACCGATGCGCAAGAACGCACCACCGTGATACTCAGCAGCCCATCGCACAGCTTGACGCGTCTGAGCCTCATCGGCAGGGCTGACGATCGGAAGACCGTCGAGGGCGCGCATCCAGGCGATGTCTTCGATCGAGTGATGCGTGGGACCCAACTCACCGTAGCTGACTCCTGGACTCATGCCCACAAGCTTCACGTTGGCTCGACTGTAAGCAACATCGGCCTTGATCTGCTCGGTTGCCCGCCCGGTCAAGAACGGGGATGCAGCGCACACGAAAGGAATGAGGCCTGCATTAGCGAGACCTGCTGCAACTCCGACCATGTTCTGCTCTGCAATGCCGACATTGAACATTCGATCAGGGAAGAGGGAGCGAAACTCGCCAAGGTTGCTCGACGAAACTGAGTCATTGCAGACAGCCACGACTCGTTCGTCAGTCCGCGCAAGGTCGATGAGTTCGTGTGCAAATGGAACACGGCAGTCAGTGAGCACAGGGGTCATGAGCCCAACTCCTGGAGGGCGAGTTCCACTTGCTCTGCGCTCGGCACCTTGTGATGCCATTCAGCACGATCCTCAATGAAGGAGACACCTTTGCCCTTGGTGGTCTCTGCGATCACAGCGACAGGCCGATCGGACGGGGTCGTTAAAGCTGAGTACAGCGCATCGAGGTCATGACCGTTTATGACCCGAGCCTCCCACCCGAACGCTTCAACCTTTGCATCGAGAGGATCGAGGGAGTTGGTGTTCTCCGTGCGGTCACCTTGCTGAAGGCGGTTGCGATCAACAATGGCCGTGAGGTTCGAAAGTTTGCGATGACCCCCATACATGAAGGCCTCCCAATTACTGCCTTCCTGAAGCTCACCATCACCGATGACGACATATGAGCGGCGTTCGCTTCCCTGAAGTTCGGCAGCAAGCGCGCAGCCCAAGGCCACGGGGAAACCATGTCCGAGCGGGCCAGTGTTGGTCTCGACTCCAGGAACCTTGTTTCGATTCGGATGGCCGTTGAGTGCGGACAACGGTCCGGTGAAGGTGCCCAGCCAATCCATGGGGAAAAACCCCGACAGCGCAAGGGTCGAGTACAACGAGACCGCGGCATGCCCCTTACTGAGAATGAAGCGATCTCGATCGGACCAGTCGGGTTGGGTCGGATCCACTCGCAGCACACGCCCATAGAGCGTGGCGAGAATGTCGGTCACCGAGAAGTCCCCGCCAATGTGACCTAGGCCAGCCCGATTGATCGTGACCAAGGTCGTACGACGAATCTCTGTCGCGAAATCCGCGATGTCAGATGTACTGGCCGGACCTGCGTCATGCAGGCGCTGCCACCAGTCGGTGGTCAAGGTGAATATCCATTCACTAGTGAATATATGTACATATTCTCCTCCGTGGCCCGTTAGAGGTCAAGCAATTGCCGTGCCGCCCGCGTGTCAGTGATCAGCACTGTGACCCAACCGCCAAGCAGCGCAGCTCGAATTGCCGAGGCCTTGTGCGCGCCGCCGGCCACCGCAATTCGACGTGGCACTGAGCGCATATGCATCGCCGACATTCCGATCACGCGTGACTGAAGGTCAGTCTCAATATCTGCACCATCAGATCCGAAGTAGCGAAGTGCGATGTCGCCGACCGCACCACTCTCCCTCAGTGAAGTGAGATCCTCGAGACCTAGGGCGTTGCCGCTGCGTGCGAGCAAGGTCGAGGGTTCAAGGCTGCCAATTCCGACGAGGGAGACGGTGATGTCATTCCACTGCCCTACAACAGATGTCACTCCGGAATCCAAGAAGATTGCCGAGGCGATAGCCGGGTCAGATACGACAGCAGCCGAGGGCACAAACACGGGGCGGGCGCCAGTCAGATCTGCCAGTCGAGAGGTCAGACGCGTAGCCTCGATCTGAACATCGGGATTTCCCACCCCGCCGAACATCTGGATGACACGATCGGCGACCGGACTGGTGCGCATACGCATGCGATCAACAGCTGCCAAGAGTGTTGAGCTCCAGGTGGAAATTCCGATGACATCTCCACCCATGAGCGTGGACTCCAGATATGCGGCCGTTGCGCCTGCGAGAGCAACTGTGGGATCTACATGCGGGCCATCAGCATCGACAATCACGACGTCGGCGAGGCCGAATGTCGAGGCGATCTTCTCCTCCAGGTCGATGTGCAAACCCTCAGGGATCTCGACAATCGATCTCACGATGCCGCGTTGTTGGGCTTCCTTGAGCAGACGAGAGACCCGAGCTTGGGAAATGTTCAGGGCATCGCATATCTCGCGTTGCTTCAGACCAGACTCGAAATACATTCGCGCAACCTTGGCGAGCAGGCGCAGGTGCTCGGGAGACGACACCGCACTCGACGTTGGTCGTTGACTCACGCGTTGAATCTACTTCTTGCGCAGCACGGCGAGGAACATTGCGTCAGTTCCGTGGCGATGCGGCCACAGCTGAACACTCAGCCCATCACCACAGTCCGATACCTCCGGGAGTAGGAGCCTGGCATCCTCCTGAAAAACGTCATCCCGCTTACGAAGCACATCGGAAACCACGAACTCGGTCTCTGCCAGGTGCGGCGAGCAGGTCACGTAGCCGATAACTCCCCCAGATCTCGTCGCATCAATCGCCGAGTTGAGCAACTGACGTTGAACCGGCGCAAGGGCTGCAAGATCCTCCGGCGTACGGCGCCACCGCGACTCGGGTCTCCTTCGGAGGGCGCCTAATCCGGTGCATGGAACGTCGACAAGAACCCTGTCAAAGAGTTGTTCACCCCACGGTCGAGCGGATGCGTCACCAGTGATGACGTGAGAACGCGCGCTATGCAGGGAGTGTGCAACGAGATCGGCTCGGTGCCGGTGCTGTTCGACAGCCGTGAGTTCTGCTCCGCGATCAAGTGCAATGCCCTCGAGAATCGCCGCCTTGCCGCCTGGGCCGGCACACATATCGAGCCACGCCGTCTCCGGACCTTCGACCTGTGCACGGGTGAGGGCTAACGCGACGAGTTGGCTTCCTTCATCCTGCACGCCGATGACTCCGGTTCGAACATCAGGCAGATCGCCCGGGGCCCCCTTAGTCAGAATTCCCGCTAAAGGAGAAAGCGACGCGGGTTCGATGTCTTCCATCTCGAGGAGCTCTGCCACTGAGATTCGGCCTGGCCTTGCGACCAGCACCGGGCGAGCCGGAGCGTTATCCGCTTCAAGTAGTGCTCCCAGCTCTGCCCGCCGTTCGCCAAGTGAATCAGCCAGAGCTCTCGCGACCCATTCTGGGTGAGAGGTTCGGGCCGCGAGAGAGCGGAGATCGTTGCCCTCAAGCTTGAGGTGGGAGATCCACTCGGAACCATCACGTGCGATCACCTTGCGCAGCACCGCGTTGACGAAACCAGCCCGACCCTTGGCACCACTGGGGTCGCCCGCATCACGGGCCAGTTCACAAGACGTGTCTACGGCAGCATGGTCGGGAACCCGCATGTCAAGAATTTGGTGGGCACCCATGCGAAGAATGTCTTTCAGATCATTTTGGACATCGTTCCAGTCCCTGGACACGCAGGCAGTAAGTACCAAGTCGTACCAGCCCTGTAATCGCAAGGTGCCAAAGGCCAGTTCAGTTGTGAATGCGGCGTCCTTGCCAAAGAGACCGAATTCGGCGAGAACACTCGTTGCTGCGATGTTTGCGTAAGCCCCATTCGATCGAACTTCGCGCAGAATTTGGAGAGCTGCTCTGCGCGGTGCGTCAACCCGGCTCATACGAACACCGCTTCGCTCGAAAGACGAAGACCGCGAGCCCAGTCGGCGGCAGGCATCGGGCGTTTGCCCACGGCCTGCACTAGGCCGAGTTCCACCGGTGTGGTCGCAGTGCCCACGATCACGGACGACTTGCTGACCTTGATGACACCCGCTGACAACGTGTCAAGGTCATCGCGCAACTGCACAGGCCCAACCTTGACGCGTTCACCGCCAAGGGTTGTCCAGGCACCTGGCGCCGGGGTGCATGCACGGATGAGTCGATCAATGGCAATGGCTGGCTCACCCCATGGAACACGTGCATCGTCGACAGAGATCTTCGGGGCATATGACACACCCTCGCTCACTTGTGGCTGTGGCATGAGCGTGCCTTCCTCGAGCGCATCGAGCGTAGACACGAGTAACCCCGCCCCAGAGCGGGCGAGTCGATCAAGAAGATCCCCAGCGGTATCTGTGGGATTGATTCGCTCGGACATGGTTCCCAGAATCGGCCCAGTATCCATGCCCTCGTCTAAGAGAAAGGTCGTCGCACCGGTGATGTCATCACCGTGCCGAATCGCGGACTGGACCGGGGCCGCTCCCCTCCATGCCGGAAGCAAGGAGAAGTGGAGATTCACCCAACCGAGAGCAGGTACCGCAAGCGCAGCGGCTGGCAGAAGGTTCCCGTACGCAACTACGGGGCAGCATTCGGGCGCCAGTTCACCAAGTTCAGAAATGAATTCAGGAGCCCGTGCTGACTCAGGCTGCAAAAGTGGAAGCTGGTGTTCAAGCGCGACTTCCGCTACGGCACTGCGCACCAAGTTTCTGCCGCGTCCCTTCTCTGAATCCGGTCGAGTCAATACGGCCACGACCTCGTGGCGAGAGCCCAACAGCGCACGCAGGCTTACAGCTGCGACGTCCGGGGTTCCGGCAAAGACAAGGCGCACCGGCTAAAGCCAGCCTGAAGTGATGCCGTGCGGACTGAAATTGATCTTTGGCGCTGTGTCGCCAAACCACTCTGTCGATCTAATTACCTTCATGGCTTCCTTGCGTGCCTCAGCATCAAGACGGTCAATGAAAATGATGCCGTCAAGGTGGTCTGTCTCATGCTGAACGCAACGCGCCATGAGGTCAGACCCCTCAATCACCACCGGCTCACCGTGCATGTTCATGCCTCGTGCGACCACGCGACGAGCTCGCGGAGTCTCAAAGGACAGGCCGGGCAACGATAGGCATCCCTCTTCGCCCTCTTCGAAGTCATCAGACAGCGTAAGTTCCGGATTACACAGGTGGCCGAGTTCGTCATCCACCCAGTACGTAAAAACCCGCAGCGACACCCCGATTTGCGGTGCGGCGAGACCCGCGCCAGGAGCGTGCTGCATCGTTTCGGTCAGATCTTGAACCAGCTTGCGAAGTTCCTTGTCAAAGGTCAACACAGGAGCTGCCGGCGTGCGAAGCACGGGATCGCCGAAGATTCTGATGGGTTGGACTGCCATGACTGAAGTCTAGGGTCACAGGCTCAGGTCGCGTGGATCGCACACGACGTGCACCACTCCTGCGTCACGACGAGCACTTCGCACGGATGTGACGGAGCGAAGCTCACGCGAGAGGGACAATCCGTGTTCTCTCGAGGTGACAAGGAAGGCGCGGCCTTCGTCGGTCGGCCCCAGCAACTGATGGGGCGTAGTGAGCGACCCTGCCAACTCAGCGATATCCGAGGCGCTCCCTCGAAGTGACACCATTCGGGTCACAGGTGGCAATCCGGTCTCGGCTCGCTGTGCGAGTTCATGTGCGGCAATCCATGCGGCGTCCCACCGGATAAGTGCTTGCACCGCCGGCGCAGAGCTTTCTGCTGTCACGACAACATGAGCACCCGGTCTTGCCAGAGCAGCTGCGGTGAACCACTTCATGCTGGCTTCTTCAGCCGCGTGAAGACTGGGATGCTCGAGTTGGGATCGGGCATCAAGGAGCAATATCGCCGAATAGCCTCGAGGCGGAATCGGCTCTACACCAGGAGTCGACACGATCAATGCCGGAGAGTCATCGATCTCTCGAAGGGGCGACTCCCCCGTCGACCATCTGACCCGAGCGCCGCTGAAGGCACGGCCGAACTCCTCAGCGGTGCGCTCAACTCCGATAGTGACCGCACGCAAGGACGTGCCACGACAATTTGGGCAAATCCACGACACGGCCGGGCGTGCACACCACGCACACGAAGGCACCGTAGAACCAGTGGTCAACGCAAGCGGACCGCCACATTCGCACGTTGCGCGCAGCCTGCAATCCTGACAGGCCAAAGCAGGCGTATGGCCTCTACGAGGGACCTGGATCAACACGGGACCCTCGCGCAGACCTTCTTTTGCCACCAGCCAAGCAGTGTGGGGAATGCGTGCCACAGCAGCCGCGGAATCCTGCTTCTCGTCGCCGGGCTGAAGGGAGCGAATCACCGGTGCGTCGGACTTGATCGCACTTCTCGAAGGCGTGATGGAGCGCGCCCACCCGGATTCGCACAAACTCTGGGCCGCAATGCTTCTTGCCGCAGAGCCGATGGCCAGTGAGCAGCCGAGTAGGTGTGCACGCATGACTGCCACATCACGGGCATGCCAGTACGGAGCATGCGGTTCAATCATCGATTCGTCAGCGTCATCCCACACGATGATCAGGCGCAAATCTCGCACCGGGGCAAAGACGGCAGACCGAGTTCCAATGACGATTCGAGCGTGACCACGAAGAACTCGCAGAAACTCTCGATATCGCATTTCAGGACCTGCATCGGCAACGAGCACCGCCCGTTCAGCAGCGTCGATGTCAGATTCAATCTGACCCAGGACGAGGTCGACTGCGCTCTTGTCGGGCACCACGACAAGAACGCCCGCGGCAGGATCACTCGCCACGGCTCGAATCAGGGCAGCAATGTCAGCCGCCCAACTATGCGCCGGTCGCGCACTCCAGGCCCAGCGAGAGGGTTTTGCGTCCATCAGCCTCGTCAAAAGGGTGGAACCATGGCCGTACTTGGACCAGTTTTCAAAATCGGCACCCGTAACCTTCGTCGCCTTTATCTGCTCCGTGACCTCAGGAAGAGTTTCTGCACGCACGTGACGTGGCGGTACCGCTGAACGCACAACGTCAGAGAAGGTTCCCGCATATCGATCAGCGACGCCGTCAATTAGCTCACGAATCTCAGGGATGAGAACCACTTCGGGAGAGATCACCCGCTCAATGGGGCGCAGGGCAGCATGCGTGCTGCTTGACTCTGCCCTACCGACGACAAAACCATCCACGAGCCGTCCGGCGAACCGCACCCTGACGCGAACGCCGTCGATCGCGGTTGATGAATACTTCTCCGGTACCTGGTAATCAAAAATCTTGTCGAGATGGGGAACCGAAGAATCAATGCGCACATGCGCAATTGGGTTCGATTCCGCTAAAGGCAGGACAGCACGCTTGCGTGGTGCCGGTTTTCCCGGCACCAACGCGAGTTGATCGTGCTCAGTGATCAGACACCTGCGACTTCGCGCAGCGTGGCTGCACGATCGGTGTTCTCCCAGGTAAAGGTTCCGTTGATCACGGTGCGTGCTGCCTCATCGTCGCTGTCGAGAAGCACATTGACACCCTGCGGACGACCAAAATGCCCGTAGGCGCTGGTCGTGCGGTAGATCGGACGCAGCAGGTCGAGATCGCGGATGATCGCAGCCGGACGCAGATCGAAGACATCAAGCACGGCGGTCTGGATCGCCTCATCGCTGATCACGCCAGTGCCGAAGGTCTCGACAAAGACACCCACGGGGTGCGCCTTGCCGATTGCGTAGGCCACCTGAACCTCGCAACGAGTGGCGAGACCAGCGGCAACAACATTCTTGGCAACCCAGCGCATTGCGTAGGCCGCGGAGCGGTCCACCTTTGACGGATCCTTGCCCGAGAAGGCACCACCACCGTGACGAGCCATTCCGCCGTAGGTGTCGACGATGATCTTGCGACCGGTCAGTCCGGCGTCGCCCATCGGACCACCGACAACGAACTTGCCGGTGGGGTTCACGAGGAGTCGGTAGTCGCGCGAGTCAAGATCAATACCCGCGAGGATCGGATCCACCACGTGCTTGCGAATATCGGGGGTCAACATGTTGTCGAGGCTGATGTTGTCAGCGTGCTGGCTCGACACGACGACGGTGTCGATTCGCACAGGCCGCTGATTCTCGTCGTACTCGATGGTGACCTGAGTCTTGCCATCAGGACGCAGGTACGGCACGGTGCCGTCCTTGCGCACGTCGGTCAGTCTTTCGGCCATGCGATGGGCGAGGGCGATGGGCAGCGGCATCAGCTCGAGGGTGTCGGTTGATGCATATCCGAACATCAGGCCCTGATCGCCGGCTCCCTGGCGGTCGAGAGGATCAGCGCTGCCACCTTCGCGCTCCTCGATGGCGTCATTGACACCCTGAGCGATATCGGGAGACTGCTGGCCGATCGAAACCTGAATGCCGCAGGAAGCACCGTCAAATCCCTTGATGGACGAGTCGTAGCCGATGCCGTTGACCGCACGACGCACGATGCTCATCACATCGGCGAAACCAGAGGTGGTGACCTCGCCTGCAACGTGGACCTGGCCGGTGGTCAGCAGGGTCTCAACGGCGACACGACTCTTGGGATCCTGCTTAAGCAGGTCATCGAGAATGGCGTCACTGATCTGGTCGGCCATCTTGTCGGGATGACCCTCGGTGACTGACTCGGAGGTGAACAGGCGCTTGGACACGATCGTTACTCCCTTGACTGTTGCTTACCGCTGCTCCGTCGGTGGAACTCGCGCTTGCCCCGGATGGGGCCTGGTCTGCTCCCGGAGCACCCCACCGCGGAGGAGGGTTGCCGACCAGCGAGCCGGGACTTGACGCTGGTACTCGTGACCGACGACCAGAATACACGAGAGGGAGGGCATGCCCGTGCAGGTGGACCCGTGCCGCAACCTTTACCTGGAGGGGAATCCAGCGAGTACGGCGTCCCAGATTGCATCGGAGATCGCGGCCTTGGAAGCCCTCGAGACAGCCACCTCTCGCCCCTTGCCCATGATCACGATTTCGTTGTCATCGGAACCGAACGCCTTGCCTGGGCTTACGTCGTTGACGACGAGAAGATCGCAGCCCTTGCGCGCCAGCTTGGCGCGACCGTGATCGATCACGGTCGCTGCCGTATCACCGGTTTCGGCAGCAAATCCAACGATGAAGGGACGCTCACCGACACGGGCCTGGACAATCGTCGCCAAGATATCGGTGGTAGGAACGAGGACGAGGCTAACGTTCTCGGGGGTTTCGGCCTTCTTCAACTTCGCGCCCAACACCTCATCAGAGCGGAAGTCCGCGATAGCGGCAGCCATCACCACGACGTCAACCTCTGGGAGAAGCCGAGTGACCTCAGCATGCATCTCGGATCCTGAGCTCACTCTAATCAACCCGATTCCGGCAGGGGGCTCAGCATCTACGTGCGCGGCAATCACAGTCACCTGCGCGCCACGAGCGACGGCAGTGCGTGCGAGTTCGAATCCTTGTTTGCCACTGCTGTGATTACCGATGAACCGCACCGGATCAATCGACTCGCGAGTTCCCCCCGCCGTAATCAGAACCCGAAGGCCTGAGAGATCAGCTGAAGGCGTGCGCCGGAGTGCATCGCGGGCGGCGGCAACGATCGCGGTGGGATCAGGGAGCCTGCCAGGCCCGGTGTCAGCCCCCGTCAACCGGCCAGAGGCCGGCTCGAGAACGATCACTCCGCGCGCTCGAAGCTCGGCCACGTTTCGTTGGGTGGCCGGGTGCTGCCACATTTCGGTATGCATGGCAGGAGCCATCACGATTGGGCAATGCGCCGTGAGAAGGATGTTGGTGAGCAGGTCATCGGCTATGCCATGCGTCGCTCGTGCAATGAGATCAGCGGTTGCTGGGGCCACCAGAACCAGATCTGCTGTCTGACCGAGTTTTACGTGAGGAACCTGCTCGACGTCGTCCCACACTGAAGTTCGAACGGACTTCCCTGAAAGCGCAGCCCAGGTAGGAGCGCCGACGAATTCAAGTGCAGCCGCTGTGGGGACCACCGTGACGTCGTGACCGGATTCGGTCAGAGCACGAAGAATCTCGACTGCCTTGTAGGCGGCAATGCCACCTGCGACACCCAGGACGATGCGGGGCATTGGTGCCCCGGAATCGCTGGAAGTCAGCTGAGGCCCTCGACCGCCTCGGAGGTGAGCAGACCGGCGTCGATTTCGCGAAGTGCGATCGACAGGGGCTTCTCCTGGACGTGGGTCTCGACCAGCGGGCCGACGTATTCCAGCAGACCTTCGCCGAGCTGTGAGTAGTACGCATTGATCTGGCGTGCACGCTTGGATGCGTAGATCACAAGGGAGTACTTCGACTCGGTCTTGTCGAGCAGGGCGTCAATGGAGGGGTGAGTGATGCCCTCGGCGCGAACGTTGCTCATGACAATGCCTCTTTACGTCGGTTATACGGGGAAAACAGCAGTTAGCCGTGGAGGAAGTCTAGCAAGGCCTGGGCAGACTCCTGAACATCGGCATTGACGACCACGTCGTCAAACTCCCCCTGGGCGGCCAATTCCTCCCGAGCCGCTTCCAACCGAGCGGCCACGGCCTCCTCGGATTCCGTGCCACGACCGGTCAGTCGAGCCTCGAGAATCTCCCATGAGGGAGGGGCGAGGAAGACCAGGCGGGCCGTGGGGTCGCTACGACGTACCTGACGGGCTCCCTGAAGCTCGATTTCCAAGATGACGGGGGTGCCTGCCGCTCGTCGCTCCTGGACTGGCCCTCGGGGGGTGCCATACCTGTTTCCGGCGAATTCAGCCCACTCGAGGAACTCCCCCGACTGAACCATGCCTTCAAATCTCTCGGGGCTGACGAAGAAGTAGTTCACACCATCGATTTCCCCCTCGCGGGGAAGCCGAGTGGTCGCACTCACCGAGAGCCATACGCCGGGGTCACCAGCGAGAGCAGCGGAGACCACGGTGCTTTTCCCGACCCCTGACGGGCCAGAAACAACGATCAAGGGTGCCGTGCCCATCAAATAACCTGCAGTAGTTCGTGTCGTTGGCGTTCACCCAGGCCGCGAAGCCGCCGAGACGCGGCAATATCGATGTCACGCATAATGGCGTCGGCCTTCGCCGTGCCGACTCCCGGAAGCGCCGTCAGAAAAGCTCGGATCGGCAAAGCGCCCCAGGCAAGGTTCACCTCGCATGATTCGAGGACCTCTCTCGGCTTCAATTCCCCTGTTTTCAGCTGATGCCTGATCAGCGCGCGTTCTTGTCGAGCGACGAGAGCCCGTTCTAGCGCCTCGGCTCGCTGTTCAGGGGTTCTTGTCGGGGCACTCACGTGGTCTCCAGTAGTGAATCGCGCAGACCTCGAGCCACCGCGCCAGGATCCTGGGCTCCCGTAATGGGTCGACCGATCACGAGTAGATCCGCACCTGAGGCGAGGGCGGATTCGGGTGTGGCCACTCGCTTTTGATCCTGGACTCCCGCACCTGCCGGTCGAACTCCCGGAGTGATCAAGGTGATGTCAGCCGGGACGGCCGCGCGAATGGCTGACACCTCCAAGGGGGAACAGACGATTGCACGAGCGCCCGCACCTACCGCCAGAACTGCAAGACGCACAGCCGCATCCATCGAAGGACCTCGCATACCGATTGCCTCGAGCACGGAATCGTCGAGCGAGGTGAGCACGGTAACCGCGGTGATGCGGGTATCAGGTAGAGCGTTTGCCGCAGCCGAGATCATCTCGGCCCCGCCGGCAGCGTGGACGGTGAGGAAGTCTGGGGCGAGGGCGTGTACGGCCCGCGCGGCGCCGGCGACCGTCGCGGGAATGTCGTGCAACTTGAGATCGAGAAAAATCCTGGTGTCGGGAGCGCCAGCTCGAAGTGCGCCATCACGTGCTGCCATCACGGCTTCAGCACCATCGCGGCAGAACACCTCGAGCCCAACCTTCAATGTAGAAACGTACGGCGATGTCTCGAAGGACCATCGAGCAAGGGTTTCCAGATCGGGTGCGTCAAGGGCTACAGCAATAGGGGCTCTCATTCGACCTCAATCTCCACTTCATCGACGTCGAGAATTTCAACGTCAGCGGATCTATGCGCATACGACACCGCATCGCTGAGTCGTGAGAAGCCGTGGTCGGCCAACTGCTGAGCCAGCTCGTGCTGTATCCGAATGGGCGCACTCGGATCGTTGAAGACCACGGTTCCCACCGACACCGCACTTGCTCCGGCCAGAATGAACTGGAAAGCGTCTTGCCCGGTGCGAATACCGCCCATGCCGAGAATCGGAATATCGGGAAGTGCCTTGCGAATCTGCCAGACGCAACGTACGGCAATCGGGCGGATCGCAGGCCCCGAGAGACCACCGGTCACGCCCGCGAGAGCAGGACGCATGGTGTCAGTGTTGATCACCATGCCCAGCGTCGTGTTCATGACTGAAATACCCGTCGCACCGGCGCGAACGACCGAATGTGCAATCTCGGCGATGTCGGTGACGTCGGGAGAAAGCTTCGCCAAAATCGGCATTTTTGGATCACTGAAGCGTCGAACGGCCTGAATCACGCTCGATGCCGAATCAGGATGGCAGGCGAAGACGAGACCGCGGTTCTCTACATTCGGGCAGGAGATATTTACTTCAATGCCAGCGATACCGGGCACATTACGAAGCTTCTGAGCGAGCTTGGAGTACTCGTCGACATTACTTCCAGCTATCGACACGATGGTTCGAGCACCGCGCTGCTCGAGCCAGGCAAGATCCTTCTCGATGAATTGATCAATGCCTGGCCCCTGGAGACCGATGGAATTCAGCATTCCACTCGGAGTTTCGGCCATGCGTGGAGTCGCACGGCCTGACCGAGGCTGCAACATGACACTCTTCGTGACGATGCCGCCCAGCTCGGTGATATCAAAGAATTGATCGAGTTCACGACCGGCTGCCGCACAGCCTGATGCAGTCAGGACTGGTGCCGGAAGTTCGAGGGAACCAAGGCTGGTAGACATGTCTACCTCTGGAGAAGACTCCGCGGCACTTTGTCCGGCGGGCGAAAACACTGCACGAGTCATCAGTGACCACCCTCTACTGGTGCGCCCCAGGTATCGGCGGGCACCGTGCCGATGTCGCTCCAGCGCACTCGATCTCCGCGAAAGACTGGGCCCTCGACGCAGGAGCGCACCATGCGGGTGACACCGTCATCTCCGATAACCGGCAGGACGCAGGTCATGCAGACGCCTATTCCGCAGGCCATGGACTCCTCGACAGAACACTGGCTATGGGCACGCTTTTCGGACGCGACTGCAGCAACTGCAGCCAGCATTCCCATTGGTCCGCAGGCATAGACCACGGCTGAGTCCGACTTCTCCATGATTTCTGGGAGCACGTCGGTGACTCGACCCTGAGTTCCGGATGATCCATCATCGGTCGTAATCGTGAGCGTTGTTGCAAGCCGCTTGATATGGAGGGTGCCGAACAGCTTCTCTTCGGTGGAAGCACCTAAGACGACATCAACTCGACAGCCACGCTCACGGAGTTGCTCGGCGAGCATGAACAGAGGTGCTGAGCCATATCCGCCACCCACGAGTACGCACGAGACTTTCTCCTTCGGCAACACGAAGGGTCGCCCAAGAGGCCCGACAATGCTGAGCGGGTCGTGTCGACGACGCTCACTCAACCATTGCGAGCCGCTTCCGTTGACACCTACGACGATGTCGAGGGTGCCGCCGTACATGCCACGCATCTGGACTTGATGAATGGCGAAGGATCGACGAAGAAGCATCGAGCTTTCCTCGCCACCGATGCCAATATTCAGAAAGTGGCCAGGACGCGTGGTCTCTGGGATGCCAGGTGCGGTCAATGAAATGACGAAGTAGCTACCAGCACGCTTGACGTCGAGTACTTCTCCGCGAATCTGAAGTGGGTTACTCATACCGACTCCCCCGCACGACGTGCGGCAAGATCTGCCCCGTGTTCTTGAAGAGAACGCACCCCAGCCTCACCCTTCTGCAAGGACTCGATGCCCTGCACAGCTGCAGCGAGACCTTGAACCGTAGTGATGCACGGAACACCTCTGGTTACAGCAGCGGTGCGAATCTCGTAGCCGTCGAGGCGAGGCCCAACTCCGTACGGAGTGTTGATAATCAGCTGAATATCGCCGGCCATGATGGCGTCGACTGTGGTCTTCTCGCCATTGGGCCCAGTGCCCTCGGACTGCTTGCGGAGCACCTGCGCGGGTACCCCGTTGCGGCCGAGGACTTCGGCAGTGCCCTGTGTCGCAAGAATTGTGAACCCGAGATCGTGCAGAATTTTGATGGGAAAAATTGCCGAGCGTTTGTCACGGTTAGCCAAGGACACGAACGCAGTTCCAGACATCGGAAGGGCACCAAACGCCGCATCCTGCGACTTGGCGAAGGCGATGCCGAAAGTGTCATCGATTCCCATGACCTCACCCGTGGAGCGCATCTCCGGGCCAAGGACAGTGTCGACACCATGGAATCGCCCGAACGGAAGGACGGCCTCCTTGACCGATACCGCAGATCCCGCCGGCATAGTGCCCCCATCACCGTGGGCCGGAAGAATCCCCTGCTCACGAAGTTCCGCGATGGTTTGACCGACCATTACACGTGCCGCGGCCTTGGCGATCGGAACTGCAGTGGCCTTGGAGACAAAGGGAACTGTCCGAGAAGCACGAGGATTTGCTTCGAGCACGTAGAGGACGTCACCGGCAAGTGCGTACTGAACGTTGAGCAGACCGAGTACACCGACGCCCTTGGCAATAGCCAGAGTGGACGTACGAATTCGATCGATCTCCCCCGCACCCAAGGTAATCGGAGGCAGGGCACAAGCAGAGTCACCTGAGTGAATTCCTGCTTCCTCGATGTGCTCCATCACGCCTGCAAGGAAAAGCTCAGTACCGTCGTACAGGGCGTCGACATCGATCTCGATGGCGTCATCGAGGAATCGATCAACGAGTACCGGATGTTCAGCCGTGACATCGGTGGCTCGAGTCAGGTAATCCGCGAGCATGGCATCGTCGTAGACGATTTCCATGCCTCGGCCGCCGAGAACATAACTCGGTCGAACAAGCACTGGATAGCCAACATCCGAGGCGATGGCCTGTGCCTCGGGGAACGAAAATGCCGTTCCGTGACGAGGTGCCGGGAGGCCTGCTTCGGCGAGAACTCGACCAAAGGCACCTCGCTCCTCTGCCAAGTGAATGGACTCAGGGCTGGTACCAATGATCGGTACACCGGCATTTTTCAAGGCCTGCGCCAGGCCTAGAGGAGTCTGCCCGCCCAACTGCACGATCACGCCCACAAGGTGACCTGCACCTGACTCCGCGTGCACGATCTCGAGGACATCCTCGAGAGTCAATGGCTCGAAGTAGAGGCGATCGGATGTGTCGTAGTCAGTGGACACGGTCTCCGGATTGCAGTTGACCATGATGGTCTCGTAGCCCGCATCGCGCAGGGTGAGTGCGGCGTGAACACAGGAATAGTCAAACTCGATGCCCTGTCCGATGCGATTAGGCCCAGAGCCAAGAATGATGACCTTGTCACGATCGGTGGGAACGACTTCCGTCTCCTCGTCGTACGACGAGTAGTGGTAGGGCGTCTGTGCAGCGAACTCTGCAGCGCAGGTATCAACGGTCTTGTAGACCGGGCGCACACCGAGTGAGTGGCGCAGCTCGCGCACTTCGGCCTCGGTCAGGCCACGCAATTGAGCAAGTTGACGATCTGAGAAACCGTGCCGTTTCGCCCGACGAATGACGTCAGAATTGAGATTGGCGGCAGCCTTGACCTCAGCAGCCACCTCGTTGATCAGGCAAATCTGGTCAATGAACCACGGGTCGATCTTGGTCGCCTCGTGTACCTGTTCAGCTGTGGCGCCATGAGCAAGCGCCTGCTGAACGAGAGAAAGACGGCCGTCATGCGGCTTGCGCATACGAGTCAGGAGGTCTGCAACATCAACAGAATCCGACCCCCAGCTGAAAACCGCTTCGGGCTTTTCCAGCGAGCGGAGCGCTTTCTGCAGTGCCTCGGTGAAGTTACGGCCGATGGCCATGGCTTCGCCGACACTCTTCATAGTCGTGGTGAGAACTGGATCGGCCTGCGGGAACTTCTCGAACGCGAATCTCGGAACCTTGACCACGATGTAGTCAAGCGTGGGCTCAAACGAGGCCGGCGTCTTCTCGGTGATGTCATTCGGAATCTCGTCGAGTGTGTAGCCAATGGCAAGACGTGCTGCGATCTTGGCAATCGGGAATCCTGTTGCCTTCGAGGCAAGCGCTGACGAACGGGATACTCGCGGATTCATCTCGATCACAATCAGGCGACCATCGGCAGGATTGATGGCGAACTGAATATTGCAGCCACCCGTATCGACGCCGACGGCGCGAATGATCGCGATGCCCACATCGCGCATGTGCTGGAATTCGCGATCGGTCAGGGTGAGAGAAGGGGCCACTGTGATCGAGTCGCCGGTATGAACACCCATGGGATCCAGGTTCTCGATCGAACACACAACCACGACATTGTCATGATGATCGCGCATGAGTTCGAGCTCGTATTCTTTCCAGCCGATGATTGACTCCTCAAGGAGCACTTCGGTGGTGGGGCTGGCCTGGAGACCGGCTCCAGCAATCCGTCGAAGATCGGATTCGTCGTAGGCAATTCCCGAGCCTGCGCCTCCCATGGTGAACGAGGGACGCACGACCACCGGATAGCGCAGATCATCGACTGCCGCCAAGCAGTCTTCAAGTGAATGACAGATCGCGGAGCGTGCGCTCTCGGCGCCGATGTCGGCCACGATTTGCCGGAAAATCTCGCGATTCTCTCCGCGCTCGATGGCGTCAACGTCAGCGCCGATGAGCTCCACGTTGTACTTGGCCAGAACACCATTCTTATGAAGTGCGATGGCCGCGTTGAGTGCAGTTTGACCACCCAGTGTGGGAAGTAGGGCGTCAGGGCGTTCCTTAGCGATGATGCGCTCGAGGAATTCCGGGGTGATGGGCTCGATGTAGGTGGCATCCGAGAACTCGGGATCGGTCATGATCGTGGCCGGATTCGAGTTGACCAGAACCACCCGAATGCCCTCATCCCGCAACACACGGCATGCCTGCGTGCCCGAGTAGTCGAATTCGCAGGCCTGACCGATGACGATCGGCCCTGAGCCGATCACCATGACAGATCGGAGATCCTCACGCCTTGGCATGTACGCCTGCTTCCATTGCCGTCACGAATTCATCGAAGAGGTATGAGGCATCGTGCGGTCCTGCCGCGGCCTCGGGATGGTACTGAACGCTGAACGCTGGACGATCAAGAAGCCGTAGACCTTCAACAACATCGTCGTTAAGACACACATGGCTGACCTCAGCGCGCCCGTAGGGCGTGTCGAATACCCCATCGCGTGGGGCATCAACTGCGAAGCCATGGTTGTGCGCGGTGACCTCCACCTTTCTGGTGCGAAGGTCCATAACCGGTTGATTGATGCCGCGATGGCCATAACGAAGTTTGTAGGTGCCGAGCCCAAGTGCGCGGCCGAGGATTTGATTGCCGAAACAGATACCGAAGACCGGAATTCGAGCCTCGAGAACTGACTGCATGACGCTAATCGCATGAGTGGCTGTTGCGGGGTCACCTGGTCCGTTGGAGAAGAAAACCCCATCGGGAGACAACTCATTGATCTGCTCGAAAGTCGAGCTTGCAGTAAGCACGTGTACTTCAATGCCGCGTTCTGACATGCGGAAGGGCGTCATGGACTTGATACCAAGATCGATCGCAGCGACTGTGAATTTCTTTTCACCGAGCGCGGGTACGACGTACGCCTCGGAAGTGGTGACTTCATTAGTGAGGCTCGCACCCTGCATGCCCGGCGTCGCCTGAACGCGAGCGATCAACTCGGATTCGGACGCGTCAGCATCAGTGCCACTGAACAGGCCCACCCGCATGCTGCCTCGTTCACGCAGATGACGAGTCAGGGCTCGGGTATCGATCTCACACACGCCCACGATGCCCTGGTCAACAAGATCGGACTCGAGATCCGTGTCGGCGCGCCAATTTGAGGTGACGCGAGATGGGTCGCGCACGACGTAACCAGCGACCCAGATACGGGTTGATTCAGGATCTTGGTGGTTCATGCCGGTGTTGCCGATGTGCGGCGCTGTCATGACGACAACCTGTCGGCGATAGGACGGATCAGTCAGGGTCTCCTGATAGCCGCTCATTCCGGTGGAGAACACTGCCTCGCCGTACGCCGTGCCGATCGCGCCGAATGAGCGGCCGCGCATAATGCGGCCATCTTCGAGGACGAGTACTGCGGCAACACGGCTCATGAGTCCATTCTCCAGGTCGCTCGCGGTGGACATCATGCGAGGGCTCCATCACGAACCGTGATATTTCCGCCATAGAGGACGTGCACCACTGTGCCCGGAAGCTCCATGCTCGCGTAAGGGGTGTTGCGTGACTTCGAGGCAAGCCGATCGGAGCTGATGACTCGGGTGCCAGTGGGATCGACCAGAGCAATATTCGCAATGGATCCAACCTCTATGGCGTGGCCCTGCTCGCGCACCCTTCCGATTCGCGCCGGCGCAACAGACATTCGATCCGCCAAGCCACGCCAATCGAGAAGGCCTGGCTCAATCATGGTCTTCACGGCGATGCTGAACGCAGTCTCAAGTCCGAGCATGCCGAAAGCAGCTGCTCCCCATTCGCAGTCCTTGTCCTCATGCGGATGAGGAGCATGGTCGGTGGCAATCGCGTCAATGGTGCCGTCAGCGAGAGCTTCGCGTAGCGCCTCGACATCAGCCGCCGTGCGCAGCGGCGGGTTCACCTTGTAAATCGGGTCATAGGACGCCACGAGATCCTCGGTGAGGATCAGGTGATGCGGGCATACCTCGGCAGTGACGTTCACTCCCCTGCCCTTCGCCCAGCGGATCACTTCGACTGACCCAGCGGTTGAGACATGGCAGACGTGCAGACGTGAATCAACGTGCTGGGCGAGCAGTACATCGCGAGCGATGATTGCCTCTTCGGCCACAGCTGGCCAGCCGGTGAGCCCGAGCTGGCCCGAGAGAATTCCCTCGTTCATCTGGGCGTTCTCGGTCAGCCTCGGCTCCTGCGCATGCTGGGCCACTACCCCGTCAAACGCCTTCACGTACTCCAGTGCTCGCCTCATCAGTGCGGCATCGTGCACGCACTTGCCGTCGTCACTGAACACACGTACCTGCGCTTCGGAGTTTGCCATGGCACCAATCTCAGCCATGCGCTCTCCCGATAGCCCAATAGTCACTGCACCTACTGGGCGCACGTCAACGAGCCCGGCGCGCTCGCCAAGTCGCCAGACCTGTTCGACTACGCCCGCCGTATCGGCAACCGGAGAGGTATTCGCCATCGCGTGCACACAGGTGAATCCACCGAGGGCTGCTGCACGTGAGCCAGACTCCACTGTCTCGGCATCCTCGCGACCGGGCTCGCGCAAGTGCGTGTGCAGATCAACGAATCCTGGAAGGGCAATGAGCCCATCGCAGTCGATGACGTCGCCGTCGGCAGAGCCCACGGGTGCGATATTGACGATAAGGCCATCGGCGATCACCAGATCCACGGCTTCTTCGCCATAAGGGCGCGCTCCGCGCAGGACGAGGGGCATCAGTCGTTCTCCTTCATTCCACCGAGCAAGAGATACAGCACAGCCATGCGAACACTGACGCCATTGGCGACCTGTTCGACCATGAGTGATCGGGGACTATCGGCAACGTCTGCCGAGATTTCCATTCCGCGATTCATTGGCCCAGGATGCAGAATCACCGCGTGTTCGGGGAGACGGGCCATTCGCGCAGAGTCGAGTCCGTACAAGCGGGAGTATTCGAGCGCCGAAGGGAAATATGCGTCGTGCATGCGTTCGCCCTGCACCCGAAGCATCATGATTGCGTCGAGGCGAGGTAGTACGGAGTCAATGTCGTAACTCACGTCGCAGGGCCAGGTTTCCACGCCGAGGGGAAGGAGGGTCGGCGGAGCCACCAATGTGACGTGAGCACCCAGGGTGCGCAACAGCAGCACATTCGACCGTGCCACGCGACTGTGCAGAACATCGCCCACGATGCCGACTCGCACGCCATCGAGGTCACCACTTCCATTGCGCAGATGCTTACGCATCGTGAACGCGTCAAGCAATGCCTGGGTGGGATGCTCATGAGTTCCGTCGCCGGCATTGACGACGCTGCCACCGATCCAGCCGGCCGTCGCAAGTCGATGCGGTGCGCCGGAGAGGTTATGCCGGATCACCACCGCATCAGCACCCATCGCTTCAAGGGTGAGTGCAGTGTCCTTGAGGCTTTCACCCTTCGAAACCGAGGAGCCCTTAGCCGCGAAGTTGATGACATCGGCGGAAAGACGCTTCGCCGCCACCTCGAAAGAGATACGAGTGCGCGTGGAATCCTCGAAAAAAAGATTGACGACAGTTCGACCGCGAAGAGTGGGAAGCTTCTTCACCGAACGGTCCGTGAGCGAAGCGAGTTCAGCAGCGGTGTCGAGAATCATGATCGCCTGGTCACGATCAAGGTCGGCCGCCGACAGCAGATGCTTCATGCGGAGTCTCCTTCGTGGATCGTGACTGAGTCGGAGCCGTCACTCTCAACAAGATTGACGCGTACTTGCTCACCCACGGATGTCGGAAGGTTTTTACCTACGAAGTCGGGACGAATGGGCAACTCACGGTGACCGCGGTCAACGAGAACCGCGAGCCGCACCGCACGCGGTCGTCCGATGTCATTGAGCGCGTCGAGCGCCGCCCGGACCGTGCGCCCCGAGAAAAGAACGTCGTCGACGAGTATCACTATGCGATCGTCAATGCCCTCACTCGGAATCGACGTAGGCTCAAGCGCTCGCGCGGGTCGAAGCCGCAAATCATCGCGATACAAGGTGATATCGAGCGAACCGGTGGGTACCGAATAGCCCTCGATCTCTGAAATCGCCGATCGAATGCGCTCAGCCAAAGCGACTCCACGCGTGGGAATACCGAGGAGTACTAGCTCATCTGCGCCCTTGGCATTTTCGACAATTTCGTGGGCGATACGGCGAATGGCACGGGAGATATCGGAATCGTCGAGGACGATGCGCGTGCGCGAAGAATCCATTAAGGACCCCCTTCCCCGCCTCACAGGACGGGCTTAAAGGACGTCGAACAATCAAAAGTCTATCGTGGCTAGACGCCGCCACCCACGCCGGCCATGCCGATCTTGTGGACCCGCATGCCGTTTGTCGTACCGGGAACCCCAGGCGGCACTCCAGCAACAATGACCACCTTTTCGCCGATAGTGGCGCGCCCGATATCAAGCAGTGCCTTATCGACCTGAACGACCATGTCATCGGTGTGGGCCACCTGCGGAACGAGGAAGGTTTCGACCCCCCACACGAGCGAAAGCTGACTGCGGACTCGAGCGTTGGGAGTGAAGGCCAGGATGCGAGTCGGCGGGCGCCAGCGCGACACGAGTCGCGCGGACATACCCGTCTCCGTGAAGGCGATCAGATGAGTGGCGCCGGCATCAACGGCAACTTGAACCGCTGCCCGAGTCAAAGACCGTGCCGTGGAACCAAAACGAGTGTCGTGGAGCGGCGGCAACTGGTCGAGTGCCTGTTCTTCAATGTGCTCAATGATGCGGCCCATGGTTTCAATCACCGTGACGGGGTGCTCACCAACGCTTGTCTCACCCGAGAGCATTAGCGCGTCAGCACCATCGAGCACGGCATTGGCGACATCGCTAGCCTCGGCGCGAGTCGGTCGATTGGCCGTGATCATGGAATCGAGCATTTGGGTTGCCACGATGACGGGCTTGCCCGCCTCACGGCACATTTGGATTGCGCGCTTTTGAACAAGCGGCACCATCTCGAGCGGTAGTTCGACGCCGAGATCGCCACGAGCAACCATGACGCCGTCGAACGCCGCAACAATTTCCTCGAGATTCTCGACAGCCTGCGGCTTCTCCACCTTGGCCAGCACAGGAAGACGGACGCCCTCCTCGGCCATGATGGCGTGGACATCGTCAATGTCAGCGGCGTTGCGCACGAATGACAGGGCGATCATGTCGGCGCCAATACGAAGGGCCCAACGAAGATCCTCGCGGTCCTTGTCACTGAGGGCCGGAACGCTCATTGCCGCACCAGGAAGATTGAAGCCCTTGTTGTCGGAGACTCGACCACCTTCGACCACCTTGGTGACAACCCGGGGGCCGTCGACACGAACCACCTCGAGGGCGACCCGGCCATCGTCGACGAGAACCTTGTCTCCGGCCTTCACGTCAGCTGGGAGGTCCTTGTACGTCGTCGAGACCATCTGGGCATCGCCCGGGACATCTTCAGTAGTGACAATGAACTCTGCGCCGTTTTCCAAGAGGACCGGCCCGCTGGCGAACTTGCCCAAGCGGATCTTCGGCCCTTGGAGATCGACCAGGATTCCGACGCCACGACCTGAGGCATCAGAGGCCTCGCGCACCATTCGATAGGTCTCGGCGTGCACCTCATGGCTGCCGTGGGACAGATTCAGCCGGGCCACATCCATGCCCGCGTCGATCAAGGCACGGAGGGTTTCGGGCGTATTGGTAGCAGGGCCCATGGTGGCGACGATCTTTGCGCAGCGCATGGTTCAGAGCCTACCTCGTGAGGGAGTAAACGGTTACACCAGCAACTGGCGAGCCGTCGACTTAATTGGCGAGGGCAGATTGGTCGAGCCCGTCAGGTACGCATCAACCGTGGAGGCCGCTGAGCGACCCTCGGCGATTGCCCAGACGATGAGTGACTGTCCGCGCCCGGCATCGCCCGCTACGAAGACGCCATCGACCGACGTGCGGTAATTCGCGTCGCGGACCAGATTGCCGCGGGGATCGAGATCGAGTCCGAGCTGTTCGGCCAGCGTTGTCGCCTCCGGCCCCACGAAACCCATGCTGAGGAACACGTAATCGGCCGGCAGAATCCGTTCGGAACCCTCGATCGGACGGAAGCCCCCTTCATGCGGCTCCACCTCGACCAGGCGCAAGCCCGTGACGTTTCCCGACTCATCACCGACGAACTCGGTCGTGGACACGGCATACACCCGATCGCCGCCCTCCTCATGGGCACTCGAGACTCGATATGTCATCGGGTACGTGGGCCAGGGCTGGCTGTCGGGACGTGTCGCAGGCGGAGTCGGCAAGATCTCGATTTGAGTAACTGATGCCGCACCTTGACGATGTGACGTTCCTAGGCAATCCGCGCCGGTGTCGCCGCCACCAATGATCACCACATGCTTGCCGGTCACCGTGATCGGTGACTCCTGCATATCTCCCTCTTGCACGCGATTGGCCAGTGGAAGGAATTCCATGGCCTGGTAAATGCCCTTGAGGTCGCGACCCGGAACGGGAAGATCTCGCCACGCAGTCGCACCGATGGCGACGACGACTGCGTCGTACCGACGGCGAAGATCGTCGCCCGTAATGTCGACGCCAACTTCAACACCGGGACGGAACTTCACGCCCTCGGCTTCCATCTGGGCAATTCGACGATCGATGTGGCGCTTCTCCATCTTGAATTCCGGGATGCCATAACGGAGCAATCCGCCGATCCGGTCGGCACGTTCATAGACCGCAACGGTGTGGCCCGCGCGAGATAGCTGCTGTGCAGCAGCGAGACCGGCCGGGCCTGAACCGATGACGGCAACAGTGTTCCCCGAGAGACGCTCAGGCTGTTGTGGCGTTACCCAACCCGAATCCCAGGCTCGATCGATAATCGAGACCTCGACCTGCTTGATCGTGACCGGATCTGCGTTGATCCCGAGCACGCAAGCGGTCTCGCATGGCGCAGGGCACAGTCTTCCGGTGAATTCGGGAAAGTTGTTCGTGGCGTGGAGGCGTTCGGCCGCGGCCTGCCAGTCGGAATGCCACACCAAGTCATTCCATTCAGGGATGAGATTGCCCAGAGGGCAGCCGTTGTGGCAGAACGGGATGCCACAGTCCATGCACCTTCCGGCCTGCTTCTCGAGCTTCTCGCCCGGGAACTCGTTGTAGACCTCGCGCCAATCCTGCAGACGCACGTCAACCGGTCGCCGAGTCGGAAGTTCACGATCGGTGGTCAAGAAACCCTTCGGATCAGCCATGTCAGCCTCCCATTACCGCGACCAGCGGGTCGCGTCCCTCGGCAATTGCCAGTTCTCTGATCTTGATCACGCGCTTGTAGTCCTTAGGCATCACCTTGGTGAAGCGAGAAGCGGAACCCGCCCAGTTACCGAGTAGTTCGCCCGCGAACTTCGATTCCGTCTCCTCAGCGTGACGACGAATGATGCCTTCAAGGATGGCGAGATCTTCACCTTCAACCGCTTCGAGTTCAACCATTTCGGGGTTCACCTTGGCCGGATCGAGATCGACGACAAACGCAATACCGCCGGACATGCCTGCACCAAGGTTTCGACCCGTGGTGCCCAGGATCGCCACAATGCCACCGGTCATGTACTCCAGTGCGTGATCTCCTACGCCCTCGACTACCGCGGTAGCTCCGGAGTTTCGAACGCAGAAACGCTCCCCCACGCGACCGCGGAGATAGATCTCGCCCGAGGTCGCGCCATAGCCGATGACATTTCCGGCAATGATGTTCTCGTGTGCATTGAAGGTGGCGGCCCGATCCGGACGAACCACGATGCGACCGCCCGAAAGGCCCTTGCCGACGTAGTCATTCGCATCGCCTTCGAGCCGAAGAGTGATTCCTGACGGCAGGAATGCACCAAATGACTGTCCGGCTGAGCCGTGGAAGGTCAAGTCGATCGTGCCGTCGGGAAGTCCTGCTCCCCCGTGTGCACGCGTGACAGCACTTCCGAGCATGGTTCCGACCGTGCGATTGACATTGCGAATCTCGAATTGGGCACGGATGGGCTCTGACTTCTCGATTGCCGGCGCGCATATACGCAGCAACTCCTGATCCAGGGCTTGCTCGAGTCCGTGATCTTGCGCAATGACTTGCCGACGCGGTGCAGAGGGATCGATGTCAGGAACGTGCAGGATCGGGGTGAGGTCCAGACCAGCAGCCTTCCAGTGATCGACCGCTCTCTCCACATCAAGGAACTCCGCCTGGCCAACCGCCTCATCGATGCTGCGGAAGCCGAGTGCCGCGAGGTAGCCACGAACCTCTTCGGCGATGTACTCGAAGAATGTCTCTACGAACTCGGGCTCACCACTAAAGCGCTCACGCAGGACCGGGTTCTGCGTTGCAACGCCAACCGGGCACGTGTCGAGATGACATACGCGCATCATCACGCAGCCCATCACCACGAGCGGCGCGGTCGCGAATCCGAATTCCTCCGCACCCAATAGTGCGGCTATCACGACATCACGGCCGGTCTTGAGCTGGCCGTCAGCTTGGACCACGATTCGATCGCGCAGACCGTTAAGCAGCAGGGTCTGCTGGGCTTCAGCGAGACCGAGTTCCCACGGAGTTCCGGCGTGCTTCAGCGAGGTCAGCGGCGATGCTCCCGTTCCGCCGTCGAATCCGGAGATCAACACGACATCGGCATGCGCCTTCGCGACACCGGCGGCGACAGTTCCCACGCCGATCTCGGAGACGAGCTTCACATGCACGCGTGCCTGCGGATTCGCATTCTTCAAATCGTGGATCAATTGCGCGAGATCCTCGATCGAATAGATGTCGTGGTGAGGTGGCGGCGAAATGAGGCCTACGCCGGGCGTTGAGTGCCGAGTCTTGGCCACCCACGGGTACACCTTGTGACCGGGAAGCTGACCGCCCTCACCAGGCTTGGCTCCCTGGGCCATCTTGATCTGGATGTCATCGCTGTTCACGAGGTATTCGCTCGTGACTCCGAAGCGACCCGACGCCACCTGCTTGATGGAGGATCGCTTGGAATCACCATTGGCCATCGGTAGGAACCGCTCGGGGTCTTCGCCACCTTCACCCGTGTTGGACTTCGCGCCCATACGGTTCATGGCGATCGCCAGGGTCTCGTGTGCCTCAGCCGAAATCGAGCCGTACGACATTGCTCCGGTGGAGAAGCGCTTGATGATGCTTGCTGCTGACTCGACCTCATCGATCGGCACAGCCGGACGTAGACCTTCACGGAGGTTGAACAATCCACGCAATGTCATCAGCCGCTCTGACTGACTATCTACGCGCTCGGTGTATTCCTGGAAAATATCGAAGCGCTTGTTGCGGGTGGCATGCTGCAGTCTGAACACGGTTTCGGGGTCAAACAGATGCTGCTCCCCCTCACGGCGCCACTGGTACTCGCCGCCCACGTTAAGCGTGCGGTGTGCGGGCGCGATGCCTGACGGAGGGTAGGCGACGGCATGACGTGCTGCTACTTCCTGCGCAATGACGTCGAGGCCAATCCCGCCAAGCTTTGACGACGTTCCCACGAAGTAAGTGTCGACGAGCTCTCGGGACAGACCAATGGCCTCGAAGATCTGTGCACCGCGATAGGACGCCACTGTGGAGACGCCCATCTTTGACATGACCTTGAGCAGGCCCTTTCCCAGTGACTTCACGACGTTGCGCATCGCCTTCTCGGGCGTCACGCCCTCGATGACACCACGACGCACGAGATCCTCGACGGATTCGAGTGCTAGGTAAGGATTGACGGCTGCCGCGCCGTAACCAACAAGAAGGGCCACGTGATGCACCTCGCGGACATCTCCGGCCTCAATGAGCAGACTCACCATCGTGCGGGTCTTGGTGCGAACCATGTGATGGTGCACAGCGGCGCAGAGCAGAAGTGACGGGATTGGCGCCATTTCAGCGTTGCTGTCGCGGTCGGAGAGCACGATGAAGCGCTTGCCCTGCCGGATCACCGCATCGACCTCATGGAAGATTTCCGTAAGACGCTGCGCGAGTCCCTCGCCACCCTGGGACACCCGGTACAAGCCGCTAATGCGCACACCGGCGAAGCCTGGCTGCGTGCCGTCGGCGTTGATGTGCAGGATCTTTGCCAACTCATCGTTATCAATGACCGGGAATGGCAGCACGACTCCACGCGAGTGCTCAGGACTCGGTTCGAGGAGGTTGCCTTCGGGACCAATGATGCTCGACAACGACGTCACGATCTCCTCGCGGATCGCATCGAGAGGTGGGTTGGTCACCTGGGCAAACAGCTGCTGGAAGTAATCGAAGAGCATTCGTGGTCGAGCCGAGAGCACGGCAACCGGAGTGTCAGTGCCCATTGAGCCGATCGGTTCGATGCCGAGAGTAGCCATCGGCTCGACGATGATGCGGAGCTCTTCCTCCGTGTACCCGAAGGTCTGCTGACGTCGAGCGACTGATCCGTGTGTGTGCACGATGTGCTCGCGCTCAGGCAGATCGTCGAGATGGATCAGGCCGGCGTCGAGCCACTCCTGGTATGGCGCCTCGGCTGCAAGCTGAGACTTGATCTCGTCGTCCTCGATGATGCGGTGCTGCTCGGTATCGACGAGGAACATCAGACCGGGCTGTAGACGGCCCTTGCGCACGATTGTTGCGGGATCGATGTCGAGAACGCCTGATTCAGAGCCAAGCACGACAAGGCCGTCATTGGTCACCCAGAAGCGACCCGGGCGAAGTCCATTGCGATCGAGCACGGCACCGATGACAGTGCCGTCGGTAAAGCACACGTTCGCAGGGCCATCCCACGGCTCCATGAAAGTGGCGTGGTACTCATAGAACGCGCGTCGCGCGGGATTCATGCTGAGGTTGTTCTCCCAGGCTTCCGGAATCATCATGAGCACCGAGTGCGGGAGCGAGCGTCCGCCGAGGTGGAGCAGTTCGAGCACCTCATCAAAGGACGCGGAATCGCTGCCGCCATTGGCGCAGATCGGGAAGAGTCGAGTCGGATCACCGGGCAGCACCGACGAGGTGAGTAGCGACTCCCGGGCACGCATCCAGTTGCGATTGCCCTGCACAGTATTGATCTCACCGTTGTGGGAGATGTAGCGGTAAGGGTGCGCCAACGGCCACGACGGAAATGTGTTGGTGGAGAAGCGCGAGTGTACGAGGGCGAGCGCCGAGGTGACTCGGTCATCGGAGAGATCCGGGTAGAACGGCTCGAGTTGTCCGGTCGTCAGCATGCCCTTGTAGACGATCGTGCGCGATGACAAGGAACCGAAGTAGACGCCAGCATCATGCTCGGAGCGCTTGCGAAGGCCAAAGACCATGCGATCAAGTTCGAGGCCCGACAGACGAGGGTTGGTCGCGACAAAGAGCTGCTCGAAGACAGGCATGACGCTGCGGGCTGTCGCGCCGACAGTGGAGGGATCGACCGGCACGGACCGCCAGCCAAGGACCTCAACGCCCTCGTCTACTGCGATGGCCTCAATTCGCTTCTTCGCGCGTCCGCGCTCAGCATCATCGACGGGCAAGAAGGCAATGCCGGCTGCATAGGCGCCCTGCTCGGGCAGCGGGAACGAGACGACCTCGCGGAAGAAAGCATCGGGAATCTGGATCAAGATTCCGGCGCCGTCACCACTATCGGGTTCGCTGCCTGAGGCTCCGCGATGCTCGAGGTTGCGAAGTGCGGTCAGGGCTTTGTCGACGATGTCGTGGGAAGGGACACCGGTCAAGGTGGCAACGAAGGCGACGCCACACGCGTCATGCTCACGGGTCGGGTCATACAGACCCTGTGCAGCCGGGGCATTGGAGTAACTGGCCATCAGGTGTCCTTGTCGTCGCCGGGATCCACTCGGGCATGCCCGAGCCATTCACAGGACGACGTTGGCCTGCTCCAGAATTCTAGGCCATGGGGACGTCGAGGACGAATCGAGCCTGCTCGACGTCAAGGGCCATCTGATCCAAGAACTCCTGAAGGGACTCGAACACGGCCTGGCTCCTGAGGCGCCGTACGAAGCTGACTCGCGCTTGCATGTCGTAGAGATCTAGCCCGTGGCGGTCGATGCAAAAGGCCTCAATACGCAGTTCGGCCCCATGGAACTGGGGGTTCGTCCCAACGGAGATCGCTGCCGGGAACCGCTCCCCGGCGGCATCGAGCCACCCGGCGTAGACACCGTCGGCCGGCACAAGTAGTCCCGGCGCCGTCTCGAGGTTGGCGGTCGGATAGCCGAGCTCACGACCGCGATGGTCGCCGTGCACGATCGTTCCCGTGAGAGAGAAATGGCGCCCGAGCACCTCTGCGGCATCCTGAACCTCGCCATTGGTGACCAGACGTCGAATTCGAGTTGACGACCAAGGAGCGGAATCTGCCGCGACCGGTACAACGTGCGCCGTGATCCCACGTGCTGCGCATTCGGTAATGAGCAGGTCCGGAGTGCCTGCCGCCTTTCGACCGAAGCGAAAATTCTCCCCAACGATTACGTGGGCGGCATTCATTCGCTCAACCAGGGCATCATCGATGAATTCGGCCGGCGTGATGTGGGCGTAGTCAGCGGTGAAGTCAATGACCTCGACATCATCAGCACCCGCCTCAGTCAAGAGGGCGATGCGGTCATCGAGGGTGGCGATCTGGGCCGGGATGGCGTCAGGTCTAAGTACGACGGCCGGATGCGGAAAGAAGGTAATAGCCACGAGCGGGAGCCCCGCATCATCCGCAATCTTTCTCGCCGCGTCAATCAAGGTGCGGTGGCCGCGATGAACGCCATCAAAGACGCCCACGCAGGCAACAACTCTGTCGTTCGACTCAATCATCAGAGCACCAGCCTAGATCAGCCGACAAATACGGCGAGGTAGCGCAGTCGGTCGCCATCTGACTCGGCAAGCGCCAGAAGGTCACCTGCTGGTGAAAAAAGTGCGGTTGGAACGGAAAGAGTGAGTGAGATACGTCGACCATGGCTGACATGGTCGGACTCCTCGGACGTGAGCTCCACCCAGGGGAAGCTGGCACGAGCGGCCTCGGAGATCGGAATGAGGCTATGAGGTTCGAGGGAGTCAGCCACCAACGCACTCTCGACCGAGAATGTGCCGATCCGAGTGCGCCGAAGCATGGTCAGGTGTCCGCCGACCCCCAGTACGTTGCCGAGATCACGAGCAAGCGCACGAACATACGTGCCAGTAGTGCACTCGACGCGCACATCAATATCGATCGAGTCACTCTCGCGACGCAGTGCCGTTCGCTCGAAGATCGAGATGGTGACCGCGCGTGACTTGAGTTCGACCTCCTCACCCGCCCGCACGCGTGCGTAGGAACGTTTGCCATCAACCTTGATGGCACTCACTGAACTAGGAACCTGCAGAATCTCGCCGGTAAGCCCGCGAATCCCCTCATCAATCTGCGCTTCAGTGATCGCGTCGAGCACATCAGTGGAGGCGGTCGAGACAACCTCGCCCTCAGCGTCATCAGTGACGGTCGCGCTCCCGAGACGAATCGTGGCCAGGTACTCCTTGTCATGCAGTGCAAGATGACCGAGGAGTCGGGTTGCCCTCTCCACGCCCAAGATCAGCAGGCCGGTGGCCATGGGATCCAAGGTCCCAGCGTGACCAATCTTGCGGGTGCCCATCGCTCGTCTTGCCACGGCAACAGCGCCGTGAGAGGTAATGCCCCCGGGCTTATCGACAAGAAGCAATCCCGAGGCCACCTCGTGTTCGTGCTGCGGCGTCATGCCTCGGCGTCAGCATCCTCATCGCGCGGATGACGGTAAGGATCGGCGTCACCCGCGTAGGTGGCATGCTCTGCCTGCTCGTGCACATGCGCGTCTGCCTCAGCTGCCTGACGAAGCAAATCATCAAGCTGGCGAGCGTTGTCAGGGATCGCGTCAAGGAAGAATGCGAGGCTCGGCGTGAACTTAATGCCGGTCTGCTTGCCCACTTCACTTCGCAGCACGCCTTTGGCCGATTCTAGCGCCGCGGCCGTAGCCACCCGCTCCTCGTCGTCGCCATAGACGGTGTAAAACACCGAAGCTTCACGAAGGTCGGGAGTCACGCGCACGTCGGTGATCGTGATGAAACCCAGACGAGGATCCTTAATCCGCATCTCGAGAGTCTCAGCCACGATCACCTTGATACGGTCAGCCATCTTTCGCTGGCGGGCCTCACTGCTCATGGCTTTCTCGGCTTCTCGCGCATCTCATAGGTCTCGATGACGTCGTCGACCTTGACATCTTGGAAGTTGCCCAGGTTGATGCCGCACTCGAAGCCTTCGCGCACCTCAGTGACATCGTCCTTGAAGCGACGCAGGCCGGCCACGGCGACACTCTCGGCGACAACAGCACCATCGCGAATGAGGCGAGCCTTGGAATTGCGCTTGATCTCACCTGATTGCACGAGGCAGCCGGCAATGGTGCCGAACTTGCTCGACTTGAAGACCTCGCGAACCTCAGCGGTACCGAGCTGCACCTCTTCGTACTCAGGCTTGAGCATGCCCTTGAGCGCCGCCTCGACCTCTTCAATCGCTTGGTAGATGACGCTGTAGTAGCGGACATCGACTCCCTCTTCCGAGGCGAGCTCGGCAACCTTGCCTTCTGGTCGCACGTTGAAGCCGATGATGACCGACTTCGAGGCACTCGCCAACGTGACGTCGTTCTTGTTGATGGCGCCAACACCACGGTGGATGACCCGAAGCGACACTTCCTCGCCGACGTCGATCTTGAGCAGGGCATCTTCGAGCGCTTCGACAGAACCCGAGACGTCGCCCTTGATGATGAGGGTGAGCTCGGAGATCTCGCCGCGCTCGACCGACTCGAGGAAGTCCTCAAGCGAACGCTTCACGCGGTTGCGCGCGAGCAGCGCATTGCGCTCGCGAGCCTGTCGGGTCTGGGCGATCTGACGGGCGATGCGATCCTCGGCGACGACCATGAAGCTGTCGCCTGCGCCAGGAACGGAGGTAAGGCCGAGAACCTGAACGGGGAACGAGGGGCCTGCTTCATCGACGACATTGCCTTCGTCGTCGAGCATCGCACGAACGCGACCGAAGGCATCGCCGGCAACGATGGAGTCACCTGCGCGCAGGGTTCCGCGCTGCACGAGCACCGTGGCCACCGGACCGCGACCGCGGTCGAGATGCGCCTCGATGGCAACACCCTCGGCCTGCTGCACCGGGTTGGCGCGCAGATCGAGTGCGGCGTCGGCTGTAAGCAGCACAGCGTCGAGAAGACTCTCAATCCCCGTGCCGGCCTTCGCTGACACGTCGACGAACATGGTGTCGCCGCCGAACTCCTCGGCTACCAGTCCGTACTCGGTCAACTGGGTGCGGACCTTCATCGGGTCAGCGCCCTCCTTGTCGACCTTGTTCACGGCCACGACGATGGGCACGCCAGCAGCCTGCGCATGGTTGAGTGCCTCAATCGTCTGCGGCTTCACGCCGTCATCGGCTGCTACCACCAGGATCGAGATGTCGGTGACCTGGGCGCCACGTGCACGCATAGCCGTGAAGGCCTCGTGACCGGGGGTATCAATGAAGGTGATCTTGCGATCGCCCTCTGCCGTGTGAGCGGTCGCCTGGTAGGCGCCGATGTGCTGTGTGATGCCGCCGGCCTCGCCGCCAATGACATTGGTCTTGCGGATGGCGTCGAGCAGGCGGGTCTTTCCGTGGTCGACGTGGCCCATGACGGTGACGACCGGAGGACGAACAACGAGGTCATCCTCATTGCCCTCGTGCTCGCCGAACTCGAGGTTGTACGACTCCAGCAGTTCGCGGTCCTCGTCTTCGGGTGAGACAACCTCAACCTGGTAGCTGAGTTCCTCGCCGAGTAGGCGCAACGTGTCGTCATCGATCGACTGAGTGGCCGTGACCATCTCACCTAGACCGATGAGAACCTTGACGAGGTCGGCCGGCATCGCGTTGATCTTCTCGGCGAAGTCGGTCAGGCTCGCGCCACGCGGAAGGCGGACGGTGGCACCGCCACCGCGCATGATGCGCACGCCCTCCATGACCGGGGCCTGCATGTTGTCGAATTCCTGACGCTTCGCGCGCTTGGACTTGCGACCCTTGGACGGACGACCGCCCGGACGACCGAAGGCGCCCGCAGTCGTGCCACGACCTCCGGGGCCACTACGGCCGGGGAAACCTCCGCCCGGTGCTCCACCGGGTGCTCCACCAGGACCACCGGGACGACCTGCGAAGCCACCGCCTCCGGGTGCTCCACCGGGACGACCGCCGGGTGCTCCACCCGGGCGACCGCCGGGTGCTCCACCGGGACGACCGCCGGGTGCTCCACTGGGACGACCACCCGGTGCCCCACCAGGACCAGCCGGGCGAGTTTGACGAGCCATGGAACCTGGGTTCGGGCGCGGAGCTCCGGGAACGCCACCAGCGGCAGGAGCGGTACGTCCCATGCCGGTGCTTCCGCCGAACGGGTTATTGCCCGGACGGGGACCTGCGGGACGGCCCATGCCGGTGCTTCCGCCGAACGGGTTATTGCCCGGACGGGGACCTGCGGGACGCGGACCCGCGGGGGGAACGGCGCCTTCAGACGCTGCCGGAGCGGCCACATCACTTGCCTCAGTCGACTCGACCACGGGGGCTGCCGGTGCCGGCGCAGCCTTCATGCTCGGTGCGGCAGGCGCTGCTGGCTCGATCGATTCTGCGACGGGTTCGGCCGGAGCCTCAGCGGCGGCGGCAGCCTTTTTGGTGGTCTTCTTGGCCGCCGTCTTCTTCACGGGAGCCTCGACAGCCGGCATAGCTTCCTTGAGCTTGCGGATGACGGGCGCCTCGACCGTGGAGGAGGCGGACTTTACGAACTCACCGAGTTCTTGCAGCTTGGCAAGAACGTCCTTACTAGAAACCCCGAGCTCTTTTGCGAGCTCGTGGACCCGGACCTTCGACACAACTCTCCTGTCTTTGGCCCGGGCTTACCGCACCGGGCCGTCAGTTCAAACGACGCATGGTCAAATCCGTGCGTTCATCGGGTGTAAGTCCTCATGAGGGGCTCCCGAACGGTGGGCGGAGATCAGGGCGGATTCTGCCGCTGACCAAGAGGCACTATACCTGCAGGGCGCCCGACTCCTGAACCAACGAGAGGTCGATGGTGCCGTCGAGCCGCAGTGCGCGTCCCCAGGCTCGTCGCCTAGTAGCTTCCGCGACACATCCTGGATGAACCCAGGCTCCCCTGCCAGGCAGGCGCCGGTCGGGGTCCGGGGTCACCGCGTGCCCCACGGCCACGACGTGGGCCAAGGGTGGATCGGTGTCGGGTTGCTGACGAATCCGGCACCCGATGCAGGTGCGGATCATCTCAGTCGTCGGCTTCCGGTACCTGCGCGGCTGGGGCGGCATCGGATCTGATGTCGATCCGCCAGCCGGTCAGTCGTGCAGCCAGACGAGCGTTCTGTCCTTCGCGACCGATGGCCAAGGACAACTGGTAGTCAGGAACGATGACCCGGGCTGCACGCGCCACCGGGTCCACGATCTGCACCGATTCCACTCGCGCGGGGGAAAGGGCGTGAGCGATCATCTCCGCAGGGTCGTCGCTGAAATCGACGATATCGATCTTCTCCCCACCGAGCTCGCTCATCACCTGGCGCACGCGCTGACCAAGGGGGCCGATGCACGCGCCCTTGGCATTGACGCCGGGCACGGTCGAACGCACGGCGATCTTGGTGCGATGGCCAGCCTCACGGGCTAGCGCGTTGATGGTGACTGTTCCATCGGCAATCTCAGGGACCTCGAGGGCGAAGAGGGCGCGCACGAGATTTGGATGACTACGTGAAATCGTGACCTGCGGGCCCTTGAATCCCTTGCGTACCGCCGTGACGATTCCCTTGATTCGGTCACCGTGCACGTAAGACTCACCTGGCACCTGCTCCTCCGGCGGAAGATTGGCCTCGACCTTGCCGAGGTCGACTCGAACCATGCGCGGATTGCTGTTCTGCTGGATGACTCCGGAAATGAGGTCGCCTTCGCGTCCGGCGAATTCGCTGTGGGTGACGTCGTCCTCCGCCTCACGGAGACGATTCAGCAGAACCTGCTTTGCAGTCGTGGCGGCAATCCGGCCGAAGCCCTCGGGGGTGTCTTCGTACTCGCGCACGACATTGCCTTCTTCGTCGAGCTCAGTCGCATAAACCACGACGTGTCCGGTCTTGCGGTCGAGTGTGGCGCGGGCCCGTGACGCTGCACCTTCCGTGCGGTGATAGGCGGTGAGGAGGGCCTGCTCGATCGTGTCGACAACGAGTTCGAGTGAAAGGTCCTTCTCGCGGACCAGGGCCTTGAGTGCACTGACGTCGATATCCATGACTACTCCTTCTCCGACCGATTGAATTCGACCTGGACAGTTCCGCGCAGCAACTGCTCGATCGGAAGTGAAAGCGCCTCGCCCTTCTCGGGCTGCAAAACTACTAATCCGTCAGCCACCGAACTGATTCTCGCGCTGACTGATGTGCCGTCAGCGAGATCTGCGATCACGAGGCGCGACACAGCCCGGCGCCAGTGAGATTCGGTGGTGAGAGGTCGATCTGTGCCCGGAGAGGTGACCTCGAGAACATAGGCATCGCCCAGTGATGATTCGTACGCAGGACGATCGAGGATTTCCGAGATCTGATGGCTTATCGAAGCAACCAGATCGAGATCGATTCCGCCGTCGCGATCGATGATGACGCGAACAAGTTGACGCCGGCCGGCTTTGGTGATGGTGACGTCTTCGACATCAATGCCGACCTCAACTACGGCCGTGACCTCGGCCAGGATCTGCTGGGCAAGATCTCCAGGGGGAATGTCTGTCATCGCTGCTCCTGCTGTCATTCAGTTGTCGGATTCATTTGTGACCGGCGTCCATCCCGGCGACGGAAGTCTATCGCCCCATGACATCCTGGTTCGATGCGTCAAAAGCCAAGCCTGGCCGTGAGCATCTGCCTCGTGGTCGGCCTTTCAGCGATCGGACTCGCAGTGGGCGGCTGCGGAGGTTCGCCTGCGTCGACTCCGGACACCACCATCTCGTCCACAGCCGTCGACCCCGTGGACCTGGGTACGTTGATCGAGGCCGAGAACACCGCGATTTACGCCTACGGAGTGATCGGCGCCCACCTGAACGGCCCTTCGCGCAATCAGGCACAGGCGGCCCTAAAAGCACATGAGCGACTTCGTGACGACTGGATTCAGGCAGCGAGGGATCAAGATCAGGAGATTCCGCCCGCGGCGATTGCATACGACCTACCGATCGAGGTACACAACAGCGCAACCGCCGAGTCACTCGCGGTCGAGATCGAAACTCGCCTCATCACTGTGTATCAATCTGCGGGCGCGAGCGCCGCGGAGGCCTTGGCTAGAGCTCAGGCCCGATTAGCAGTGCTCACCTCGGCGAGTTGATTACTTTCCGCAAATCTCGCTGATCTGCACGAGAGCGTCGCTGACGGCGATATCGGATCTCTCCCCCGTGGCGCGATCCTTGACCTCAATGAAACCCTCAGGCAGTCGCTTGCCCACCACGACGATCGTCGGTACGCCAATCAGCTCAGAGTCATTGAACTTCACTCCGGGTGAGACTCCGCGGCGGTCATCCAGCAGGACGCGAACCCCGCGAGCCTCAAGATCAGCAGCCAGTTGATCGGCATAGTCGAAGGGCTCATCAGATTTGCCGGTGGCAATCACATGAACATCAGCAGGGGCGACCTCGCGTGGCCAGATCAGACCCTTGTCATCGTGTGACTGCTCAGCAATGGCCGCAACAGCACGCGAAACGCCAATTCCGTAAGACCCCATCGTGACCGTCACGAGCTCACCGGTCTCGCCTTGGACTTTAAGGCCCATGGCCTCGGCGTACTTACGCCCGAGCTGGAAGATATGACCGATCTCAATGCCGCGCGCGAGAGTTAAGCCACCGCCGCACTCAGGGCAAAGATCGCCCTCGCGCACCTCAGCCACTTCGATGCTGCCGTCGGCGCTGAAATCACGGCCCGCGACGAGGTCGTAGACATGACTACCTGACACATTGGCGCCCGACACCCACGAGGTTCCTTCGACCACGCGCGGATCGACCAGGAACTCGATACCTGCCGCCTGCTGGGAACCGAGTACGCCGGGACCGATGTAGCCCTTGACGAGTGCCAGGTGCTTAGCAAAGTCCGCTTCCTCGAAGGGACGAGCGTCACGGGGATGGAGCACCGCCTCGAGTCGCTTGCCATCCACCTCACGGTCACCAGGAATGCCGATCGCCAGTGGCTTCTGCGTGCCTTCCGCGTCAGTCACCATGAAGACAACGATCTTCAGCGTGTCAGCGGCTTCCCAATCGCGATCCGCGCGTCGAAGTGCCTCAACGGAGTTCGACAACGCCACGAGATCGTCGATCGAGGCCGCATTCGGTGTCAGTTCGACATGTGACGCGGGAAGTCCACCGAAATCTTGCTCCTGCGTCACCGGCGTGACGACTGCTTCAACATTTGCGGCGTAGTCACACGAGGTACACCGAACGAAGGAATCCTCGCCCACCACGGTCGGAGCCAAGAACTCCTCGCTCGCCGAGCCACCCATCGCACCAGACATTGCCGACACGATCACGAACTCAAGGCCTAGCCGAGTGAACGTGTCGATATAGGCCTGCCGATGTCGGGCATAGGAGGCCTCAAGCCCAGCATCATCAATATCGAAAGAGTAGGAATCCTTCATCACGAATTCGCGTCCGCGCAGGATGCCCGCCCGCGGACGCGCCTCATCTCGGTACTTGGTCTGAATCTGGTAGAGGGTGACCGGGAGATCCTTGTATGAGGAGTACTCACCTTTGACCATGAGAGTGAACATCTCTTCATGAGTCGGACCAAGGAGATAGTCAGCGTTCTTGCGGTCCTGAAGCCGGAAGAGCGTGTCACCGTATTCACTCCAGCGACCCGTGGCTTCGTAGGCCTCACGAGGAAGCAGCGCCGGGAAGTGCACCTCCTGAAATCCTGCCGAGTTCATCTCTTGGCGCACGATTCGCTCAACATTGCGGTACACCTCGTAACCGAGCGGAAGCCAGGAGAAGATGCCGGGCGCCACACGCCGCACGTAGCCGGCTCGTACCAGGTAGCGATGACTTGGCACCTCGGCGTCGGCCGGGTCCTCGCGAAGGGTGCGCAGGAAGAGGCTGGACATCCGGGTGATCACGTGTGCTCCTTTGTCGGTTCCGACGAGGATATCGGGCAAGCCAAGCAGGCTAGAAGAGCACGGTCGCGAAGGTCGCGTGCTGCCTGAACCCGCAGGATTCATAGGTGCGTCGAGCAACGGTGTTGAAGTCATTGACATACAGGCTCACGACAGGCGCGATGTGAGTGCGTGCGAGTCGCACAGTCGCCGCCATTGCTGGAACCGATATTCCGCGGCCGCGCAAGCTCGGATCGACCCAAACTCCCTGCACCTGGCAGGCCAGCGGGGTCGCCGCTCCCACCTCGGCCTTAAAGACCACGACTCCTTCGTCGATGCGTCCGATCGACCGACTCGATCGGACCAACTCGGCAATCCGTGCGTGGTAAGCCATGCCGCCGCCGGCTGCTATCGGTGAGACGCCAACTTCATGAGTGAACATGTCGATGCACGCAGGCACGATCACATCGAGCTCATCGATGCCGATGAATCGAACTCCGGGGTCGATATCGCAGTCGGGATCAGAATCCATCACGAGAAGAGGCTGCCGATCGCGCAATTCCCGACACGGCCCCCAGGAAGGTTCGAGCAGTCGCCAGAGATCGAGTACCTCTTCAGCAATGCCGACGATTGACGACGAACGACGACCCGTCTGTCGAAGCCGATCAACGAATGCTGCCCGGGAAGTGGGCGTTGTGGAAACAGGCACAAGGTTGGCGCCGACATACAGAAGTGACGTGAGTTCATCGTCGTCGGTGACGTAGCCCCAGAGCTCGCCGCCAAGTCGCCATGGATCAACCCCAGCAGATCGCACGCGAGAGTCGACGAAACAGTGTGAGACCGGATCACGTGCCAGCAGGGCGCGTGCGGCCGAGACGTCTGCCGTGGTGAGCGCGCGAATGCGCCCCATGATCAGCCGGCAGTCACGGTGGGCGTGCCCATGAGATCACCCATCGATTCAGCCAACTTCATGGCCTCTTCGATCAAGGTCTCGACGATCTGCGCCTCGGGAACGGTCTTGATGACCTCACCCCGCACGAAGATCTGACCCTTGCCATTGCCGGAGGCCACACCGAGATCGGCCTCACGCGCCTCGCCAGGTCCGTTCACGACGCAGCCCATCACGGCAACGCGCAGCGGCACCTCAAGTCCCTCAAGACCGGCCGTGACCTGCTCGGCCAACGTATAGACATCAACCTGTGCACGACCACAGGACGGGCACGACACGATTTCCAGGCCGCGCTTTCGCAGGTTCAAGGACTCCAGGATCGCATTGCCGACCTTGACCTCCTCCACAGGCGGAGCGGAGAGCGAGACACGAATGGTGTCACCGATACCCCGCGACAGAAGCGCCCCGAAGGCAACTGATGACTTGATCGTTCCCTGGAAGGCCGGGCCGGCCTCGGTAACTCCAAGGTGCAAGGGATAGTCGCACTGCTCGGCCAACTGCATGTACGCCTTGACCATCACGACGGGATCGTTGTGCTTGACGGAGATCTTGATGTCACGGAAGTCGTGCTCTTCGAACAGCGATGCTTCCCATAGCGCTGACTCAACGAGCGCCTCAGGTGTGGCCTTCCCGTACTTCTTGAGAAGTCGCGGATCAAGCGAACCGGCATTGACACCGATACGAATTGGCGTGCCGGCATCCTTTGCAGCACGTGCAATCTCGGCGATCTTGTCGTCGAACTGCTTGATGTTGCCGGGGTTTACCCGAACTGCGGCGCACCCTGCATCAATCGCGGCAAAGACATACTTCGGCTGGAAGTGAATATCAGCGATGACCGGGATTCCGGACTTACGAGCGATCTCGGGAAGCGCATCAGCGTCATCTTGACTGGGTACCGCTACGCGCACGATCTGGCAGCCAGCGGCGGTCAACTCGGCGATCTGCTGAAGAGTCGCGTTGACGTCAGAGGTCAAAGTCGTGCACATTGATTGCACGCTGATCGGGGCATCTCCGCCCACGAGTACCGGATGGGTCGGGTGCTTCAGGAGCAACTGTCGTGACGCACGACGCGGTGCAATGGTGGGTGCTGGGGCCGACGGCATGCCGAGTTCGATACTCACACCATCATTATGACGCCAGCTTCGGCCAATGGCCTGCTAGCCGAGGGAGATCGGCCGCACGAGGTCGGCCCAGATCACAATGACACCCATGGCGAGAAGGAGTCCGGCGACGACATAGGCAACCGGAAGAAGCCGGGCAGCATCAACCGGGCCAGGATCCGGACGTCCGAAAAGCCGAGCAATGCGTCTGCGAGTTCCCTCATAGAGGGCACCCGCCACGTGGCCACCATCCAGTGGCAATACCGGGATGAGGTTGAACAGGAAAAGGAACAGGTTCAAGGACGCAGCGAGCCCCAGGAAGGTCGCCGCCTTTGCGACCAAGGGCTGGTCCATTGCGGCAACTTCGCCACCGATGCGGGTCACGCCCACCACGCTGACGGGTCCATCAATGGCGCGCTCCTGCCCGCCTATCAAGGTGTCCTTCACCAGTTCGAAAAGTCGGACCGGAAGGGAGATCAGTCCCTTGACGGACGCCACGGTGATATCCCACATGTAGGAGGGCACCGACGACCACCCAGCTGACACGTACTCGACACCAGGCGAAACTCCAATGAAGCCCGAGGTCACGGTTGCGCCTGTGGCAACCCCGTTCACGTCATATTCGGGGCGTTCGACTGTCGCCACATCGATGCTGAGGTCAACAGGTATCCCGGCACGATCCACGGTGACAGTCACGCTCTGATCCCCGTGAGCCCGAATCCACTCAGTCATGTCGTCCCAAGAACTGACCGGGGCGGAGTTGACGGCCACGATGGTGTCACCAACAAGTAGTCCGGCAGCGTTCGCCGGTCCGATCAATGACCCGGTCGGACACTGACCGGAAGGCAATGGGGTGGCAAGCGGCTGCTCCGCGGTTGGCGTACACGGCACTACCCTCGACACCGTCAGTGTGGGTTGGGGAAGTCCGATTCCCACCAGCATGATGGCGAAGAGCACGAACGCCAAAAGAAGATTCATGGTCGGACCACCGAGCATGATCACGACTCGTTTGCGCACCGGAAGCTTATAAAAGACCCGGTTCTCATCACCAGGCTCGATCTCTTCGACAGAAGCGCGACGGGCGTCGGCCACCATGACAGCGAATCTCCCGGTCGACATTCGCCGAGCCGTGCCCTCGGCATCACCCTTGGCAGGCGGCAGCATCCCAATCATTCGGATATAGCCACCCAAGGGCACAGCCTTTAGCCCGTATCGGGTCTCACCCTTGACCTTGGACCACAAAGTCGGACCGAATCCGATCATGTATTCGGAGACCCTGACACCGAAAGCCTTTGCCGGAATCAAGTGACCGAGTTCGTGGAGGGCAATCGATCCGCCGATGACGAGCACGAAAAGCAGGATGCCGATGACTTGCAACATGTCAGCTCCCTGCGATCTCAGCGGCCCGAACGCGTGACCAGGCGTCAGCATGTAGGACGTCGTCGAGGGTCACGGCGTTCCCCGGTACCCATTCACCGCTGCCAGGTGCGAGATGCTCGTCCAGCACTTGAGCCACGGTGTCGACGATGGACGTGAACGGAATCCGACCCGCCAGGAAGGCCTCGACACACGCTTCATCTGCCCCGTTGAAGACCGCAGGAGCCGTACCGCCGGCGCTGCCAGCGCGACGCGCCAGACCCACGGCGGGGAATGCTTCTTCGTCGAGGGGGAAGAACTCCCATGTTGCCGCCTTCGACCAATCACACGGCGCAGCGGCTTCGGCGATTCGATTGGGCCACGCCATTCCCAGGGCGATCGGGAGGCGCATGTCAGGTGGACTCGCCTGAGCGATGGTCGAACCATCGATGAACTCGACCATGGAGTGCACCACCGACTGCGGGTGCACGACAACGTCAATAGAGTCAAAGTCGATGTCAAAGAGCAAGTGAGCTTCGATGACCTCAAGGCCCTTATTCATCAGGGTTGCTGAGTTGATCGTGACCAGCGGACCCATGGACCACGTGGGATGACGTAGTGCCTGTTCAGGAGTGACATCTTCAAGTTGAGCACGAGTCATGCCACGGAAGGGTCCGCCACTTGCGGTCAGTACTAGTCTTCGCACTTCCTTCGACGTGCCGGATCGCAACGACTGCGCGAGCGCGGAGTGTTCGGAGTCAACCGCCACGATCTGGTCGGGTCGTGCGAGTGACTTCACCAAAGGTCCGCCGATAATCAGCGACTCCTTGTTCGCCAATGCGAGAATTCGATCGGCACGTAGCGCCTCGAGCGTAGGTACGAGGCCGGCAGCACCGGCAATTCCGTTGAGCACGACATCGCAGGACCATGAGGCAAGTTCGCTTGCTGAATCAGGGCCGGCGAGGATCTTTGGAAGCTCGAAGTGCCCAGTGGAGAAACCACGCTGCTGCGCTTCGGCGTACAGAGCCAGTTGGAGATCGGATACTGCGGAGGCTCGCGCAACAGCGATTACTTCGACCTTGAATTCGAGTGCCTGACGGGCGAGGAGTGCGACGTCGCTTCCCCCAGCACTAAGGCCCACGATGTCAAACGTGCCCGAATTTCGCGCAGCGATTTCCAGCGCCTGGGTTCCGATGGAACCCGTGCTACCGAGAATCACGATGCGACGACTCACGTGCGCCTTCCGCTGCTAGTGCCGAGATACTCCCCCGACAATATGTGATTACAGCGCGAGGTCAGTCAACACCATGACGCGCTCATGGGTGAGATCCATGATCGAAGAGCGAAGTCCCTCGCGACCGACACCCGAAGCCTTGATGCCGCCGTAGGGCATCTGATCGGCACGGAAGGTCGGGGCCTCTCCAATGATCACCCCGCCAACTTCAAGATCACGGTGAGCACGGAAGGCCTTTTGGATGTCGTGGGTGAACACGCCGGTCTGAAGCCCAAAACGTGAATCGTTAACGATGGCGATGCCTTCATCGAGATCGGCGATTGTGCGCACCGACATGACGGGTCCAAAGACCTCTTCGGTCTCAACACGCACATGCTTGGGTACGTTTGCAAGCAGAGTGGGCTCAATAAAAGTACCCTCGCGCTTGCCGCCGGTCAGGACTGTTGCTCCTGCGTCAATGGCCTCGGCCAGCCATTCTTCGACGCGAGCGGCTGCCTGCTCGTGAATCATTGGTCCGACGACGGTTGAGGGTTCCCACGGCGACCCATTCGGTAGATCACGCACGACTTCAGTAAGACGTGCGGTGAATCTCTCGGCGATGGATTCCTCAACCAGAATGCGCTGGACCGAGACACAGGTCTGTCCACCCTGGGAATTGCCAAACATTGCGATGCGCTGACATGCCCATTCGATATCGGCATCACTTGAGTAATCGGCGAGCACGATCGCAGCTGCATTTCCACCGAGTTCGAGAACCACGTGCTTGTGGGGCACTGCCCGTTGAATTGCGAAACCGACTGTCTCGGAACCGGTGAACGACACGACCGGGAGACGGGGGTCCTCGACGAGTGCCGGTGCAATCTCATTGCCGACAGGAACCACAGAGAACATCCCGGCAGGTAAATCTGTCTCAGCCAGCAATTCACCGAGGAGTAACGACCCTAGAGGGGTAGCCGGCGCCGGCTTGACCACGATGGGCGCACCGACCGCAAGTGCAGGAGCAATTTTGTGGGCAACGAGGTTTACAGGGAAGTTGAATGCCGAGATCCCCAGAACAGGACCGTGGGGGAATCGACGGATGATCGCTGCGCGCCCGGCGGTCGACGCCTCAGTGTCCAGTCGCTGGAATTCGCCGTTGAAGCGACGAGCCTCCTCAGCCGCCCAGCGGAAGGTCGACACGGCACGTGCCGCCTCAACCAACGACCACGTTATGGGTTTTCCGTTCTCTGCCGTTATCAGAGCGGCGACTTCATCGAGCCGCTCCTCGAGCCGACGCGATACATGCATGAGAGCGGCAGCGCGCTGATGAGCGGTCGTGGCCTGAGCCGTCTTTCGCACACTCCACGCTGCGCTGATCGCCGCTTCTACGGCAGCAGCATCAGGAACCGAGTAGGTGCCGACCAGAGAACCGTCGCCCGGGTGGGTGACCTCGGCCGGGGTGCCCTGGTTCCATGCCACGCCTGCAATGAAGGCGGGCCAATGACGGGGTGCGGGTGCGCTTATCGCAGTCATGACCTCACCCTATTGCCGAGCCCACGTTCAACATGGTCCGACTCGGAATAGCGTGACAGCATCGCTATCCGACTTGGATCACCAGATCGTCGAGACTTTGGAGGGCGAACCACAAGTCAGCCCGAACCGAAGGATCGTCAAAACTCCGCTCGAGCAGGGTCTCGGCCCGGCGAAGTCGATGACGGACCGTATGCCGATGCACTCCAAGATCTGTCGCAGCGGCGTCGACTTGGCCATGGTGTGCGAGCCAGGCTCGTACGGTCGAGAGCAGTTCGACTGACTCCGATGACGTCGATATTCCGCTCACGTATTCGGCAGCCCAGGAAGTTGCAGCCCCGACATCGACGAGGGACGAAAACCCTCGGCCCGCGAGGCGCTCGAAATGCACGACGCCATTACCCGACACATGTGCGCGCTCCGCCTGCTCGAGGGCCACTCGGAAACGCACGGCGTCGCCGAGCTCGAAAACCGACGAGACTCCGCACGCTCTCACAGGATGAGCAAGTGACAGCAGGGTGTCGCTACGACCTGCGGGCAGTACTCCAACAATTCCGGAGCCTTCGCGCTGAACCCACAACGCGCCAGGGTTCGCAGCCAGCTCAAGAAGGAGTGACTCGACTTCCGCCTTCGTCGCCGTATCTGCGATGCGCAGCCTTACCAATTGCACCGAGGTCTCGGAAATTCCCATCGCTGCCCACGTAGAGAGCGGAATCGACTCAACCTCTGCTCGGGCAAATAGATAGGTCCGAAGCGCCCCAAGCTCTTCAGCGTTGGACAACGGCCTGGACTGCGGCCAACTCAGGAGAGACACCGCGAGGTTGAGAACCGCCTGATCCATTGCGTGGAGCGGACGCGACGTGCCCACCACGAGAAATCCTGAGGCTGCGCCTCGAACTCCCAGGGGTACCAAGACGACGTGCTCGTCAGCGGTGGAAATCGCCGACGACGCTAGGAGTCCACGAGGCCGCAGCCGGTCGACTTCATCGCGGAATTCATCAGAGCGTTTCGCAGCATCGTGTGGGAAGGCAGCCATCGCCGCCCCACGCGCATCCAGGTGAATGACGAAGCCACCGACATGGCGACCCAACACTCCGAGAAGCGCTCCCGAATCGGTAGATGTTGAAAGCGCCGAACGGATCAACTCGCGTTGAGCCGCGAATGCTCTTGCCGATTGCTCGTACTCCTTAGCGCTGAGCCACTGCGAGACCGCGCGCGTAATTGCCACGAATGGCACGGGTTCGGGAACCGTGATGACGGTAATGCCTTGCCCCTCGGCTGCCGCGACAAGTGCGTCCGGTACTTCGGAATGGCTGAGTCCGACACCGAACCCCAGCGCACTGACACCGGCCTTGACCAAATGAGAGACATATTCCGCGCAGGAAGCCTCATCAACCGCGAGACGCATACCCGTGGTGAGGAGAAATTCACCACCTTCGAGCCACGGACTCGGATCGGAGAGTTCGCTGACTGCGACCCAACTGACCACACGCTCGAGATCACCAGACGTGGTGGCGCAAACAAGGCCTAGGTCACGCAGGGCGAGGAGTTCACGGACTGTCAAAGACATGGCGCTCATTCAACATCTCGGATATAGAGGACGCCCCAATACTCCATCATGGATCTATCGCGAGCAAGGACGCCGCCTAGGCTGGGCACCAGCCGACCCGGACCAGTCACCCCAGGAGGAACCATGACGATCACCCCCGAGCGCACTGACAACGGCATCGCCCAGGAGCGCAAGCTGGTGACCTCCATCCCCGGCCCAGCCTCAGTCGCCCTTCAGGCACGCAAGAACGCGGCGGTTTCCGGTGGTGTCGGAGTTACTTTGCCGGTGTACATCGATCGCGCTGGCGGCGGCATCTTGATCGACGTCGACGGCAATTCACTCATCGACCTGGGTTCCGGTATCGCCGTCACGACGGTGGGCAACGCGAATCCCTACGTGTCCGCAAACGTCGCTGAACAGGCTGCGAAGCTCACTCATACCTGCTTCATGGTCACGCCGTACTCCGGCTACGTCGAGGTCTGCGAAGCACTCAATCGACTTACTCCGGGCAACCACGAGAAGCGTTCAGCACTGTTCAACTCCGGTGCGGAAGCCGTCGAGAATGCAGTCAAGGTCGCCCGCGTGTACACCAAGCGCACGGCAGTTGTGGTCGTCGAGCACGGTTACCACGGTCGCACCAACCTCACCATGGGCATGACCGCTAAGAACATGCCGTACAAAGAAGGCTTCGGTCCCTTCGCACCCGAGATCTACCGGGTCCCGGCCTCGTACCCGTATCGCGATCGCGGACTGTCGGGCGAGGAGATGGCAACCATCGCCACGACACGGATCGAGAAGGAGATCGGCGCGCATAACGTCGCGGCGATCATGATCGAGCCGGTTCAAGGCGAGGGTGGGTTCATCGTTCCCGGCCAGGGCTACTTCGCAGCAATGGCCAAATTCGCCAAGGACAACGGCATCGTCTTCATTGCCGATGAGATCCAGAGCGGTTTCTGCCGCACCGGCAATTGGTTCGCCAGCGAGCACGAAGGCGTCGTCCCCGATCTGATCACGACAGCCAAGGGCATCGCAGGCGGAATGCCGCTGGCCGGCCTCACCGGTCGCGCCGAGATCATGGACTCAGTGCACGCCGGCGGACTCGGTGGCACGTATGGCGGAAATCCCGTGGCCTGCGCTGGCGCACTCGGTGCCATCCGCTGGATGGAAGAGACCGACGCCAACGCTCGCGCTCGCGAGATCGAGGCAATCATGGTTCCGAGACTTCGCGAGATTCAGTCTGCACATCCGACCATCGGAGAGATTCGTGGCCGTGGCGCAATGATCGCGATCGAGTTGGTCAAGCCCGGCACGATCGAACCCGATGCCGCTCGCGCAGCTGCACTGAACAAGTTCTGCCACGAGAACGGGGTCATCACTTTGACGACGGGCACCTACGGAAACGTGTTCCGGTTCCTGCCGCCATTGACCATTTCCAATGAACTGCTCAACGAAGGACTCGACGTCCTGGCAGCAGCCTTCGAGGCCACCGCCTAGAGGTCACTCCCCTGGAATTCGGTCGGCGAGCAAGGGCTGACGCGGATCCCAGGTGGTGCCGTCGCGCGCATCCTTGCGCCGACGCGCGATCGCCGACAGCGCTTCGAGCACGACTCGATTTCCGAGAAGTGCCGTGATGTCAGCATGGTCATAGGGAGGCGCAACCTCGACGACATCAATGCCGACGACCGGGAGTTCGTAGCAAATACGACGAACGGCATCGAGCAACTGACGGGCGCTGAGACCACCGGGCTCTGGCGTTCCTGTGCCCGGTGCATGCCCGGGATCGCACACATCGATGTCGACACTGAGAAACACGCCATCGCATTCATCTGTCGCGATAGTGAAAGCCTCAGTGAGGCACTCGTCAAAACCACGAGCAACGATTTCGGTCATCTCGTACGAACGCATGCCCTGCTCGGCCATCCAGTCCAAGGTCTCCGGACCTGGCCAGTAACCACGAAGACCCATTTGCAGGAATCGATCACCACGGGCTGCGCCTGACTCAATGAGGCGACGCATGGGCTGTCCGTGGCCGACGAGAGAGCCGAATTCGATATCTCCTGTGTCGGCATGCGCATCGAAGTGAATGACGGATACCTTGCCCCAGCCACGGGCTCGTGCAACACCGGTGACGTCTGGCCACGTGATGGTGTGATCGCCACCGAGTACCAACGGAATTGCGCCAGCCTGCGCGATCTTCTCGATTACCACCTCGAGATCAGCGCAGGACTTCACTGCATCACCGCTATACAGCTCAACATCACCTGCATCGACCACGCGCATGTCTTGCAGACCATCGACACGCATGGCGAGCGAAGGGCGCGAACCATCATGGGCCAGATAGCACGCGGATCGCATGGCCTGCGGCCCGAATCGTGCTCCACTTCGGTATGAGGTGCCACCGTCGAATGGAGCACCGACGATCACGACATCTGCACCAGCAAAAGAGGACGGATCGTCGAGATCACATCGATCCACGCCCAAAAAGGTGATGTCAGGGCCGAACATTGATCCATATCTCGCCATGGGTCGACCCTAGCCAACGAGACACGCAAGAACAGGCAAGGTCAGGAATCGAATCCAAGACCCACTCGGTCAAGGGTTCGAAGCCACAGGTTTCGACGGCCATCATGCAGATCCGCGGAATGCAGCGACTTCGTGGTCCAGTTGATACCCATTGACCTGAAGGGCTCCGGCGGGAAGGGCAGGGGCTTCGTGCGAACCATGGCCAGCTCGGTGAGTTCTGTTGTGTCACCCGAGAGCAGGTCAAGCATGACTCGCGCTCCGAAACGAGAGGAGCCCACACCGAGACCCGTGTACCCCGCCACGAAAGCGGTCTTGCCGCCGTGTGCTCGACCCCAGAACGGAGCGAACCTGGAACACGTATCGATTGCTCCGCCCCACCCGTGCGAGAACTGAGTCCCCTCAAGTGCTGGGAATGTCTGGAAGAAGTGCTCGGAGAGTCGTCCAAATGCTTCGTGATCAACCTCGAATTCGGGATCTACTCCGCTGTTGCGATGATAAACCGCGTCGTACCCACCCCACAGAATTCGTCCGTCTGGGGTTGGTCGGTAGTAATGAAATTGATTGCCGGCATCGCTGATGCCTTGACGTCCGTTCCAGCCGAGCGAATCCCACTGAGCTGTCGTCAACGGTTCCGTAGCGAGCACGTAGTCGTACACCGGCACGATGTACTTCGCCATCTTGCGAAGCAGAGGCGGGAAAGCGTTTGTCGCGACGGCGACTTGGCGTGCCGTGATGCTTGCGTGCTCGGTAGCGGCCATCACCCTTTTGCCCACATCAGCAAGATCCAGCACCGGCGTGTGCTCGAAGATTCGAACGCCTGCTTCCTGGCACGCTTCGAGGAGACCCCACGCTAGTCGAGCTGGGTTCACAAGCGCCACATCCGGGTCTGCGATCGCGAAGAGATAACTCTGCGAGTGCACCTCGGCACGAATGTGCTCACCGCTCATCTCTTGCACGGTGTCGCCATGCGCATTAGCGAGTCGCGCCGTGTCACGAAGCTCGTCAATTTGGTGATCTTGAACTGCGACCACGAACTCCCCCGCGACAGTGAAATCGCAGTCGATCCCAAGCGACGCAACATCACGACCGAGGTCCTCGAGATTCTCGTGCCCGAGCCTGACCAGTTGATCCAACTCTGACGGCCACCGATCAGCACCGTTGCGAATCCCGTGCGTAAGCGAATGAGAGACGAAGCCGCCGTTGCGTCCACTCGCCGCATCCGCTATTCGACCCGCGTCTACCAGAACAATGTCGAGTGACGGTTTCGCTCGCTTCGCGAGGAGCGCCGTCCATAACCCACTAAATCCGCCACCAATCACGAGAAGTGCGCACGAGATATCCGACTCAAGGGGGGATGTCGCCGATGGTCGGTCTGGATCATCAAGCCACACAGGCATGTGCGAGATATCACGAATGGCGTTGATAGCCACGGGACCAGGGGTATCGGTGAAGAACATGGAGGCCTCTCAGGACGTGTGAATGAGGGGCGGAGCCAACGCTCCGTCGTCCCACCAGTCCCTTCACGCTCTTCATGCATCGCCGTGCATCCGCACGCTGCGCTACTACGTTAACTCACGAGCACGCCTTCGGCCGACTTCTACACACCACGAAGGGTGGGTCCGGCGCCTGCCGCAGCGGCCAGAGCCAAGATCACGCCCTGCAATTGCTCGACGTCATCCTCATGCAACTGACCGGTGGTAACCCTGATGTGCGCAGTCTCAGATGGGCCCACCATGAATGGAGTACCGGGTGCAACACGCACACCCATAGCCGCCAGGGCAATCAACGCGGCACGCTCATCGGCAACCTCGACCCAGGCGTTGATGCCATCCCCCGTGGTACTCGTGATTCCCTGTCCCGCCAGCCCAGCGCGCAAGGCAAGGCTTCGCATTGCATACGTACTTCGAGCCCTCGTCACAGCGGCAATGGCGGCAGGGTCGGTGAGCAATTCGACCAGGACCGCTTGTAAAAGCCTGCTTGTCCAACCGGGACCGAGCATTCGACGAGAAATCAGCGGATCGATCACATCGGCTGATCCACCGATTGCCGCGATGCGGAGGTCAGGGCCATGCGACTTCGAGTAGCTGCGAATGTGCACAGTGTGCTCGGAAAGGTGACAGCCAATGCTCACGTCTTCTCCGGTCGCGATGTCACCGGAGTGGTCGTCCTCAATGACCCAGACCCGCGTCGACTTCAGGATGCTTGCGAGTTCTGCAGCACGACCTACGGTCATATTCGTACCGGTGGGATTCTGGGCTCTTGGCTGCACGAATACGGCTACGGGCTCCAGCTCAAGAGCAGCGCGAAGATCAGCAGGCACGATGCCGTTGGCATCCATCGAGACTGGGATGATCTCGGCACCGCTGCGCTCAAGAAGGTCGATCAGTGGCGGGAATCCCGGATTCTCCATCACTACTCGGTCGCCTAGTCGCACTACTTGTTCGACAACTCGCGAGAGAGCATCGAGTGCACCGTCAACGACAGTGAGCCGTTCGGGCTCGAACGGCCACGTGCGTAGAAGTAGATCGCGCAATTGTGGAAGCACCGGGTCATCGAGGTAACTCGTCGTCCAGGCCAATTGGCGAGTGGTCACTCTTTCGAGCGCATCGCGAAGATCAGGGAGCAACGTGGGGTCAGGGGTTCCGGTGGACAGGTCAAGACCATCCGCACCAGGCGCGCCACCGATGCTCAGATAGCGCACTGGTCTCGAGGGCTCACTTGGAGCCAGGACGAACGTGCCGGCACGGCCGCGTGCCTTGATGGCACCTACAGCGGCGAGCGCCTGCCACGCCTCGCTGACCGTCGCCGGACTTATCCCCAGATCCTGCGCCAGGTCTCGCACGGTGGGAAGGCGATCGCCCTCCACGAGGCGGCCTGATCGGATCAAGCGGTGCACGGCCGCCGCGATGCCCTTCGGAGATCGGTCATGAACCGCGGCTACCAGCAGCGCTTCATGCGCTACGTCAACAGTGCTGGTCATGGATACGCCTCCTCGTGGCGCAAAAGTACAGAATATTTGTGCCGGAAAATCACTTTCGAAACATTTTGTTGAATTGCCTGTGTAACACATCGGAAACTGTCTAACCTGCAGAATCACAAAGCACGTTCTCCATTCGCCGTACCAATTCGGGCAACGCAGGTGACTTCGTTGCACGAATATTTGTCACTCGCACTAGGAGGAATTCATGACAGTCGTTCGCGCCGCACTCGTTCAGACCAACTGGACCGGCGACAAGGAATCGATGATCGTTGTTCACGAGAACTACGCCCGTGAGGCGGCAGCGCAGGGCGCTCAGGTCATTTGCTTTCAGGAACTCTTCTACGGTCCCTACTTCTGCCAGGTGCAGGACAAGAAGTTCTACGAGTATGCAGAGGCCATCCCGGGACCGATTACCGAGCGTTTCCAGAAGCTTGCCAAGGAACTGAACATGGTCATGGTTCTTCCCATGTACGAAGAGGACCAGCCCGGCATCCTTTACAACACGGCGGCAGTCATCGACGCTGACGGCAGCTACCTGGGCAAGTACCGCAAGCAGCACATTCCCCACGTCGGTGGATTCTGGGAGAAGTTCTACTTCCGCCCCGGCAACGGCGGCTATCCCGTTTTCGACACGGCGGTCGGAAAGATCGGCGTCTACATCTGCTACGACCGCCACTTCCCCGAGGGCTGGCGTGCGCTTGGAGTCAACGGCGCACAGATCGTCTTCAATCCCTCGGCCACTTCGCGTGGACTCTCGCAGTACCTATGGAGCATCGAGCAGCCTGCGGCCGCCGTCGCGAACGAGTACTACGTGGGTGCGATCAACCGTGTCGGCATCGAGGAGCTCGGCGACGACGATTTCTACGGTCAGTCGTACTTCGTGGACCCCGAAGGTGCTTACGTGGGAGAAAAGGGCGACCCCTACAAGCCCGAGTTGATCGTGCGCGATCTCAACATGGATCTGCTCACTGAGGTGCGCAACCGCTGGCAGTTCTACCGGGACCGTCGTCCGGATGCCTACCAGGACCTCACCCGCCCGTAATCCGCTCCACCGACACAACGCATCGTCAGTCAATTAGTTGATAAGGGAGTAGTCATGACCATCCTCATCAAGAACGGAACTGTTGTCACGGCCCAGGGCAGCACCCAGGCTGACGTGCTCATCGATGGCGAGCGCATTGCCGCCGTACTCGCTCCGGGAGACACCACCCTCGGAGCGAATATCGAAGCAAGTGCCGACCGAGTCATCGATGCCGCCGGGAAGTACGTCGTTCCCGGTGGCATCGACGGGCACACGCACATGGAAATGCCTTTCGGCGGCACTGTTGCCTCCGACAGCTTTGAAACCGGAACACGTGCCGCCGCATGGGGCGGAACCACCACGATTATCGACTTCGCGGTTCAGAAGCAGGGCGAGCGAGTGCAGGACTGCCTCGCAGCTTGGCACGACAAGGCCCGCGGCAATTGCGCGATCGACTACGGGTTCCATCAAGTGGTCGGTGGTGTCGACAGCGAGTCGCTCAAGGCAATGGATGAACTTGTCGACGAGGGTGTGACCACCTTCAAATTGTTCATGGCCTACCCGGGCGTCTTCCTGAGTTCCGACGGACAGATCCTGCAGGCCATGCAGCAAGCCAGTAGCAATGGCTCAATGATCATGATGCATGCGGAAAATGGCAGCGCCATCGACGTGCTCGTAGCTCAAGCCCTGGCCGAGGGCAAGACTGACCCCAAGTACCACTCACTTACTCGCCCTTGGGAGACCGAGGCTGAGGCCACGAACCGAGCAATCATGCTCGCTCGCATAACCGGTGCACCGCTCTACATCGTCCACATGTCCGCGAAGCAGGCCGTAGAGGTACTGCAGAAGCACAAGGACGAAGGCTGGAATGTCTTCGGCGAAACCTGCCCGCAGTACCTATACCTGTCACTCGAGGAGCAGCTGGCCCAGCCTGGCTTCGAGGGTGCAAAGTGGGTCTGCTCGACTCCCCTGCGCTCGCGCGCGGAGGGACATCAGGACGAACTCTGGCGCTACCTGCGCACCAACGATCTCTCCGTGATCAGCACCGACCACTGCCCCTTCTGCTTCAAGGAGCAGAAGGAAATGGGGGTCGGCGACTTCTCGAAGATTCCGAACGGCATCGGCTCAGTTGAGCACCGCATGGATCTCATCTTCCAAGGTGTCGTTGACGGCAAGATCAGTGTCGAACGGTGGGTCGAGCTCTGCAGCACAACCCCGGCTCGCATGTTCGGCCTTTACGGCCGCAAGGGCGCAATTGCGCCCGGATTCGATGCCGACGTCGTGATCTACGACCCAGCCGGTCGCACCGAGATTGGCTTCCACAAGACCCACCACATGAACATGGATCACTCCGCCTGGGAGGGCTACGTGATCGACGGACATGTCGACACGGTCATCTCGCGAGGCAGCGTCGTCATCGACGACAACGCCTACCTCGGAACCAAGGGCCATGGCCAGTTCCTCAAGCGTGGACTCTCGCAGTACCTCATCTGATCCCCCGATCTCACAGACGAAAGTGGTAATCGTGCGCACCATCGACCATTGGATCAACGGCACCAACGTTCCCTCGACTTCCGGACGCACCGCTCCGGTGTTCAATCCAGCCACGGGTGAGCAGCAGGCCACTGTCGGTCTCGCGAGCATCGCCGAGGTAGATGCCGTCGTCGCTGCATCCAAGGCTGCCGCGGCATCCTGGCGCTCGTCATCTCTGTCGAAGCGCGCTGAGATCATGTTCAAGTTCCGCCAGCTCGTCGATGAGAACCGCGGCAAGATCGCGGATCTCATCTCTATTGAGCACGGCAAGGTTCCCAGCGATGCCGCTGGCGAACTCGCGCGTGGCATCGAGAACCTCGAATTCGCCTGTGGCATCCCGAACCTGCTCAAGGGCGGGTACAGCGAGCAGGTCTCCGGCGGCATTGATGTCTACTCGATCAAGCAACCCCTTGGTGTCGTTGCGGGCATTACACCCTTCAACTTCCCCGCCATGGTGCCGATGTGGATGTTTGCCAACGCAATCGCGTGCGGCAACGCCTTCATCCTCAAGCCGAGCGAGAAGGATCCATCGGTTAACACATTCATTGCGGAATTGCTCAAGCAGGCCGGGCTCCCCGACGGCGTCTTCAACATTGTGCAAGGTGACAAGGTCGCGGTCGACCGAATTCTCGAGCACCCCGATATCGCAGCAGTCAGCTTCGTGGGCTCCACCCCAATCGCGAAGCACATCTACGCAACGGGCACCGCGAACGGAAAGCGTGTTCAGGCTCTCGGCGGTGCCAAGAACCATATGGTCGTTCTGCCTGACGCCGACATCAACATGGCCGCAGACGCAGCCGTCAGCGCGGCCTATGGCTCGGCGGGAGAGCGCTGCATGGCCATCTCAGTCGTGGTCGCCGTAGGCAATGTCGGCGACTCACTGGTCGAGGCCATCGCTGAGAGACTCCCCAAGGTCAAGGTTGGCCCCGGTACTGATCCCAACAATGAGATGGGTCCTGTCATCAGTGCCGAGCACCTCGAGAAGGTCAAGGGCTACCTCGGCGGAGCAACTGGCGAAGGCGCGACCATCGTTGTCGACGGCCGCGAGGCAGATCTGCCCGCGAACGGATACTTCCTCGGTGTCTCACTTATTGACCACGTGAAGCCCGGCATGAAGGTGTACGACGACGAGATCTTCGGCCCAGTGCTTGCTGTCATGCGCGTTGATACCTACGAAGAAGCCGTCGACCTCATCAACAAGCATCAGTATGGCAACGGAACCGCGATCTTCACCCGCGATGGCGGTGCAGCTCGACAGTTCCAGTTCGAGATCAATGTGGGAATGGTCGGAGTAAACGTGCCGATCCCCGTTCCTGTGGCCTACTACAGCTTCGGTGGCTGGAAGTCTTCGCTGTTCGGTGACAGCAACATCTATGGCCCTGCCGGCATCGAGTTTTACACCCGCACCAAAACCGTGACCTCGCGTTGGCCTGACCCGTCGACATCGAGCGTCGACCTCGGTTTCCCGCGTACCCGCTAACCCGATCACACATACAGAAGAGGTAAGAGATGGATATCGGCGTAGTCCTTCAATGCACTCCCCCCGCTGCACGCGTGATTGACCTGGCGAAGCGGGCCGAAACCTACGGCTTCTCACATGTCTGGACCTTTGACTCCCACATTCTGTGGGAGGAGCCGTACGTGATCTATAGCAAGATCCTCGACGAAACACGCAAGATCATCATCGGACCTATGGTGACCAACCCTGCCACGCGTGACATCACCGTCACCGCCTCTACCTACGCGACTCTCAACGAGATGTACGGCAATCGCACCGTGGTCGGTATCGGCCGTGGTGATTCCGCGGTGCGCGTGACCAATGGCAAGCCGGTCACGGTTGCCGAGCTTCGCCAGGCGGTCATCGACATCAAGGGCCTAGCTAACGGTGAGGCAATCGAGTACAAGGGCAACAACATCCGTCTTCCGTGGGCAGGCGCCAGCCGTACCCCGGTGTACGTCGCTGCCTACGGCCCGAAGGTTCTGGCGCTGACCGGCGAGGTCGGCGACGGCTTCATCCTTCAGCTCGCTGATCCCTCAATCGCTGACTGGACGATGTCGGCAGTGCGCGCGGCAGCCTCGGGGGTCGGCCGTAACCCGGACGATGTCTACATGTGCATTGCCGCACCCGCGTATGTCACCGATGGCTCTCCCGAGCAGCACGCTCACGCCCGTGATCAGCTGCGCTGGTTCGGCGGCATGGTGGGCAATCACGTCGCCGACATCGTCGAGCGTTATGGCGACAGTGGCGTCGTTCCCCAGGCCCTGACCGACTACATCAAGGCCCGAAAGGGATACGACTACAACGAGCATGGCCAGGCCGGCAACACGCATGCCGACTTTGTGCCGGACGAAATCGTCGATCGCTTCTGCATCATTGGCCCGCCAGAGGAGCACATCCGTCGTCTCGAGGAGCTCAAGGCCATGGGCGTCGATCAGTTCGCGCTTTATCTTCAGCATGACGACAAGGACCACACGCTGGCTGCTTACGGTGAGAAGATCATCCCTGCCGTTCAGGAAGTCCTTCTGGCCAAGAGTTAGTCGCCGACCGTTTACAGGAGTGAAACTTTCGTGACCCAGACTGAAGTCGTGACCAGCACGACGCCGCGCCGAGCGAGCAATGCCTCGCGTCGGTTCAAGCGTGGCGTCATTTCGGTGCTGTGGGCCCTGGCCGGAGTCGCCATCGCCATCTTGATGTGGGAGTTGGTGAAGTGGGTCGGCACTTTGGTGTCGCTTCCCTTCGATTCCGGCGACGGAACCATGCCGCACGTCTGGACCATCGTCGATGCGTTCTCACAGCCTGAAGTGCGCGGCTCTGACACGACTGTGCTCCAGGCTGTTATCGCGAGCGCTGCTCACTCACTGCTGATAGCTGCCGGTGGATTCATCATCGGCGTGAGCGTGGGCCTTCTCCTGGCAATCATCATGCAGCGTTTCTCGTTCATGGAACGAGGCCTATTGCCCTTTGTCATCGCTTCGCAGACGGTTCCGCTGATCGCACTGGCGCCGCTCATCGTGGGCATCGGTAATCGCATCAGTTTCGGCCCGATCCAATGGAACACGACCTACTCGGTCATGTTCATTGCCGCCTATCTGGCGTTCTTCCCGCTCTCGGTGGGAGCGCTTCGTGGGCTCCATTCCCCCACGCCAACGTCGCTTGAGCTGATGCGCTCCTACGCGGCCACCCCGCGCCAGATGCTTTTCCGACTTCGCTTCCCTTCGTCTCTTCCCTACCTGGTTCCTGCTCTCAAGGTCTCTGCTGCTGCCGCGATTATCGGCACAGTCGTCGCGGAAATCTCGACCGGTGTCAAGGGCGGTATCGGTCGCCTGATCATTGAATACGCACGCGAGGCGAGCTCTAATCCCGCCAAGGTTTATGTGGCCGTGCTGGGCGCACTCGTCCTGGGCCTGGTTGCGGCCGGTCTCGTCACCGCACTTGATCTGTACCTGACACGCAATCTTCCGAAGGAAGGCAAGGCATGAGCGACACCACTGCAGTCAACGCTAAGGGGATCTGGAAGATCTTCAACGAGGGCCAACCCAACGAGGTCACGGCCTTGCAGGACGTCGACCTCACTGTCGATCAGGGAGAGTTCATCTCCCTGATCGGTCCGTCCGGCTGCGGCAAGAGCACCCTTCTTCGGGTCATCGCCGACCTCACCGATGCCACCAAGGGCGAACTCACCGTCGCAGGTCTTTCCGTGCACGAGGCACGCAAGCAGCAGCGCTACGGCATCGCTTTCCAGCAGGCAGCCCTTTTCGATTGGCGCACCGTGCGACGCAATGTCGAGTTGCCGCTCGAGCTCGCAGGCTGGGATAAGTCCAAGCGTCAGGCGCGCGCCATGGAACTCCTGGACATGGTGCAGCTCTCGGATTTTGCTGATCACCGGCCGTGGGAACTCTCCGGCGGAATGCAGCAGCGCGTCGCTATCGCTCGTTCCCTCGCCGTCGATCCCCCGCTGCTACTCATGGACGAGCCTTTCGGTGCACTTGACGAGATGACCCGGGAGCGCATGCAAAATGAGCTGCTACGCATTCGAGTCGAGACAGGCAAAAGCATCATTTTCGTCACCCACTCGATTCCGGAGGCCGTGTATCTCTCCGATCGGGTCGTCGTCATGTCGCCCCGCCCCGGCCGAATCACTGACGTGATCAAGGTCGACCTCGGCAGCCGCAACGAGGACACCCGTGAATCCGAGGCCTTCTTCGAGTCGGTAACGGCTGTTCGCGAGGCCCTGAGAGGTCGTACTGGTAACTCGGGAAGCAGTGTGCGCGCTCGGGTGGGCGAGGTCTGATGCGAGGCAAGCTCAGGGCCATCTGGCCACCAATCCTCATCGCGGCCATTTTCTTGATCGCTTGGCAGCTCCTGGTTGTCATCCAAGACCTCAAGCCCTACCTCCTGCCCGCACCGAGTCTGATCTTCAGCACGTTCACGGGCGATATCGACCTCATGTTCAGCGCCGCTTGGTACACAGGAACCACTGCGTTCATGGGACTTGTGTTCGGAACATTTGTCGGGTTGGTACTGGCGCTCCTGGCTCAGCGTTTCGGCATCGTTAACAATCTGATAACTCCTTTGGCAGCAGGGCTCGCCGCCGTCCCGATCATCGCGCTGACCCCTATTCTCAACAACATGTTTGACATCACCAGCCGCACGCCTCGCGTGCTGATTACGACGATCATCGTGTTCTTCCCGGTGTTCGTGAACGTGACCAAGGGCCTGATCCAGGTTCGGCCGGTGCAACTCGAGCTCATGCGTTCGATGAATGCGACCCCTCGCACCACATTGCGCGTATTGCGCGTTCCGAACGCGATTCCCTTCTTCTTCACCGCATTGAAGATTGCAGCTCCGCTTGCCGTGATCGCTGCATTGGTCGCTGAGTACTTCGGCGGGCCACAAACCGGACTTGGCAGTCGCATCGCATCGGCGGCCGCCAACACTGCCTACGGTCGCGCGTGGGCATATGTAGTCGCTTCAATCATCACCGGCCTGGTGTTCTACCTGGTCGTTGTCATGGTCGAGAAGTGGACTACCCCGTGGACGGGCCGTAGTACTACGGCCTGACAACTATAAGAAGGAGACAGTATGCGAGACATCGCACGCAACAAGTGGGTCCAGTTCGCTGGTCTCGCCACTGTTGGCGCACTTGCCCTCTCGGCATGTGGTGGCAGCAGCAGCAGGTCCTCGGAAGCAACCGCTGCAGCATCCGCGGCTGCTCCGGCCTCCTCGGCCGCTGCGGCCGAGTGCACCACTCCGACCCCCGTCAAACTGCAGCTGCAGTGGTTCGTCCAGTCCCAGTTCGCCGGCTACTACGCAGCCAAGGACATGGGCTACTACAAGGATGCCTGCCTCGATGTGACCATCCTCGAGGGCGGCGTAGACATCGTTCCCCAGACCGTGTTGGCACAGGGCGGCGCCGATTTCGCGATTAGCTGGGTGCCGAAGGCACTCTCGTCGCGCGAGCAGGGCGCAGGAATCGTTGACGTGGCACAGGTCTACCAGCGTTCGGGCACCCGCCAGGTTTCCTGGGCAGACTCGGGCATCAAGACCTCAGCTGACCTCAAGGGCAAGAAGGTCGGCAACTGGGGCTTCGGCAACGAGTACGAGCTCTTCGCAGGCATCTCCAAGGCGGGACTCAACGCCTCTTCTGATGTCGAGCTCGTTCAGCAGCAGTTCGACATGAAGGCACTGCTCAGCCGCGAGATCGATGCGGCTCAGGCAATGACCTACAACGAGTACGCACAGCTGCTCGAGGCCAAGAACCCGAAGACCGGCAAGCTCTACACCGCCGAGGATTTCACCGTTCTTGACTGGAACACCGAAGGCACGGCCATGTACCAGGACGCCATCTGGGCCTCGCAGGAGCGCCTCGCTGACGCGGCGTACCAGGCCACGACCCAGGCATTCGTCCAGGCATCCCTCAAGGGCTGGATCTACTGCCGCGACAACGCACAGGCGTGCGCTGACATCATCACCCAGAACGGCTCCAAGCTCGGCGCAAGCCACCAGCTCTGGATGATGAACGAGGTCAACAAGCTCATCTGGCCGTCGCCCATGGGTGTTGGCGTCGTTGACCCCGCACTGTGGGATCAGACTGTGAAGGTCGCACTCGGCACCAAGAACCTCGACGGTGTGGCCATCATCTCTGCAGCACCTGATGCAGAGGCCTACACCGACACCTACGCAAAGGCAGCCGACGCGGCGCTCGAGGCTGAAGGCCTCAACGTCACCGGTGACGCCTTCGCACCGATCACCGTCACCCTGAACGAGGGCGGCAACTAGTTCGAATCAGAAGGGCCCGGTGGCGACAGCCACCGGGCCCTTCCGCATGTCCGGCACCACCCGGCGGAATCCCGCTAGTCGAGTGACGCCATCACATGCTTGATGCGCGTGTAGTCCTCGAATCCGTACATCGAGAGATCCTTGCCGTAACCCGAATGCTTGAAACCCCCGTGCGGCATCTCAGCCACGAATGGAATGTGTGAGTTGATCCAGACCACGCCGAAGTCAAGTCGCTTTGCCATTCTCATCGCGCGACCGAAATCCTTAGTCCAGACTGACGACGCGAGGCCGTATCGCACCCCGTTCGCCCAACGCAGGGCTTCAGCTTCATCACTGAATTTCTGGACCGTCATGACGGGTCCGAAAACCTCATCTTGAATCATTTCGTCGTCCTGCCTCAGGTGGGCGACCACGGTTGGCTCGATGAAGAAACCAGCAGAGTCCTGTCGCTTGCCGCCCGCCACGATTTCTGCATGTGAAGGCGTACGTTCCAGGAAACCAAGCACACGCTCCATCTGATTCACGTTATTGACTGGAGGGACGAAACCATCGCCGCTCGGACCTCCGACAACTGTGGTCATGGTCTTACGTGCCTGCTCAGCCAGGGCCGCGACGAATTCGTCATAGATGGGGGCAGCCACCAGCAGCCGAGTTGCCGCCGTGCAGTCCTGCCCGGCGTTGAAGTAGCCCGCGAAGGCCAGCCATTCAGCGGCTGCCGCGACATCGGCATCCTCGAAAATCACGATCGGAGCCTTGCCGCCGAGTTCTAGGTGCACCCGCTTGAGATCGCGAGAAGCCGACTCTGCTACTTCCATGCCGGCACGGACAGAACCGGTGATTGCCACCATCTGCGGGGTTGGATGCTCGACTACCAGCTTGCCCGTCGAACGATCACCGCAGATAACGTTCAGGACTCCGTCGGGAAGTGCGCCGGACTCGCCGATGATCTCCGCAAGTCGAATAGTGGCGACCGGGGTCGTGTCACTCGGTTTGAGGACAACGGTGTTACCAGCCGCAATAGCCGGGCCGATTTTCCAGATGGCCATCGCGAGTGGGTAATTCCACGGCGCAACCTGGCCGATGACGCCGACGGGCTCGCGTCTGATCATGGAAGTGAAGCCCTTCATGTATTCGCCAGCTGACTTGCCCTCGAGGATGCGAGCCGCACCCGCGAAAAAGCGAAGCTGATCAATCATGGGCGGGAGCTCTTCCGCCATCGTCACGGAGATGGGCTTGCCGGTGTTCTCGCATTCGAGGGCTACGAGTTCGGCACCATGGGCCTCCATGGCGTCGGCGATCTTAAGCAGAGCCAGCTGGCGCTCGGCCGGAGTTGTGTCGCCCCACACCTCGAAGGCCGCCGAGGCAGCCGCATAGGCCGCATCAACGTCGGCAGCTCCGGAGACAGGAGCACTGACGTACACCTGACCGGTCGTGGGGTTGACGAGATCGCTGGTCTGGCCACTTGCGGCGTCGACACTGCGGCCATTGACGAAATTTCGCACTGCAGTCACGTGGGGCTCCAAGGGTCAAAGGTATAGCCAGATTAGCCTTCACGCCACGATTTCTAAAGGGTTCAGTCAATTCCAACACGATATTCGTGTCGATTTCTCAAAATGACCACGAATTCGCTTGCTTTACTGATTCGTTAAGCGGATGATCGCGGTATGGCCACCCGAGAGCGCACTGCTTCTGTCGCCCTCGACGACGTCTCCAAGGCAATCATCGAGCAGCTTCAGCAAGATGGCCGCCGACCGTACGCCACCATCGGCAAGGCCGTCGGCCTGTCCGAGGCGGCAGTGCGGCAGCGAGTGCAGAAGCTCACGGAGTCCGGGGTCATGCAGATCGTGGCCGTGACAGATCCCATGCAGGTGGGATTCTCCCGCGCAGCCATGCTCGGTATCTGCGTTGACGGAGACGCCGAGGCTGTGGCCGCACTCATCGAGACCATGCCCGAGGTCGACTACCTCGTGGTGTGCGCAGGGCAGTACGACATCTTGGCCGAGGTCGTGGCCGAGGATGACGATCATCTGCTCGAAATCGTCAATCGCAAGATCCGGGCACTCAACGGAATTAGATCCACCGAGACATTCGTCTATCTGAAACTGCGCAAGCAGATCTATACCTGGGGAACACGATGACATCGACACCGCAGAACGTGACCGAGTCCGGATACGACGCACTTGCCGACAAGGCACGCGATCACCTCTGGATGCACTTCACCCGTCACTCCGTGTACTACGAGGGCGGCCACGTGCCGATCATTGTCAAGGGCGACGGCTGCTACATCTGGGATGACCAAGGTCGCAAATACTTCGATGGCCTCTCGGGTCTTTTCACAGTTCAGGTCGGCCATGGTCGAAAGGAGCTCGGTGCCGCTGCAGCCAAGCAGATGGAAGAATTGGCCTACTTCCCGATCTGGTCGTACGCGCATCGTCCCGCAATCGAGCTTGCTGAGCGCTTGGCACACTACGCACCGGGTGATCTCAACCGAGTCTTCTTCACCAGCGGTGGTGGCGAGGCTGTCGAAACCGCATGGAAGCTCGCCAAGCAGTACTTCAAACTGACCGGCAAACCCACCAAGCACAAGGTGATCAGCCGCAACGTGGCGTACCACGGCACACCTCAGGGTGCTTTGAGTATCACGGGCATTCCCGTCGCGAAGATTCCCTTTGAACCGCTGGTTCCCGGTGGCGTGAAGGTGCCCAACACCAACTTCTACCGCGCTCCCGACAACCTGCGCGATGATGAAAAGGCCTTTGGCCGCTGGGCCGCCGATCGCATCGCCGAAGCCATTGAGTTCGAGGGTCCCGACAGCGTCGCGGCCGTGTTCCTTGAGCCTGTCCAGAATTCCGGCGGCTGCTTCCCGCCGCCCCCCGGATACCTCGAGCGGGTGCGCGAAATCTGCGACGAGTACGACGTGCTCATGGTCGCCGACGAGACCATTTGCGCATTCGGCCGCATCGGCGACATGTTCGCGATGAAGCGCTTCGGCGTAGATCCCGACATCATTACCTGCGCCAAGGGCATGACGTCGGGTTACGCAGGTCTAGGCGCGATGATCGCAAGCGAGCGACTCTTCGAGCCCTTCAAGCACGGCACCACCTCATTCCTGCACGGCTATACCTGGGGTGGCCACCCGATGGCAGCAGCTGTTGCCATGGCAAACCTCGACATCTTCGAGCGCGAGGACATCAACGGGAACGTCCGTCGTAACGAGGGTGCCTTCCTGGCCACCCTCAACAAGCTGCGTGACCTCAACATCGTCGGCGATGTTCGTGGCATGGGCTACTTCTACGGAATCGAGCTCGTCAAGGACAAGGTCACGCGCGAGACCTTCAACGATGATGAGGCCGAGCGCCTGCTGCGCGGTTTCCTGTCGAAGGCACTGTTCGACGCTGGTCTGTACTGCCGCGCCGACGATCGAGGCGACCCGGTCGTGCAGCTCGCTCCCCCACTGATCGCGGGCCAGAAGGAATTCGATGAGATCGAGGGCATCTTGCGCTCGGTGCTCACTGAAGCCTGGACAATCCTCTGAGCGGCAACGACATCAACGTACCCGGGTCCACTCCACGGACCCGGGTACGTCGCATTCCAGATAACGCGGTCAATGACATTGCCAGACTTCATCACGTTCTCGACTCCGGTCTCGTGGCCCACGTAGCCGTCATCACAGATGGCCAACCGTTCGTTATTCCGGTTGCTTACGCGCGCAGGGGTAACGAGGTGCTTTTTCACGGTTCCAGCGCATCGCGCCTCTTCACTTCACTTGCTGACGGACAGCCGACCTGCCTGACTGTCACGCTGCTCGATGGCCTCGTGCTGGCACGGAGTGCATTCGAGTCAAGCATGAACTACCGCTCAGCAATGGTGATCGGCATAGCCCGCCGACTTGAAGGTGATGACGAACTCGATGCACTTCGAGTCATCACCGAACATCTCATTCCTGGCAGGTGGCAGGACATTCGTCAACCCGCGGCAAAGGAGCGCGCAGCCACGATAACTCTCGCTCTTAGCTTGGATGAGTGCTCCGTGAAAATGCGCACTGGCGGACCTGACGATGTTCCCTCGGATCTCACTGACCCCGTGTACTCGCAGGTGTGGGGCGGCCACGTTCCACTCGTCGAGTCATTCGGCCCACCGGTGCCCGATGAGCATTGTGATGCTGATACGCCTGTACCTTCGTATGTGCTGAACTGGCGGCGCTAGCCCGATTACCGGTACGCGGCAATACCCGTCAGCGCCTCGCCGATCACCAACGTGTGCATTTCATTCGTACCCTCGTAGGTGTAGACCGACTCGAGGTTGTTCATATGCCGGATTATCGGGTATTCCAGGGTGATGCCGTTACCGCCCAGGATATTGCGGCATTCGCGAGCAATCGCCAAGGCTTCGCGGGCGTTGTTGAGCTTGCCCAGGCTGACCTGCTCGGGCTTGAGCAGGTGCTCGTCCTTCAAGCGGCCCAGATGCAACGCGAGGAGCATGCCCTTTCCGAGTTCGAGGGTCATGTCAGCGAGCTTCTTCTGCGTCATCTGATAACCGGCAATCGGCTTGTCGAATTGAACGCGATCAACCGAGTATGCGATCGCAGTCTCCAAGCAGTCGCGCGCTGCGCCCAAGGTGCCGAAGGCGATACCGAATCGAGCCTCGTTCAGGCACGACAGCGGGCCCTTGAGGCCCTTGACATTCGGCAGCATTGCCGACTCCGGCAGCCGGACATTGTTGAAGACGAGCTCGCTGGTCACCGAGGCGCGCAGTGACATTTTCTTATGAATGAGGTTCGCCGTGAAGCCCGGTGTGTTGGTCGGGACAACGAATCCACGGATACCGTCATCGGTCTGTGCCCACACCACAGCAACATCGGCGACGTTTCCGTTGGTGATCCACATCTTCGAGCCGTTGAGGATCCAGTCACTTCCGTCGCGCTTGGCGTTGGTGATCATGCCCGAGGGGTTGGAGCCGAAATCGGCCTCGGTAAGGCCAAAGCATCCAATGGCCTCGCCCGCGGCCATGCGCGGAAGCCACTCTTGCTTGTGCTCCTCAGAACCCCAGGCCCAGATACCGAACATCGCTAGTGACCCCTGAACGCTCACGAGGGAGCGAAGACCTGAATCGCCAGCCTCGAGTTCGAGGCAGGCGAGGCCGTAGGCCACCGCAGAGGTACCGGCGCAGCCGTAGCCCTCCAGGTGCATACCCATAACTCCGAGGTCGCCGAGCTCCTTGGCCAGCTCGCGTGCTGGGATATCGCCGGACTCGAACCAGTCAGCGATGTCCGGCTTGATTCGATTATCGACATACGAGCGCACGACGTCGCGCATCATCCGCTCCTCCTCCGTGAGGAGGTGGTCGATGGCAAACAGGCCGAAGGGTGACTGCTTGGCAATAGCCATGGTGACTCCTGGGTGTCGGGTGGCGCTAGCCTAGCAGGATTGGATCCAATCTGTGGCTACTCGGCGAGTTGTGTACCCAGAACCTGGACCGAGTGGCTCCGATGGACCTCATGTGCGGCGATGGCCGCCTCAGGATCTCGTGCGTCCAGAGCCGCGAGGATGTGGCGGTGCTCTCCGTCGATACGGGCCCGGTTCACCTCACTTCGGAAGTAGATCGCCCGATAGACATCGGTGGCGTCCCATAACTGCTGAAGCACCCGAACCAGGCGCGGCATGGCAGAACGCTCGAAAATCGCGAAATGAAAGGCCCTGTTGGCGATAGTCAGTGATTCCAGATCGCCCTCCCCCGATGATTGCTCAACTTGGCCCAGCAGCCCACGCAACTGTTCGAGGTCTTCGTCCGTGAGAGTCGATACTGCAGCCCGTAATGCCTCGGCTTCCAGCAGTGAACGAAGTCGATAGACCTCCGTGAGGTCATCAACACTGAGTTCCATCACGAAGTAGCCTCGATGAGGGTGGTAGGTGACCAATCCCTCCCCTTCAAGGATTTTCAGCGCCTCCCGAAGCGGAACTCGGCTGACTCCATATCTGTGCGCCAAGGACTCCTGAACCACTTGGCTACCAGGAGCTAAGACACCCAGAACGATGTCGGCACGGAGTTCTCGTAGTACCGCCTCCTGCGCTGTTGGCGACTTGGCGGTCATGGGGTCAAGCCGAGAAGTTCAAGCACTTCGTCACGGTCGCTGCCGACGGACGGGGGTGCGAGGTCGTAGGTCACCGGCGTAGTTCCCAGGTTCACCGGATTCGCTACCTGAACACTGCCACCGACCCGCCGCGCAGGCTCGAGCCCGAGTGATTCAGCCAACGTGAATGCCTGCGCGATGTCATTTATCGGACCGCAGGGGACGCCAACTCGAGTGAGTTCGGTCTGCCAGTGGTCGGCGCCATGAGCACCAAGAGCCTGGGCGAGAATCCGCCCGAGCTCTTCCCTGTTGGCGACCCGGTCAGTATTCGTGGAGAACCGACCATCACTCGCGAGCGCGGCGAGTCCGAGCACGTCGACAAGACGGCTGAATTGTCCGTCGTTACCAACAGCGATGATCATCGAGCGGTCGGCGGTCGGGTACACCTCATAAGGCGAAATTGACGGATGCGCATTCCCCATGAAGGTCGGAACGACGCCTGCACCGGCAAATGCAGAGGTCTGATTCACCATGCTCGAGAGCAACGCCCCGAGAAGAGAGACCTCGATCAACTGCCCCTGCCCTGTGCGATCGCGGTGATGCAAGGCGGCCAACACGGCTACCGAGAGATGAAGCCCAGTCAGTACATCGACGACAGCCACGCCCGCCTTTGTCGGCTCGTGGGTGCCGGTGATACTCATCAGGCCGCCCATGGCCTGAACGAGTAGGTCGTATCCGGGTAGATCCCGACCTTCTCCCGAGCCGAATCCACTGATTGAGCCGTAGATCACCGATGGGTTGATGGCACTGACCGCCGAGTAATCAAGGCCGAAACTCTTGAGCCCGCCAGGCTTGAAGTTCTCGATCATCACATCGCACCGCACTGCCAACTGGCGCGCGATAATCGCGTCAGCGTCATCGGAGATATCGAGGTCGATCGACAGCTTGTTTCGATTTACGCCCTCGAAATAGGTGCTCTGCCCTGACGGGGCGAACGGCGGGCCCCAGGCCCTGGTGTCATCACCGCTGCCAGGCCGTTCAACCTTGATGACGGTTGCCCCGAGATCGCCGAGGAGCATGGTGGCGTACGGGCCGGCCAGGACACGCGAGAAGTCCGCCACCACGATTCCAGCCAAGGCTCCAGCCATGGCCGAATTGTATCCAATCCATGTGACCATGGTCGAGGTTCGGGTCTACCCCAGATGCTCGTTAATGACGTAGACCTTGCGCACCGTCTCGTGGACGTGCCAGGTACCTACCCAGCCCATGGGCGTCACGAGAACGTCTCCCGCTCGGTAGTCGATGGAACCAGCGGAATCCTCGATCGTGAAACGCCCGGCGAGGACGACACAACTCTCGGTGAATGTGTCGCGACGTGAGCTGAAGGAGCCAGGCGTGCACTCCCACAGCCCCACCTCGATTCCGGGGGTTTCCCAGATCGCCACGGACCTCTCCCGGACACCATCGGTGAGCGCAGTCGGCTTGGGTGCCCACTCCCCTAGATCTGCGTCCAAGGTGGCAATTGAGGCAATCTGCGTGATGTCCATTGATCAATCCCTTCCGGCAATACGTGCGGCAATCTGGGCGGAACGCGAAGTCTGGGCGGCCCCACGACGACGTTCTGAGCGATCCGCGGACCTGAACATCGTGTAAAGACCATGGACTCCCAACCACCGGAATGGCTCAGGCTCCCACCGCCGGACGCGTCGATTCACCCAAGGCAAACCGACCTCCTCGAATTCATCAGTGGATCCGTTCTGAGCGAGGATCAACCCACGAAGCGTGCGCGCTGCCAGATTAGATGTCGCCACGCCCATGCCGACATAGCCGCCAGCCCAACCGATACCCGTGCTTGGATCCAGGCCGACGGTCGCGCACCAATCACGAGGCACGCCAAGCACGCCGCACCATGCGTGATCGATCCGGGTACCCGACAGGACTGGGAACATGCGTACGAGAATCTCTTCAAGCATTTCGATAGTGCGTTCTTGCGTTTGCCCGTTGATGTCAGTCGCCGAGCCGAATCGATACGGAAGTCCGCGCCCGCCTATAGCAATTCGACCGTCTCGAGTGCGCTGCGCATACATATAACCGTGGGCCGCATCACCAAGAGTCTCGTAGCCATTCCAGCCAATGTTCGCCCATTGCTCCGCAGAAAGTGGCTCGGTGGCAATCATCGCGCTGTTCATGGGAAGCCACTCGCGACGATGGCCCTTGATGCCAGCCGTGAATCCCTCAGTGGCGCGAATGACGTAGTCGGCCTTCACGACACCTCGATCTGTCACCACCTGATGAGGGTTGATCTCCAGCACGGTTGTGCGTTCGCAGATTCGTGCGCCAAGCCCTTCCACAATGCGAGCGAGACCCTGAACGAGCTTGGCAGGTTGAATGCGCGCAGCATGCGGAGTAAATGACGAACAATGCGCGTCGGCCACCTCAACCCGAGCCTTGGTCTCTGCCTGGTCCAGGAAAACGAGATCAGGTGCTGATACTCCCCAGTCAGCCTCATGCTCCATGTACTCTCGAACGCGAACCGCCTGGGAAGCGGTCGTGGCCACCTGCAGAGAGCCGCCTTTCACGATGTCTGCGTTGATGCCCTCACGGTCACACACATCAATAACCTCATCAACGGTGGCCCACATAGCCCTTTGCAAGTCGATAACTGACTGCCGACCGCTTCTCTCGGCGTAGCGCTCACGCGACCAGCCCATCTCACCGCTCAGCCAGCCACCGTTTCGCCCGGATGCGCCAAAACCCGCAAATTCCTTCTCGAGTATCACGATGCGTAGGGAGGGATCGGACTTCATTAGGTAGTACGCCGTCCAGAGCCCGGTATAGCCAGCGCCCACGATGGCAATGTCGCACTGCACGTCACCTTCAAGCGACGGCCGATACCCGGGGGTGCCGCCGATGTCTCCGTACCAAAAGGAGACTTCCCCATTAACCCTTGCGGTCACGAGAATCCTCCGGTCGGTCGAGCATGTCTGAGAATGCTAACGATTGCCGGACGAACTGGCCTGCTAATCGGTCGTGGGCGCCGCCGCAGTTCGCTTCTTGATCGTATTGGTTGCCACGGAACTGATGATGCGGACCAACACGGCGATAAAGGCGATGTCAATGCCCATCTGGACCATCGCCGTCGCACGCGCTGACGTGGTGACCGGGGTGATATCGCCGAAACCTACCGTCGCCAGAATCGTCAGAGCAAAGTAGTAGGCACTGAAGTGGTCAAGCTTCTCGCTAAACGAACTGGGGTCTGCCGTTGATTCCATGACATAGATGGCAGCAAAGACTGCGAGGAACATCGTCGCGATGAGAATGAGAGCCTCAATTGCCGCCAACTGTGGAAACTTTGATCGCTTGATCTTCTTCAGCTGCCGACGGAAATACCAGATGTACAACGCACCAAAGGCCACGACCACGAGGATGGGGCCGGCGAGATCGACTCCTGGAGTTTCGGGGACCACCGATAGGGCAAGTGCGATCACGACAAAGCCGATGAGAATTCGAAGTACCGAACCCCCGATGATGCGGTAATGCTCGCCTCTGGGCAGATCGGAGAACTTGGGAATAGGCACCTCATCAACCATGGTGCCAGTGTGGCAGAGAACTAGAGCGGAGCGGCGGCAAGTTGCCCGCAGGCACCGTCAATGTCGCGTCCGCGAGTATCTCGCACGGTGACCGCAATACCTCGGTCTCGCAGTGTGCGCACGAATGCCTGCTCGTCCTCACGGCGAGAGGCTGTCCACTTGGAGCCAGGCGTGGGGTTGAGCGGAATCAGGTTCACGTGCACCAGTTGACCGCGCAAGAGGTCGGCAAGTAGTTCAGCGCGCCACACCTGGTCATTAATGTCCTTAATAAGGGCGTACTCGATGCTGATGCGTCGACCGGTGACCGACGCGTATTCCCACGCCGCATCCAGCACCTCGGAGACCTTCCAACGGGTGTTGACCGGAACCAGGGTGTCGCGAAGCTTGTCATCGGGAGTGTGCAAGGACACAGCCAAAGTCACGGGAAGCTTCTCCTGCGCCAGCTGGCGAATCTGGGGCACGAGACCAACAGTGGAGACCGTGATTCCGCGAGCGCTCATACCGAGCCCGGCGGGGGGATCTTCAACCAGACGTCGGACTGCGCGCACCACCGCGTTGTAGTTCGCGAGCGGCTCCCCCATGCCCATGAACACGACATTCGAAACCCGACCGACGCCGCCTTGGATATCCCCACGCGCCAATGCACGTGCGCCGGCGATTACCTGTTCAACGATTTCGCCAGTCGAGAGATTTCGAGTCAGACCTGCTTGTCCGGTGGCACAGAACGGACAGTTCATCCCGCATCCGGCCTGCGATGAGATGCACATAGTTGCGCGGTCGGGATAGCGCATGAGCACGGTCTCAACCAGGGCACCGTCATGAAGTTTGAAGAGAGTCTTCACCGTGGTGCCGTTATCGCAATCAATGGCACGGATGGGATCAAGCAAGCGCGGGAGTAAGTGCGTGCCGATGAGTTCCTTGGCGGGTGCAGGGATATCACTCCACTGCGTAGGGTCATCACTCAGCCGCCCCAGCCAGTGATTCGAGACCTGGTCGGCGCGGAAGGCAGGTAGACCAATCTCAGCCATAGCAGCGCGCCGCTGCTCACGGTCAAGATCCATGAGATGACGAGGAGGCTTGCCACGCCGTGGTGCCTCAAAGACAAGATCCACCATGGCTAAGCGCCACTACCGAGGAAGAGGGTGAACAGCGCCCACGAGGTGAAGGCATTCGGGATGAGCGAATCAAGACGATCCATCATGCCGCCATGGCCGGGCAGGAAATGCCCCATGTCCTTGACTCCGAGATCACGCTTGATCGCACTCTCAGCGAAATCGCCGCCGGTAGCAGTGATGGTCATGACTAGGCCGACGATGAGGCCCTGCCACCACGGAGCATCGAGCAGCCACACGAACGACAGTGCTCCAACAAGCCCTTGGAAGATCAGGGACCCGACAAAGCCCTCCCACGACTTCTTCGGGCTGATGTGCGCAGCGATGGGGTGCTTTCCGAAGAGGACTCCCGACGCGTATCCGCCAATGTCATTCGAGATGGTGAGAAGAATAAACACCACAACGCGTTGCGCCCCATTGTCGGCAGCGAGGGTCAACATCAAGAACCCGGCCATGAATGGCAGGTAGGCCACGACGAAGGCGCTTGCCGTCACATCGCGTACGTAGTGATCGGTGCCCCGGCGGATACGCCAGATCAAGATCACGATGATCGTGGCACCCAAGGCAACGAGCTGCGCGGTGGTTCCCCAGATGTACGCCAAGGTGGGCATGACGGCCGTGGCGATGTACAGCGGAGTGCGAGCGATCCGAATATCGCGATGGGCAAAGGCGCTGACGAATTCGTGCACTGCGATAAGGAGTGCAATCGTGACAACGACGCAGAACAGCCACTTCACCGTGAACAGGCTTGCGAGTACTACCCCACCAAGAATGAGGCTCGAGATGATCGCCGCAGGCAGGTTTCGACCGGCGCGTGAGGTCCTCCCACTCGCCTTGCCACCTGCATCGGTCATTCCTAGACCTCGAGCAGTTCTGCTTCTTTGTGCTTCAGGATTTCGTCGATGTGCTCAACATGCTTGTGCGTGAGTTCATCGAGGCTCTTCTCTCCGCGACGAACGTCATCCTCGCCAGCATCGCCATCCTTCTGAAGCTTGTCGAGTTGATCCTTGGCATGACGGCGGATATTGCGAATGGAGATGCGGGAATCTTCAGCCTTGGTCTTGGCGAGCTTCACGTACTCCTTGCGACGATCCTCAGTCAACTGCGGCAGGGAGACGCGGATGATGTTGCCGTCGGAGGTCGGGTTGACTCCGAGGTCGCTGTCACGGAGCGCCTTCTCGATCGCAGTGAATGCACTCTTGTCGAACGGACTGATGGTGAGCATCCGTGGTTCAGGTGCCGAGATGGTGGCCATCTGGTTGAGCGGGTTCATCGTGTCGTAGAACTCGACGAATACCTTGTTGAACATCGCCGGGTTAGCACGACCGGTGCGAATCGTCGCAAAATCATCGCGTGCGACGCCGATTGCCTTGTCCATCTTCTCTTCAGCGTCCAGCAGGATCATGTCGATTTCTTCGCTCATGTGGTGTCCTCTCGGGTCTTACTTGTCGGTCGAAACGAGGGTGCCAATGGTCTCGCCGCGCACGGCACGCGCGATATTGCCCTCAACGAGCAGATTGAAGACGACGATCGGAAGCTTGTTGTCCTGGCAAAGACTGATGGCCGTGGCATCGGCCACCTTCAGTCCGCGTGCAAGAACTTCGGCATGCCTGAGGTGATCGAAACGCTGGGCATTGGGATTGGTGCGGGGATCATCGTCATAGACACCATCAACCCCCTTGGCCATGAGCACGACCTCCGCCCCCACTTCGAGTGCGCGTTGCGCTGCGGTGGTGTCCGTGGAGAAGTATGGCTGGCCTAGGCCTGCGCCGAAAATGACGACGCGACCCTTTTCTAAATGTCGAATTGCGCGACGGGGAACATAGGGCTCGGCGACTTGTCCCATGGTGATGGCGGTCTGAACTCGAGTCTCGACGCCAGCCTTCTCGCAGAAGTCCTGCAGTGCGAGGCAATTGATCACTGTGCCGAGCATGCCCATGTAGTCGGCACGCGCCCGGTCAATGCCGCGTTCGGCGAGCTGGGCGCCGCGAAAGTAGTTGCCGCCCCCGATGACGACCGCGACTTCGGTACCGCCGCGCACCACGTCGGCGATCTGCGAGGCGATGGATCCGACGAAATCAGGATCGATGCCCAGACCCTCGCCACCGGCGAAAGCCTCGCCGGAAAGCTTGAGGAGTACCCGGTTCCAGCCACCTTCAGGGGCACTGGGCCAAGTCTCGATCGTTCCGTCCAGGGACGGCTGAACGGCGCCGGAGGAGCTCTGTGGTGACATTGACATTCCCTCCTGCGCCGTTCAGTCGACTTTAAGCCTGGCCTGCCTCGAAACGGGCGAAGCCCGTGACCGAGGTGTTCGCGTCGGCGAGAACCTGCGATACCGACTTCTTGTTGTCGACCACGCTCGGCTGCTCCAGCAGGACGGTGTCCTTGAAGTAGCTGTTCACGCGGCCTTCGACGATCTTGGGCAGAGCAGCCTCCGGCTTGCCCTCCTCCTTGGCCGTCGCCTCAGCGATGCGGCGCTCGTTCTCGACAGTCTCTGCCGGAACCTGATCGCGAGTGACGTACATCGGACGCATCGCGGCGATCTGCATGGCGATGCCACGAGCTGCCTCTTCGTCACCGGTGTACTCGACGATAACGCCGACCTGAGGGGGCAGATCCGACGAACGACGGTGAAGGTAGAGCGCAGTCGGTGCAGCGAACGTTGCCACCCGGCCCAGCTCAAGCTTCTCGCCGATGACGCCTGCAAGCTCGGCGATTGCCGCGCTCACGGTGCGTCCGTCGGCGACGGTGACCTCACCGAGGGTTGCTGCATCATTGGCACCCACGCCGGCCGCGGCTACAGCAACGGTGTTCGCGAGGGTCTGGAAATCGTCGCCCTTGGCCACGAAGTCGGTCTCGCACAGCAGCTCGACCAGCGTGTTGCCGCTTGCGGCGACGATGCCGTTGGAGGCGGTGCGCTCGGCGCCGCGCTTGGCGGCCTTTGCAGCACCGGAGATACGCAGGATCTCGACAGCCTTGTCGAAGTCTCCTCCGGACTCCTCGAGAGCCTTCTTGCACTCCATCATGCCCGCGGACGTAGCGTCGCGGAGCTTCTTTACATCGGCGGCAGCGATAGTTGCCATGAGTGTGTTAATCCTCCAGAGAGAAGTGAAAAAGATCAGGCTTCGGGTGCGGCTTCGACGACGGCCTCAACTGCGGCTTCGACGACAACCTCTGCCTCTGCACCGGCAAGAAGCTCGCGCTCCCACTCGGCCAGCGGCTCAACGACCTCGGTTGCGGTGGAGCGACCAGCGCGGGCGATCAGGCCCTCGGCCACTGCATCGGCGATCACGCGGGTGAGAAGTGCCACCGAGCGGATTGCGTCGTCGTTACCTGGGATCGGGAAGTCGACCTCGTCGGGATCGCAGTTGGTGTCGAGAACAGCGATAACCGGGATGCCCAGCTTGCGCGCCTCACCAACGGCGATGTGCTCCTTCTTGGTGTCGACAACCCAGATAGCGCTGGGGATCTTGCTCATCTCACGGATGCCACCGAGGGTCTTGGCGAGCTTGTCGCGCTCACGGCGAAGGACAAGGAGCTCCTTCTTGGTGAGGCCAGACTTGGCGACATCGTCGAAGTCAATGAGCTCGAGCTCCTTGAGTCGCTGAAGGCGCTTGTGGACGGTCGAGAAGTTGGTGAGCATGCCACCCAGCCAGCGGTGGTTGACGTAGGGCATGCCCACGCGCGTTGCCTGCTCCGCGATCGCTTCCTGGCCCTGCTTCTTGGTGCCAACGAACATCACGGAACCACCGTGAGCCACGGTCTCCTTGACGAATTCGTAGGCACGATCGATGAAGCCCAGCGACTGCTGCAGATCGATGATGTAGATGCCATTGCGCTCGGTGAAGATGAATCGCTTCATCTTGGGGTTCCAGCGACGGGTCTGGTGCCCGAAGTGAACGCCGCTTTCGAGCAGCTGGCGCATAGTGACGACGGCCATGATGGCCCTTTCTTTCTGGCACGCAGGGCAAAGCCCGACGCGCATCGGTTCAAGGCAGTGACCGGGTGGCCCTGCCCCTTGGTCCTCGCGGGTGGCGCCCACCGAGGTGGGACCGTGCGACCTGCGATCCGGCGAGCCGGCTGCGGACCTGTGAATTTCCCCCAGGCGAGCCCGGTGGGATGGTCCAAGTCTAGGGGGTGGCGGGAGATGCTCTGACCAGCGGCTATCCCCAGACCGAAAGCCCATCCCCAGCCCAGTGCAGGCGGTAGACGGTCGCCTACGAAGGGGCGATCGTGAGGCTATGGCGATCTGGGCTCTTCTTCCCCTCCTGGCCAGCTCCCTGTGGGCCTCTCCGGTAGCCGCCGCCCCCATTCAGGCAGATTTTCGGCCTGCGGCGGCTTACGGCTCCGGTCACCGAGGCATAGACCTCTCGGCGCAGCCGGGATCGCCTATCCGGGCGGTATCTGAGGCCACGGTGGCCCTTGCCGGGCCCGTAGCCGGTAAACCCGTCATCGTCCTGCTCGTCGACGATCCCGATCTAGGTCGGGTGCGGGTCACCTACGAGCCAGTCATACCCGACGTGGAGGTCGGAGATCTCGTCGTGGCCGGTCAGGCCATCGGCACCCTGGCGGCCACCGGCGGCCACTGCGGACGCAGCCCGCACTGCCTACACCTGGGCATCAAGCAGAACGGCCGGTATGTGAACCCTGCACCCCTCCTCAGCTCAGGGCGGGTGATCCTGAAACCGATGAATTAGTCGTCTGACTTCACCGAGCGAGGGTGCGCTTGAACGAAAGTAGTGCGCAGGCGTTCAACCGAGACATGCGTATAGCGCTGGGTCGTAGCCAAAGACGAATGTCCGAGTAGCTCCTGCACCGCGCGAAGATCAGCGCCGCCTTCGAGTACATGGGTCGCAGCACTATGCCGAAGCGCGTGCGGAGAAACACTTGCCACGCCGGCCTGGCTGGTCAGTCGATGAACGCTCTCGCGCACGGTTCGAGGATCGATACGACCGCCACGTGCGCCCAGGAATGCCGCCTGGCCGCTCCTGGATCCCTCAAGGTCTGCGCGGACCGCAAGCCAGTCGGTGACAGCGCGTGAGGCAGGCAGACCGAACGGCACCACACGCTGCTTGTCACCCTTACCCGTGACCCGCACGGTGCGCCTGTCGAGATCGAGATCGCGGATATCGATTGCGCACAATTCCGAGACTCGAATGCCCGTGGCGTAGAGCAACTCAATAATTGCGCGATCTCGCACAGCAACCGGAGAACCATCGTCGCTGGCTACGGCCGCGTGCTCCATGACTCGTACCGCCGCCGATTGATCGAGAACTGTTGGCAAATGAGTGCCCGCCTTAGGGCTCGCGAGGCGTTCCCCCGGATCCGTGGCCATCAATCCTCGCCTGGTGCACCACGCCGTGAATGCACGCACCGATGCCGCTCGCCGGGCCACGGTGGCGCGCGAGCGACCATCGCGCGTCAAGGTAGCCAGCCAGTTGCGCAGCAGTGCCAGACTGATTCCATCAGGACTATCGATCTCACGTGCCGCAGCGAATTCGCACAGGGAACGGGCATCGCCGACGTACGCGCGCACCGTGTGTGCGCTGCGTCCGCGTTCATCACGCAAATACGACTCGAAACTCGAGCAGGCGTCGGCAAGACCTGCGGGAAGCTCCGGGAGCTTATCGGGTGTGGCGGACACGATTACATGGTCGCAGCACTTCTCGAACACGCGCGCTCAGGCGCGCCGCGCCCAGCCCGCGCTCTCGGCTTGCGCATATCCGGCAGAACTGAGGGCGCCCAAGGAGGACAGCAGCTGCGGAATGCTCAGTCCGCTGCCCACCCGCAGTTCCTCCAGAGTGATTACGCCCGAAGCCGGCAGAAGGTCTCGAACCCGCGCTTGCTGTGCGGTGAGCGCATCGGCGGGAACTGTCACGGACTCGCGCATCTCGTGTCCTCGCTTCACCGACAGCGCGAGCGCCTCATCAGCTGGTAGCAGGCATTCGAGAACATCAGCCGGCGCCCCGGCGAGTGTTGCCCCACCCTCGCGCGCCAGGTGGTGACAGCCCGCGGACATCATCGAGGTCACCGGCCCGGGTACGACAAGGACATGCCGGTTCAGTCGCGTTGCGGCATTCGCCGTTGCGGAAGTGCCGGAACGGAGCGCTGCTTCGACCACGACTGTCGCTTGGGTCAACGCGGCAATCACGCGATTTCGGGTCAGGAACCGCTGCCTACGGGCCGGCTCGCCCAGTGGTGACTCGCTGATCACCAGACCCTCATCGGCGATGCGCGCGATCAACTGTTCGTGAGCGCGGGGATAGATGACATCCGCGCCGCTTGCCATGACCGCAATCGTCATTCCCTCGACGGCAAGAGCACCTCGATGAGCGGCGGCATCAATCCCGAAGGCAGCCCCGGACACGATCGTGACGTGGTCACTGGCTAGTTCGGCCGACCACTCTCGCGCGACAGCGAGGCCATATGGCGTGGCCGCCCTGGCACCGACAATCGCGGCACTTCGCACACAAGCCAGGCGTACATGCGCGGCGCCTTGCACCCACAAGGCGTAGGGGCGCACTGCGCCTAGGTCATCGAGTTGCCGTGGCCACTCAGAATCACCTCTCACGATGATGCGCATCCCCAGCCGGTCAGCTCTTGTTTCAGCTTCATCGGCATTGGTGGCCGCAAGTCGAGTGGCAAACAAGGGATCAGACTCGCGTAGCAATTCGATCGCATTGACCTCACCTGCACGCGACACGATTCGACCTACTCGCTCATGAGCAGGTTCCACCACGTGAGCTAGACGAATGCAGGCTGCACGGTGAGCTTGACTCGCCTGGGCAGACGTCATCTCGAGACCAGCTCCCCTCGCAGACCTAAGGCCGTCGAGACGTGATCGGCGTCGGGTCGATCTGCTCCGAGACAGTCAGCAATTGTCCAGGCGACGCGCAGTACTCGATCTGAGCCGCGAAGACTCAACGCACCTTGCTCGGCGGTACGCAGGAGATCAACCGCGTCGCTGGTTGGAGCGAAATCCCCGCGCAAGGCGCGAGTGGGGATCGCTGAGTTCACCGACCATCCACATTCCGCAAATCGAAGAGCAGCACGATCACGGGCCTCCGCAACTCGTGCTGCAACTACCGCACTGGACTCCCCTGCTGTAGTCGCGAGCAACTCAGCCTCAGATGGGCGAGTCACGACAACACGCACGTCGACTCGATCCATAAGCGGGCCTGATAGGCGCTCGGCATAGCGACGTCGGGTGAGCGAGGTGCACGTGCACAGGTCTCCCCTACCGATGGCATGACCGCATGGGCACGGATTCGAGGCCAGGATCAACTGAAAGCGCGCGGGGAGCTCGATGACCCCTGCAGCACGCGTAACCATGATCGATCCGGTCTCAATCGGCTCGCGCATGACTTCCAGCACATGACGGGAAAACTCCGGAGCTTCATCCATGAACAGCACGCCTCCATGCGCCATGGTCAAAACCCCGGGCGTGACCTGTCGACCGCGGGCTGTACCGGTCATGGCCGGCGGTGTTGCCGAGTGATGGGGTGCGGCTAGCGGAGGCCTCGTCACCAGCCCGGTGCCAGACAACAATCGACCTGCAAGAGAGTGGATAGTGGTGACATCGATGGAGTCCGCTTCACCGAGATCCGGCAATAGACCCGGAAGTCGACGCGCCAGCAAGGTCTTGCCCACGCCGGGCGCGCCCAGCATGGATACGTGATGGCCACCGGCTGCGGCTACTTCGAGCGCGAACCGCGCATAGGCGTGCCCGCGAACGTCAGCGAGATCGGGTTCAACATCGAGTGCAGGGAGAACCGACGACTCAGGCATCTCCGCAGATTGATCACGACCGGCGAGTACTTCAATGAGGTGCACGAGATCACGAATGATGATCACGCTGAGACCGGGGATGCTGGAGACCTCACGAGCGTTGTCGCCGCTCACAACTACGCAGGTGAGGCCACTTCGCCGGGCAGCCGCCGCAGCCGCAATGGCTCCACGCACGCCCCTGACGGATCCATCAAGCCCGAGTTCGCCAATGAAAGCCGTGTTTTCTCGAATACCCGCCTGCCCAGTAGCGGCGAGGATCGCAGCCGCAATCGCCAGATCGAGTCCTGAACCCTGCTTAGGCAAGTCTGCCGGCGAGAGGGCGATCGTCATACGCGCACTCGGCCACTGCGCGTCACTGTTGGAGAAGGCCGAACGAATCCGCCATCGAGATTCGCCAATGGTCGTATCAGCAAGACCAATGACACCTACGGAGGGCAAGCCCTGCGAGATATCAACTTCGATCCGAACACGTTCGCCGATGACGCCGTTGAGGACAAAGCCCCATGCATGCGCTGTGGTCATCTCACTCGACCCCAGTGAGATGACGAAGTGAGGTGGGTCCATCAGGACGTCGCAGAATTCCGATGACATCGATACGAATCTGGGGAGCGTGAATCGCATGCGCCTCAAGCCAACAGAGCGCTAGACGCCGAAGACGTCGAACCTTGCGTCCTGACACGGCCTCGACCGGATCACCATGGCGAAGCGAGCTACGCGTCTTGACCTCGCACACGATCAAGGTCGTCCCTTGCCGAGCGACAATGTCGATCTCGCCAAACTCGCACCGCCAGTTCCGATCGATGATCGTGTAGCCGATCTCGGTCAGGTGATCGCAGGCGAGCGACTCACCCATGGCTCCGAGCGCATCCTTGGCCTTCATGGCACCTCCTGCGGGCACGATCGCAGTGTCAGTGGCAACCCCATAAGACGGAGGACAGCCGCTGTGGACAGTGCGTCACTGACGGCAGGCTGTGGATGATTACTGGATGTTCCAGGAGACTCGATGGAATTCGGTGACTCCGAACTCTCGAATCGCCTGCTGATGTCCGGGCGCGCCATAGCCCTTGTTCCCTGACCATCCGTATGCCGGGAATCGCTGATCAAGTGCTGTCATTTGCGCATCTCGATCGACTTTGGCGAGCACGCTCGCCGCAGCAACGGATGTACACGTCAGGTCACCCTTGACCTGGGTACGCACAATCGGTGCCTGGAAGCCCGACGGATCGTCGAAGAGAGAGTCGCTCGTGAGCCAATCGTGGCTGCCGTCGAGAAGTACGAGATCGGGCGTGATGCCACTGGACCCCAACGCCATAAGTGCCCGTACGCCGGCAAGCCGCAGGGCACCCACGATGCCCCGCTCATCGACTTCTGCACTTGTGGCGCTCGCCACCGCGTATGCGGTCACCCACGCCTTGATCGGTTCGACTAGAGCTTGGCGTCTCGCCGGTGAAAGCAACTTTGAGTCACGGATGCCTACAGGCGGTTCGCCAGATGCGGCCGTGACCGCGACAACGCCGACTGTGACAGGTCCGGCGATAGCACCGCGTCCGACCTCATCGATACTGGCGAGAACATGCACTCCGGACGCGAAGAGTTCCTGCTCCAGATCCATCGTCGGTGCGGTCGACATCAACGTCCGGCTGCGATGGCGGGATTGCCGAAGATTGACGGGATCGACTCAATACCCATCCGATTCAGAGGCCACACGCTGAGAACCACTCGACCAACGGCGTCCGAGACAGCAACTCCTCCGTTGTCGACGTCGAGGTGATAGCGGGAGTCATGTGAGTTTCCTCGGTTATCACCCATCACGAACATGTCACCAGCAGGAACCGTGATGTCGAATCGCACCTGATCAGTCGGCCCGGTCACGTAAGACTCGTCCAGCGGCACGCCGTTGAGCACGATGCGGCCGGCCGAGTCACAACAGGCGACACGATCGCCAGGCAAGCCGATCACTCGCTTGACGAGATCATGACCGGAGTCGCTCGGCAGCAATCCGATGAAGGTGAGCCCGCCACGAAGTGCCTTACGCCAGCCCCCATCAGCCGTCGGCAACTCGGGTAACCATCCTCCGGGGTCTCGGAACACCAGGATCTCGCCGCGCTTAGGACCAGACACGGACGTCGTGATCTTCGAGGCCACGATCCGGTCTCCTGGCATGAGAGTGGATTCCATGGAAGAGCTGGGCACATAAAAGGCCTGCAGCAAGAGGGCACGCACCAGTGCAGAGATCACCAGGGCGACGACGATGATCACGACAGTCTCGGTAACAACCCGCCGTTTACGAGGGTGACCGGCCATGGTGACCGGCACTGGAGTTGGGGCTTCTCCATTCGGTTCACGAGCGGAGACAGCCATAGGCAGATGCTCTCAGATCACTGGGAGGAGTCAGCGGAGGCCGGTGCGGGAATGGCGTCGAATTCCGGTGGAATCCCCAGCACCTTGAACTCACCCGGGGGCCACAGCACGACCATGGCTCGGCCGATGACCTTGCTCGTGGGTACGAAGCCACCACCCGGATCACCCATATGGGATCGAGAGTCAGCTGAGTTAGACCGATGATCGCCCATCACCCAAAGTTTGCCCTCGGGCACGACGACGTCGAACTCGTCATAACTCGGGACATCGTCGGTGTACAGGTAGGTCTCATCAAGCGGTGCACCATTGATCGTGATGCGTCCTTCCACATCGCAGCAGACCACGTGATCGCCCGCGACACCGATGACTCGCTTGATGAAGTCAGTGCTGTCGGGCTGGACCAAACCCAGAGACTGACCGATCCAGGTGAAGGCGCCGCTGATCGGATTGCGCTGCGGCTTATCGCCTGCAGGGACGAACGAATCAGTCCCGTCGAAGACAATGACATCGCCACGCTGGACATCACGGAAGTGATAGACCATCCGATTGACGAGTACGCGATCTCCCACGAGCAGCGTGTTCTCCATGGATCCCGAAGGAATGGAGAATGGCTTGACGACGAAAGTCGTGATGAGGAGAACGACACCTACGGCGATTGCCAGCGTGACGGGAATATCCCACCACGACGACTTCTTGGCGCGACTCATGAACGAAGCATTTGCTCGACCCGACGGGGGGTGAGACTAGGCGTTCGCCTTCGGGGTGTCGCGGAGCTCGCGAATCTTGGCCTTCTTGCCACGCAGCTCGCGCAGGTAGTAAAGCTTGGCGCGACGGACGTCACCGCGGCTGACCAACTCGATCTTCTCGACCGAAGGGGTGTGCAGCGGGAAGATGCGCTCGACACCAACGCCATAGGAAACCTTGCGGACCGTGAAGGTCTCGGTGAGACCGGAACCCTGGCGGCCAATGCAGACACCCTGGAACAGCTGGACGCGGCTCTTGTTACCTTCGATGACCTTGACGTGCACCTTGACGGTGTCACCGGCACGGAAGGCGGGAATGTCGTCGCGGAGTGATCCGGAGTCGATCGAGTCGAGAGTCTTCATTGCATCATCGCTTCCTGCAGGCGCCATAGGTCGCCCACGGTTGTGGGGTTCGAAGGTCGTGCGATGGAGCCAGGCTCCCCCACGAATGACGCTCTCCCCTATGGCAGAGGCCGCGTCAATCTCTCGTGGGCCAGCCAAGTCTGCCATACCCTGGTCCTACCGCCGAATCCCCTCATGGTCGGCCCACCTTGAAGCCCTTCGGAGGCCCCTCGATGCACCCGCGTGCCGGCCAGTCGGCCACTCCCGATGACCTCGTCGACATCTCGAGCCTGGTCACCGCGTATTACGAGCTGCATCCTGATCCGGCCGAGATCAGCCAGCAGGTGGCCTTCGGCACCTCGGGCCATCGAGGCTCGTCGTTCGACCGAGCTTTCAACGAAGACCACATCGCTGCGACCACCCAGGCCATTTGCGACTACCGCGCTTCGGCCGGCATCGGCGGCCCGCTCTTCATCGGGCGCGATCCCCATGCACTGAGTGAGCCGGCGTGGGCCACGGCCCTCGAAGTTCTCGCGGCCAACGGCGTGACCGTGATGATCGATGCCCGCGATGCGTTCACCCCCACACCTGCCATCTCGCACGCGATCTTGGTGCATAACCGCGGTTTGCGCATTGACGATCCCGCGCGAGCCGACGGCATCGTGGTGACCCCCTCGCACAATCCCCCGCGCGATGGCGGGTTTAAGTACAACCCGCCAGATGGCGGACCGGCCGGCACCGACATCACCTCGGTCGTGCAGGCGCATGCGAACGAACTCCTGCGATCTGGCCTCACCGGCGTCAAGCGTGCTCCTCTCGCCACCGCACTCGCTTCCACGACCACGCAGCGATACGACTACCTGCGTACCTACGTCGATGACCTACCGAACGTCATTGATCTCGAGGCCATCCGATCTGCCGGAGTGCGTATCGGTGCCGACCCGTTGGGCGGAGCCAGCGTCGACTATTGGCCGGCCATTGCCGACACCTTTGGGCTAGATCTCACCGTGCTCAATCCGATCACGGACCCCACCTGGCGCTTCATGCACCTGGACTGGGACGGCAAGATCCGAATGGACTGTTCGTCGCCGCACACCATGGCACCGGTTATTGCACGCCGCGCAGAGTTCGACATCACAACCGGCAACGATGCCGACTCAGACCGCCACGGCATCGTGACCTATGACTTCGGACTCATGAACCCGAACCACTTCTTGTCCGCGAGCATCGACTACCTCACTGCACATAGGCCTGATTGGCCGATCGCTGCCGCTATCGGCAAGACCGTGGTGAGCTCGTCGATGATTGACAGGGTTGTGGCATCTCATGGTCGTGCCTTGTTCGAAGTTCCGGTGGGCTTCAAGTGGTACGTGCCAGGCTTACTTGACGGCTCGGTGGCTTTCGGAGGCGAGGAGTCCGCAGGTGCCTCATTCCTGCGCCGCAACGGCGGGGCGTGGAGCACTGACAAGGACGGCATCATCGCCTGCTTGCTGGCTGCAGAGATCCTTGCGGTTACCGGATCATCACCTAGCCAGCACTACGCGCGACTCACGCACCGATTCGGGAACCCGTCATATGCGCGCATTGACGCAGTCGCCACACGTGAGCAGAAGTCCGCGCTCGCGAAACTCTCACCCGCACAAGTCACCGCCACTTCGCTGGCAGGTGAACCCATCACTTCCACCATGACCGAAGCGCCGGGTAACCATGCACCCATCGGCGGCCTGAAGGTGATGACAGAGAACGGCTGGTTCGCAGCACGACCATCCGGTACCGAGGATGTCTACAAGATTTATGCGGAGTCGTTCAAAAGCGCCGAACATCTCGCCGAGATTCAGGCCGAGGCTCAGCAGATCGTGACGGCTGCGATCAGCTAAGCAGATCAGGCCGATTGGCTCGAGTGCGTTCCAGCGCTTGCTCTTTGCGCCAGGCAGCAACGTTGGCGTGATGCCCGCTGAGAAGCACATCAGGCACGCTCACACCTCGCCATTCGAGAGGCTTCGTGTACACCGGACCTTCAAGCAAACTCGCCATGGCACCCGGCGCGAAGGAATCGTCAACGGCACTCTCGTGATTGCCGAGAACCCCGGGGATGAGTCGGGCAATTGCCTCAACCATCACCATGGCGGCCACTTCACCGCCAGCTAGTACGTAATCACCGATCGAGAGTTCGCTGACGCCGGCCCAGTCCTCGCGCGTCGCGTAATGGTGCATGACTCGAGAATCGATCCCCTCGTAACGACCGCACGCGAACACCAGCCATGGGTCGCCGGCCAGCGACTGCGCAGCAGCCTGCGTGAACGAGGTACCCGAAGGAGTCGGCACCACAAGGCGCGGCAACAGAGCAGGATCGCTCGCGCGAATTGAGTCGAGCGCCTCACCCCAAGGCTGCGGAGACATCACCATGCCCGGACCGCCGCCGCATGGCGTGTCGTCGACAGTGTTGTGACGATCATGGGTGAACTCGCGAAGATCATGAACGCGCAGGTCGATCACGCCCGCATCAATCGACTTTCCGACCAATGACAGGCGCAGGGGCTCGAGATAGTCAGGGAAGATCGTGACGATGTCGATGCGCATCAGTCGTCCAGCAGGCCTGGTGGCGGAGTGATCGTGATGCGACGAGCCTTGATGTCGACAGTCGGGACTATCTCGCTCACGAAGGGAATCAGCACCTCGCGACCGTCAAGAGTCTGAACTGAGAGCAACTCCTGGCTCGGAAGGTGAATCACATCGATCACCGTGCCGATAGCGGCGCCGTCAGCCAAGTGCACGGCGCAATCAACCAGCGCACTGTCGTAGTACTCGTCGGGATCCTCGGGGGTCTCATCGTCGCTGCGCTCTACCTCGAGAAGCACATTGCGGAGTTCCTCGGCCTCATTGCGAGTTTCGACACCTTCGAAAGCCAAAAGAATGCGCCCCGAGTGCCAATGCAGGCTCTCGACCACCAGCGCCTTGCGCGGATGATCGATGAGCAGCACGGCACCCGGGGCGAATCGCACCTCGGGTTCGTCAGTACGCGGTTCGACCGTCACCTCACCACGGATTCCGTGGGGACGGCCGATGCGTCCGACGACGACGCGCATCAGCGGCTAGCGCTCTGCGACGTCAAGGAAATCAATACGGACACCACGACCGTTGTTCAGTGCGGTGACAACCGTGCGCAGCGCTGAAGCGGTGCGACCGGCGCGGCCGATGACTCGGCCCATATCGTCAGGATTCACGCGAACGTCAAGGCACTTGCCTCGACGCTGGTTCTTCTCCGTGACAGTGACGTCCTCGGGATGATCGACGATCCCCTGCACCAAGTGACGCAGAGCCTCCTCGAGCATTATTCGGCAGCCTCGGTGGCGGCCTCTTCGGCAGCGTTCTCGATTGCCTCGACTGCGGCCTCATCGGAGGCAACTGCCTCGGCAGCAGCTTCCTCAGCAACGGCAGCCTCGACAACAGCTTCGACAGCGACAGCCTCGGCCACGATCTCCGCGGTGGTCGGCTCTGCCTCGGTGACGACCTCTTCGACGACAACCGGCTTCGGCTTCTTGACCGGGGTCTTCGGCTCGTTGGCGGCGTCAGCAACTGCAGCCTCGAAGGTGACGAGCTTGCTCACCTTGGGCTCGGCCACGCGCAACGTGCCCTCGGCACCCGGCAGGCCCTTGAACTTCTGCCAGTCACCGGTGACCTTGAGAATTGCCGTAACTGCCTCGGTCGGCTGTGCGCCAACGCCGAGCCAGTACTGCGCACGCTCGGAATCGACCTTGATGATGCTGGGGTCGAACATCGGCTGGTAGATGCCGATCTCCTCGATGGCACGGCCATTGCGTGCGGTGCGCGAATCAGCGACCACGATGCGGTACTGCGGTGCATGGATCTTGCCGATGCGCTTGAGCTTGATCTTTACGGCCACGGTGGGCTTTCTCCTGTTTTTAGGGGCGGAACGCGCAGTTGGCGGCGTGGGGACACTGCCTCGTGCGAAGACCTTGTGGACTGCCGCGTCGGAAGGATAGAGGGCCAACCGGGCGGCAAGACCCGTTTATTCTGCCAGATCCCAACACCCTCGATGACCACGCCCCTGGCGAGGCCCATTCTGGAGCAGGGTCAGGGCTAGCCCAGGAGGTTCTTGAGCTCCGGCGGCAGCTCGAGATCAGCCGGGTCGAAAACAGGCGCCGAGGCCCCGATACCGAGCATCGAGCCTGTTCCGCCGCCTACCGGTGCTCCGGACTCCTCCATTGCACGCTTGGCGGGATTTCCCGAGCGGCCCTTCTTGGCCTTGGTCGCTGATGACTTGCCCTTGGACTTCTTGCTGCCCCCGCCGAAGCCAGGCATTCCTGGCATGCCGGGCATTCCCCCGCCCTTGCCCATCTGCTTCATCATCTTCTGCGCCTGCACGAACCGGTCGACCAGGCCATTGACCTCAGTCACGGTGACGCCAGCGCCCTTGGCAATACGGGCTCGACGCGAGCCGTTGAGGACCTTGACATCATGACGTTCAGCCGGGGTCATGGACTGGATGATCGCGGCGATCCGATCAATATCGCGATCGTCGATCTGATCGAGCTGGGCCTTCATGTCGCCCATGCCCGGAAGCATGCCCATGATCTTCCCGAGGCTTCCCATCTTCTTGATGGACTGCATCTGCTTCAGAAAGTCATCAAGGGTGAAGTCCTCGCCCTTGGACATCTTCGCGGCCATGCGCTCGGTCTCTTGGGCATCGAAGGCCTTCTCGGCCTGCTCGATGAGGGTGAGCATGTCGCCCATGTCGAGGATGCGCGAGGCCATGCGATCGGGGTGGAAGACCTCGAAGTCGGTGAGCTTCTCACCGATGGAGGCGAACATGATCGGGCGGCCGGTGACACCCTTGACCGACAGCGCGGCGCCACCACGAGCATCACCATCAAG
>CANFQC010000003.1 GCA_947449035.1 Actinomycetota bacterium
CGGCGGAAGCGGAGCCGACTTCGGAGTTTCCGCAGGCAACGGCGGCAACGGCGGCAATGCCGACCTGAGCGGAAATGGCGGCGCCGGCGGAAGCGGCGGGAACGCCGGCAGCGTGGGCAAGGGTGGCTGGGGCGGTGCAGGCGGCAACGGCGGCTCTGTGTCCGGAAATGGCGCGGCCGGCGGAAACGGCGGAGCTGGCGGCAATGACGCGGCCGGCGGGAAGGGCGGTGCCGGCGGAAACGGAAGCGCGGCAGAAGCCAATGGCGGTGCCGGCGGCAACGGCGGTACCGGGGGCAACGGCGGTGCAGGCGGTGCTGGTGGGTCTGCGGGCGCGGGCGGCGCCGGCGGCGCTGGCGGTGCGGGCGGAATCGCAAGCCATATCGGCCTGGGCGCGGCAACTGGTGGGGCAGGCGGTGCTGGTGGGTCTGCAGGCGCGGGCGGTAAGGGCGGCGCTGGCGGTAAGGGCGGTACCGCGAGTCAAACCGGGGCCGGCACTGCCACTGGTGGCGCTGGTGGCGCAGGTGGGTTTGCCGACACGGGAATCGGCGGTGCAGGCGGTGCCGGCGGCAACGCGACGGTGACCGGCACAGGCAACGCATACGGCGGCGCTGGCGGGGCCGGTGGAAATGCGAACGCGGGCTCCGCTGGTGCAGGCGGTGCCGGCGGCAACGCGACGGTGACCGGCGATGGTGTAGCGGACGTCTCCCAGGCATACGGCCAGGCGGGTGCCGGTGGTGCGGGCGGCTCGGTTCTCCTCGGAGCTGGCGATGGAGCCGACGGAGGCCGTGGCGGCGATGTGCTGATGGAAGGCGACGGCTCTGGGTACACCACCGCGCAGCTCTCCGTCGAGGGCTATGCCGGAGATGGCGGCAATGGTGGGAATGCGGTCAACGGCAACGGGGGCCGTGGCGGTGACTCAGGTAATGCCACCTCAACCGGTGATGGGCTAACTCTCGGTGACATCGCGGTCTTTGCATTCTGGAACCTCGGTGGAGGTTTGGGCGGGTCCGGCAGCGTGGCCGGCGGCAGGGGTGGCAACGGAGGAAGCGCGACCGCATCCGGTTCGTATTCAAAGGCGACAGCAGCCCCCGGCGGAACCGGCGGAGATGGCGGAACCGGCAACGGCGGAGATGGCGGAACCGGCGGGGAGGCATCTGCCACCGCAGGCGGCTCAAACGCCACCGGAGGCGCCGGCGGTAACGGCGGCGCATCGGCATCGGGTGACGGTGGCGTTGGCGGAGTCGGCGGGGCTGCAACGGCAGCGAATTCTGCCAATAGTGGCAATGGCGGCAACGGTGGGGCATCGACGTCCGGCAATGGGGGCGATGGTGGCGACAGTGGCAATGCCAGCGACACAGCCCTCGGTACCGATGGATATGCCGGATCTGGCAGTGGCGGTAACGGCGGTTCGTCGCAGTCCGGAAATGGCGGCAATGGTGGCGATGCAGGCACGGCCACTACCCAAGGCGATGATGGCTTTGCGGGTACGTTTTACGCCGTCGGTGGCGCCGGCGGTAACGGCGGTGACGGCGTCGGTGGCGGTGACGGCGGCAGCAGCAGCACTGTCAATGTCACTGCGAACAATCCCCGAGGCTTCACCAACGCAGGCGGCAATGGCGGCAATGCAACCACCGGCAGTGCTGGCAATGGAGGCAATAGCGGATCGGTGACCATAACCGGGGATGCGGACTCGATCAGCCTTGGCTACGCGCACACCGCCGGAGGAGGTGCCGGCGGTTCGTCGCAGTCCGGAGATGGCGGCAATGGCGGCAATGGCGGTTCCACTGTCGGCATCGGCACTAATTTGAATGTCGGAAATTTCAATGGGGGACCAGACATATTCGGACCGGGCACCGGTGGTGCTGGCGGGGATGGTGTCCAAGGAGGAAACGGTGGCGGCGGTTCCTTGGCAAGCGTCACCGGGACCAATGGAATAGCCACAGGCGGCGACGGCGGTAACGGCGCGACTGTGGGCGGCCAGGGAGGCTCGGGCGGTACCGCTTCCGCGATTGGAGCAGGTAGTTCCAGTACTGACGGCGCCGATGGATCCGACGCCTAGACAGTGAGTCATCATTCGCGCGAGATGTTGGCGTGAAGATCAAGGACCCCAGACCTGTCACCGGTTCGAATTAGCGGAGAGACCTCCTCTCTCCTGCTCGAGGCAGATAGATTCTTCTCAACTAACTCACCAAGGGGACGTGACAAACGTGACATCGGAGGAACGCATGATCTCGAGATTCACCTCCAGGATCGGCACGTCAATTGCTGCAGTCGCCGCAGTCGCTGCTGGCACCTGCATTGGCGCGCCCCTGGCGAGTGCCGATCCAATCCCGGATTGCTCTGTTGGAGTGGTCACAAGCGGACAGCAGTGCACTCTTGCACCTGGCCTGTCACTAAATCTCATCATCAAGGGTGGCAACGGTGGCGCAGGTGGCAACGGCGGCGCGGGTGGTGCCGGCGGTGACGGCGACACCGGAAGCCAGACTGTTAGTGGTGGAGCCGGTGGAGCTGGTGGCGCAGGCGGCAACGGCGGCGCAGGCGCGAAGTGGCAGGGAATCTATGTCAATTCCACCGCATCCCCGCAAATTTTGACCTTCACGATCGGCGCGAATGGAGCGGCTGGCACGTCCGGCAACGATGGCGCAGCAGGAACGTCGAATACCGGAAGCGGACAGGCCGATGGCGAGGCGGGTGCTTCTGGTGACGGTGGTTCGGGCGGCGCTGGTGGCGAGGATTCGACCGTAGTGATTTCCGGCATCACGGTCGCATTCGCAGTTGGCGGCGACGGCGGCAATGGCGGCAATGGCGGCAATGGCGGGCAAGGCGGACAATCTGTCGGGTTAACCAGTAACGGCACTGGCGGTTCCACTGGTTCAGCAGGCGCGAGTGGATCTGGCGGAAACCTCACCACCACGTGGCTGGAGTCGCCATTCATAGAGATCGGCTCGGTTTTCATCGCTGACTCGGCTGATTCCACTCCGCCAATGTGGATGCAGTCGTATGGCCGCGCCACCGGCATCCAGTGCCTGAGCGACTGGTCTGCATCCTGGGCTGAGTGGGCAAACTTTGGTCGAGGCGGAGACGTGTGCAATCGCTACATCGTGTGGCGAAACGGCGCCTACGTGAAGACCACCGATCCTGAACAAGGCCCATTCACTTCGTGGGAAGGCAAGTAATAGTGCTTGCTTCGCAATCAGGCGAACCTGGGCACTGAGCGCTCACGAGCGACGCGCGAACTCCTATACGTCGAGGTCGTTGGCGACCGCACGCAGTACAGCCGCGATCTTCTGCGACTTCGCATCCGCGGGGTACTTGCCGCGCTGCAGGTCACCGGAGACTGAATCGAGCACCTTGATGAGATCCTCGATCTGACCTGCGAGATCGCCAGCAGCCTTGCGGGAGCCCTTGACCACTGAGGCAGGTGCGCTGAGAACGGTGACCGAAAGCGCCTGCTTGCCGCGGCGACCGTCAACAACACCGAACTCGATCTTCGTGCCAGGCTTGAGCGCGGGCACGCCTGCGGGCAGGGTCGAGACGTGGACGAAGACGTCCTCGCCCTCATCGGACGTCACGAAGCCGAATCCCTTGTCGGCGTCGTACCACTTCACTGTTCCCGTAGGCATGCGTAGAAGGGTACTTGGCTCGTGGCGCATAGGGTTGTTCGGGTGACCCCTGCCCAGACTGCCCCTCCCCGCAGCCTGGCCGATGATCTGCGTGGACGATCTGACTCCGAGCTCGCCGAGCTTCTGCGCCGGCGCCCCGACCTCCTGCAGCCGGTGGCCTCCGACATCACCTCCTTGGCAGCACGGGCCACGACCGGCCCCTCGGTTGCCCGCTGCCTCGACCAATTGGGCGCCCCTTCCCTCTACGTACTTGGCCTCGTGGCCCGACTATCCGCCGACTCCCCGGTGACCACAGCGGCTCTCACCAAGGCGGCAGGCGAGCAGATTGCCGACAAGTCGGTCATCACCGCAAGCCTCGACGAAGTGCGAACCCTGGGCCTGATCTGGGGGCCAACCGAATCCGTGCGCTCAATTTCGGCCGTGCGCGATCTGGTCGGCGACGCACCGGTCACCTGGCCACGCCCTGAGCCGGTGATCATCGCTGAGCACCCGGCATCGTTCGTTGACGAGCAGTCCGGTTTGAACGCTATTGAGACAGTCGCGCACGTACGCGAAGTACTTGATGCATGGGCTACCGAGCCGCCGCAGGTCTTGCGTTCGGGCGGCTTGAGTATTCGTGACTTCGCTTCAATCACCCGCATGCTCGGTGTAGACGCATCGCAGTCGGCACTGTGGATTGAGCTCGCACATGCGGCTGGCCTGCTCGCTGATGATCAAGAAGAGAATCCGTGTTGGGTTCCGACTGACGCGTATGACCGTTGGCTCGTGCTCAGCAGCGCGCAGCAGTGGTCGGACCTCGCGCAGGCCTGGCTCACGATGCCTCGACTGTCCTCACGCGCTGATGATCGCACCAATCTGCTGACTGCTGATGCAGATCGTCGCGCCGTGGTGCTCGTGCGTCGCAGTGTGCTCGACCTCATGGCAGAGGTGCCGGTCGGCAAGTCCATCGACATCAATTCACTGCGAGCGGTTCTCGATGATCGTCATCCGCGTCGCCAGGGCGCACTGCGTGACCAGGCACTTGATGCGACCATCAATGAGGGCACAGCACTCGGCATTATCGCGGCCGGCTCACTGACCACCGCGGGTCGAGCATTGCTCGGCACCGGCGATGCGGTGGCAGCGATCTCCTCGTGGTTGCCTGCCGAAATTGATCACGTGCTTCTGCAGGGTGACATGACCATGATCGCGCCAGGCCCGCTGACGGCATCACTCTCCCGTCAACTGCGCGTACTCGCCGACATCGAGTCGCGCGGCCATGCCACGGCGTATCGCATCACTCCCGATTCCATCCGACGCGCACTCGACATCGGTTGGGATTCCGAGGGGATTCAGGAACTTCTCACCGCGGCATCAGCGACCCAACTTCCGCAGGCACTCGTGTATCTCATTGACGACACTGCGCGCCGGCATAGCGCGGTGCGAGTAGGCACGGCAATGTCATACATCCGCTGTGATGAGCCCGGCACCTTGGCAACGCTGCTCGGCGATCGCCGAATGAAGTCACTCGTTCTTCATCGCATTGCCAGCACGGTGCTCGTCAGTCAGGCTCCGGCCTCAGAGGTCATCGCCACGCTGCGCGACAGTGGTTTCGCGCCCGCGGCCGAGGCACCAGACGGAACTGTTGTCGTACGCCGCTCCGACGAGCGTCGCACCGCGACTCCCAAATCCGCTAAGGCGGTGACCAGCCGACGTAATCCCGAAACACTGATCACCGCCGCACTCAAGGCGCTCCGAGCCAGTGAGCGATCGCAGTCGGCTCCCCGCGGAGCAATGGTCGCTGGTCCAGCGAGTGCCGGAGCGATTCCGCGCAGCAGCAGCGCCGCGATCATTGCTGCGCTCAAGATCGCGATCGCCGAGAATTCACCCATGTGGATCAGTTACGCCGACACCGACGGCACGAACACCGATCAGATCGTCGATCCCATTCGAATCGGCGGCGGCACGATGACCGCTTTCGATCACCGCACTGAGCAAGTGCGCACCTTCACCATTGCCAGGGTCAGCGGCGTCGCGCCCCTCGAGAGCTAGGCAAGGTTCAGTTCGAGAACTCGATCTCGGCAACCTCGCTGGTGAGCTCCTCGAGATATGCCGGAATCGGGTCGACGCCGATACCTGGGCCGGTGGGCACGCGAAGCTGACCATTCTCGAGCACGAACGGCTCGGTGATGTCGACTGCGAAGTAGCGGGCTGATGCGGAGGTATCGCCGGGAAGGGTGAATCCCGGCATCGCAGCAAGGGCCACGTTCGCAGCGCGACCGATGCCGGTCTCGAGCATTCCGCCGCACCACACCGGAATTCCTCGCTCGAGGCACATGTCGTGGATATCGACAGACTCGAGAAGGCCACCCACCCGGGCAGGCTTGATGTTGATGATGTCGGCGGCCTTGAAGTCGAGTGCTGCCTCGGTGTGCCCGAGCGACAGGATCGATTCATCGAGACAGATCGGCGTATCGCAGGCTGCGGCAATCTCGACGTGACCGACCCAGTCGTACTCGGGCAGCGGCTGCTCAATCAGCAGCATGCCGAATTCGTCGAAGGATTGCAGGTGTCGAACGTCGCTGCGCTCGTATGCCTGGTTCGCATCGACCTGGAGAGGGATGGTCGGCCAGGAAGCACGCACGGCGCGGATTGGCTCGAGATCCCAGCCGGGCTGGATCTTTAGCTTGATGCGCTTGTAGCCCGCGTCGACATAACCCGAGACTTCCTCGAGCAGTTCGTCGATCGTCTCGTGCTCGGGGATGCCGACCGAAACGCCAGCATCGACTGCAGGCTTGTTCGCACCGAGGAAGTCGCCGAGCGAGCGGCCCTGCTCGCGCAGCCAGGCGTCGAGCACTGCTGTTGAGACGGCCGTGCGAGCCATCTCATTGCCCTTGACCTCTTCGAGCTTGCGGCGCACTGCCTCCGGGTTCGGATCGTGACGCACTTCAGCCAAGCGAGGCAACAGGAATTCAAGAGTGACATCCCACGCGCCGTCGGTGTACTCGTGCGTGTACCCCGGCCAGTCCATCGAGACGCACTCGCCCCAGCCGCTGATACCGGAATCTGTCACGGCCTCGACGAGGTAGAGATCGCGGTGAGTCTCAACTGCCATGGAGGTGCGGAAGGGCTTGATCAGCGGCAGTGCCATGCGATGCAGGCGGATGAGATCGATGCTGGTCATGCTGCTCCTTCAGTGAAGACGTACGTGCCGGATTCTGTGATGCCCTGCATGGTCATGCCTCGCCTGAACGCCTCGAGCATCTGCTCGCGCATACGCAGTCGCCAGTCATGTGCAGCACGCGAGTCACTCGCGCGCAGTGCAGCAATGTCGTCGGGTGCTTCGATCAACGTGGCGCCGCGAAAGTCATCAAGTGAGAGGGGCTCAAGACCCTCACGCAGCGCCGTTGCCGCACGATCACTCGGGAGATCCCAGTTCAGCAGGAGCCGATCTGTCGGATCATCAAGGTTGACCAGGTCACCTAGCGAGCCGTACATATTCACCTCGTAGGCAACCGCCTGAGCACCGAGCTTCAGCAAGTTCAGTCGCGCATTGCGCCGCATTAACGGATCGAAGGTCCACTGGATCGAATCGAGCCCTTGACCCAATGCCCAGGCACGCTGATGGCTCTTCATGGCCTTGCCGACACTGCGATTGCGGTACTCGTCGAGTACAGCTGCCGAGTGCGAGTGCAGGTGGTCGTGCCAATGGCCGCCCACCTGCGATCGACCGACGACTCCGAAACACGACCCCACTGCCTGGTCACCGGCATAGGCGATGCAGGCGTACCCACCGGCGAAGGTGATCGCGCGAAGCACATCGGGCTGAACTTGGGTGCCGTCGTAGTCGCCCCACACCGCATCAAACACGTGGCGGACGTCGTCGTATCCGTCATTTCCATCGATCAGGGCGATACGCACGCCTGCCACCTCGGCATCGTTCTGCGCCTGCACGAGGGCGGAATCCAGCGCATTCGGCATGTCTCCACCGTAGCGGTAGCCTGGAGGGTCGCCGATTGGGATATCGGCGCAGGAGAAGGAGTGAGAGCGTGGCCGACGGCCCCCTGATCGTGCAGAGCGACAAGACGCTGCTGCTGGAGGTCGACCATGCCCTGGCCGCTGATTGCCGCCGCGCGATCGCACCATTCGCCGAGCTCGAACGAGCGCCGGAGCACATCCACACCTACCGACTCACTCCCCTGGGCCTGTGGAATGCGCGTGCAGCCGGCCACGATGCCGAGCAAGTCATCGACACCCTCATTCGATACTCGCGTTACCCCGTGCCGCATGCACTGCTGATCGAAGTTGCCGACACCATGTCGCGTTACGGCCGACTGCAGTTGGCAAACCACCCGGTGCATGGCTTAGTGCTTCAGGCCATCGACACCGCGGTGCTCGAGGAGGTCATCCGCAGCAAGAAGATCGCACCGCTGCTTGGCACGCGCTTCGATGCCACAACGATTGGTGTTCACGCCAGCGAGCGTGGCCACGTGAAGCAGGCACTGGTGAAGCTTGGCTGGCCGGCGGAAGACATCGCCGGTTACGTCGACGGCGAGCGCCATGCCATTGGACTTGACGCCACCGATTGGCAGCCCCGGCCCTATCAAACCGAGGCTGCAGAAGGCTTCTGGCACGGTGGATCTGGCGTAGTCGTGCTCCCGTGTGGCGCAGGCAAGACCATTGTCGGCGCACTCGCCATGGCTCTTGCCCAGGCGACCACGCTGATCTTGGTGACCAACACCGTCAGCGCACGCCAGTGGCGCGAAGAGTTGCTGCGCCGAACGACACTTACCCCCGACGAGATCGGCGAGTACAGCGGCGCGCGTAAGGAGATTCGCCCGGTCACCATCGCTACGTACCAGGTGATGACCACCAAGCGTCAGGGCATCTATCCGCATCTCGAGGTCTTCGACTCCCGTGACTGGGGCCTGATCATCTATGACGAGGTGCATCTTCTTCCTGCACCGATCTTCCGGTTTACCGCAGATATCCAGTCGCGTCGTCGCCTCGGTCTCACCGCCACGCTCGTGCGCGAGGACGGCCAGGAGGGCGAGGTGTTCTCGCTGATCGGCCCAAAGCGCTACGACGCTCCGTGGAAGGACATCGAGACCCAGGGCTATATCGCCCCGGCGAACTGCGTCGAGGTACGAGTGAGCCTGCCCGACTCCGATCGCATGACCTACGCGATGGCCGAGCCCGAGGATAAGTACCGTCTCGCCTCCTGCGCTCACGAGAAGATTCGGCTCGTCGAGGAGATCGTCAACAAGCACCCGGACGATCAGGTGCTCGTGATCGGCCAGTACCTCGATCAACTGGCCGAGCTTGGCGAACATCTCGATGCACCTGTTATTACCGGAGCTTCGAGCGTCAAGGAGCGCGAGCGCCTGTTCAGCGACTTCCGGCACGGCATGATTCGCGTGCTCGTGGTCAGCAAGGTCGCCAACTTCAGTGTCGACCTTCCTGAGGCTTCAGTGGCCATCCAGGTCAGCGGCACCTTTGGCTCACGCCAGGAAGAAGCGCAGCGCCTAGGCCGAATCCTCCGCCCCAAGGCTGACGGCCGCACCGCGCACTTCTACTCGATCGTCACTCGTGACACCGTCGATGCCGACTTCGCCCAGCACCGTCAGCGCTTCTTGGCCGAGCAGGGCTACGCCTACAAGATTCTCGACGCCGACGACATCGGCAGCCTTGGTGCCCAGGAAGACCCGCTCGCCTGATACCACTTCTGGTATCACCGTGGTAATCTCTGGCCATGGCCATGACACTTCGACTCCCTGCCGAGGATTCCGCTGCGCTCGCTCGCACGGCCGAACTCGAATCACGCTCACAAAATGATGTGATCGTGACAGCCCTGCGCGAGTACATCGAGCGCAACAGTCGTGCCGCCCTGATCGACCAGATCATGGATTCAGAGTTGCCCCGCTATGCCGAAGCACTTGAGCGTCTCGGCCAATGATCTACCTGACACTGGAAGAAATTCTGGTTGTCGCAGCAAGGGTGATTGATGGTGACGTCGTACTTCGCGACGCCGGACTCCTCGAATCAGCAGCGGCCCGTCCGCAGACAACCGTGTTCGGTGAGGACGCCTACTTCGATCTTCATTCGAAGACGGCATCGCTCTTGCTCTCGATCTGCAAGAACCACGCCCTGGTCGACGGGAATAAACGGTTAGCGCTCGCCTCAACGATTGTGATGCTCGGGATCAATGGCTGGACTCTAACCATGTCTAATGACGACGCGTACGACTTCATCATTGCTGTAGCAAGCGGCGAAATCACCGAGGTAACCGACGTCGCCGATCGCCTTCGAGCAGGCTCGCAACCACGCTAAATCGCGCCACGCTCGCTCAGTGAGGCTCGAGTACAACCTTCGCATCGACGTCGAAGGAGAAGTCATCAATCTTGCCCATGCCCGGCAGAGGGATGTGCACCGTGCCGATATTCGCGCTGCCAATGAACTCAAGCTGGGTGCCGGTGATCGTCAGGGACAGAGCAAGTGGAAGCTCGATATCGCCCGCTCGCGCAATTCCATTCACGCTGTCGAGCGACTGGCCGATGCCCCGATAGGTCAGGTCATGAACCTTATGCATCGTGATCATGCTGCGCGCTGCGGCCTGCAGAAGGAAGTTGCTCATCCGCATCTTCTCAAGTGCAACCACGAGATCGAGGATGATGCCGGAGTTGTCGATGACCAACGATCCATGCCGCACCGGGGCATTTGCCTCGGCTGACATCAGACCAAGGCTCCCGCTCTTCAATCGGACCTCTGCGCCTCGCGCCGACGGTATGTTCCAGGTGCCCTGCATAGGGCAACTATGGCCTAGCCCCTCCAGACGAAGACATTCGACTGCAGATTCGTCAGCGCCGTGTTGCGGCGAATCACGTCGGAAAGGTGAGTTCCGTCGATCTCGCCAAGATCCCGACCGCTGAGGATCGACTGATACCAGTGCCTATCGCCGTCACGCAAACGGGTGAACTGATCGACCATGATTCGCTGGAACAGTGGGCCGACACTCGAGCCGGGTACGTGCTTCTCCGCCAGTCCGCCGACCCACAGGTCGATACCGTCCACGGTCCCGTAAAGCTCCTTGAGCTTCGCCTGGGTGTCGGTATCAGGTGTGATCTCAGCGAAAGAGGTCACCTTCGACATTCCATAGGCAGCGCGAGCCGAGTTGTAGTCGGCAAGCCCGTGATCGCGACCACGCTGAATGTTCAGCGAAGCAAGATCAAGACCACCGGAGCCAGGAGCCCCAAAGAGCATGTTGCGCAGTTCATCCACGACCTTGAGATCGACTTCCTGCGCATTGCCTGAAGCTGCTGCCTTCAGGAATGGATCGATGTCTCCTGCGTGATTTGCGAGGGAGGTATTGAAAACTCCGGAGTTGAAGAATGCGCGAGCGAGGGAGATCGGCTCGCCGGCCGTTGAGCCGTCATTGTTGAGACGAGAGATCTCGCTGTCGAGAAGGCTGTGCCCGAATCGATAGGCCGCCGTGGAGAACTCGTTAGCAATCGAGGGATTCACCTCGGAGTGGTAGCCGTCGTACGGACGTATCGCCTGCCGCCCGAGAAGCGCCGGCAGGAATTCGTTATAGGTAATGGACTGAATCTCAGCGATAACCAACTGACGAGCTGACTGAAACAACTGCTCATCCGTCCAGGTCGGATGTGCTGCGGCCTGCTGAGTCGCAAGTCGGTTGTGCTCGCGCATGAACAGGGTTTGCAGTGAGAGGAGATCGGGATTCTCATTCGCTCGAACGTCACCTGCGAGGAACAGCTTCGAATCAGGCATCACGTGCGAGTCGTTCGCATTGGCAAGGCCCGAGGTATTGAACGGAAGCATGTTCCCGGAGCTCGTGCGCATCTGTCCGCCACTAAACGTGCGTAGGGCATCGGATCGACTTTTGCTTGAGCCGTATACCTGCGAGCCATCAATGAATGCCGTCACGGCGTTGACCTGCTGACGCGGGTTCGAAGTCGAGGTTCCAGTTCCGGCAGCGACAACACTCCGCTTCAATCCGATGGTCTTGGTACCCGTCGATGCCGGGTCGAACCAGGTGTCGCCCGAAGGAATGGAGATGGGCAAGGACTCTGACGAGCCGGTTTCACTCAAGTCGATGTCGTGATCGAGAAACTGGCCCCACACGTATACAAAGTCCGAGAGCCCTCGATCGTTTACGAGGCTGGCGCTCTGAGCGCTCAAGGCATTACTGATCGCGCGGGCACTGGGTCGCGTGGCACCGGCAGCTGTCGCAACGCCATCCCCGTACCCGACTCCTGCAATTCGCAGCAATGAAGTGCCCACCGAGCCTCGGGTATCCCCGCCTCCACCATTGCCTGTGCCGTCGAACGAGTAATAGGCCTCCGTTGTAGGCATCTGCCCCCGGGGACTTTGACTGGGGCGATTGCCCCCACCCGGCTGATGTCCCGGATGAGCCAATGCCGGAACAGCAGGCAAGGCGAGGCCGAGGGCGAGGGCAACGACAATGACCCGTGCTGGGGCGAGGTTTCTCATGGCGGTATGCCACCAGCAGAGTCTGGGAGAGTCTTGAGGGAAGTCTGAGAACTCCCTGTGAATCCTGCAGATCGACACTCAGGCTCAGGACTGACCGAATCGGTAGGCAGTGGGTCGGTGTGGCATGCTCGCATTCGTCGAGAGGGTAACAATGAAAATCAAGCGAATGGCCATTGCCGCCGCGGTCCTAGTCACGATGACTGCGTCCGGAATAGCGGGGGCAGTCGCGCCCGCCCAGGCTGCGACGCCGGCGTATTTGTTCACGGTTCAGGCGGTCAACGGCTCGACCTCATCTGTCTCCGCCGCGAAGACCGAGGATGAACGATTCACACTGACCTTGCACGAAGTAGATCCGGTCACCAAGTTCGCCGACCGGCCCCTCCGCTCAGCATCAGTCATGAGCCCCGCCGCCCTCGTCTCGAATTGGGGCTCCTGGTTCAAGAGCTCACCGCCTAATGCCGTGCTGACCTATGCGCTCGGTGCCGGTAAAGCACCTCAGTCGATCGTCGTGACTCTTACTCGTCCCCGCTACGACAGTGCGGATCGCACCCTTGCCTTCACCGCCACCCGTACTTACCGCACCATGGATCCTCTGCAGAAGGGTTCAAACTGGGTGCGGCCCGCTACGCCGAAATCCTTCGTTGGTGCGAGCCTCTTCATCGACGATGCCGGTAGCAGTACGACCGACAGCCTCACCGCGGCAATGCAACAGGCCATGCAGGCGTATGTCTTCGCGCCTAATAACCCACAGACCTGGGCAGCCGTTCAAACTGCGCTCTCCGGGATTCTGACCACGGCCTGGCAGCAAGGTGTCCTGATGGGACCGACAGCCTCGCAAGCCTTCACCGTGTCGTGCCAGATGTTCTCCACGCAGCAGATTCTCAACGGTTTCCTCGACTGCTCGGTCAGCATGCAGCTGGCGAACGGAACTAACTTCACGACGATGCTGACGCAACAGATGGCTGCATCGGGCTAGCGTCCAAAGATTGAACCGACCGTCTTTGAAGAAACGCTAGATTCCCTGCTTAAAGGGGCCATTCCAGCAGGGCACGTACCAGGTAACGGCCCTCGGCAACCTCAGCCTGCACAGTGCCGCGGTAGGCCGAGGCTCGCACCCGCATCATTCGCATGCCTGCGCCATCCGCAGCCTCGGCAAGCGGCATCGCACCGTCATTGCTGACCGTGATCCCGATCAAGGTTCCACGGCGACCGCCGCCCGCCAGCTCGACGCGAACCTCGGCATTGCGAGCTCGCCCATGTCGAATCGCGTTCACCAGGCATTCCTCGATGATGCGGTACATCGCAAGCTGTACCGGAGCACAGATCTCGATCGGAGTCATCCGTTCTAACTCGATGAACTCCTCGGAGATATCCGTGGTTACTTCGCAGAGGTCTTCCATCGAGACTGTGAGCACGGCCAGCGCGTCGGCAAGGCCGGCATCAATTCCTTCGCCCACGACTGAGTGAGCAAAGGCGCGTACTTGAGTCTCATGAACGCGAAGCAGTCGCGCCGCGATCGAGCGGAGCGCTTCGGCGGCCTCGGGATCAGCAATCTCCTCCGCAACATCAACCAAGCGAATGCGCGCGACGAGCAATTCCGATTGCACAGTGCCGTGGAGGTGATCGAAGACTCGTGCACGGAGCAGTTCTGAGTCATCGTGCAACGCGCGTCGAGCCTCATCAGCAAGGAGCCGTTCCGCAGTGCCGAGTCGTTCGCGCTGCGCGACGAGGAGCAGAACCAGCACCAGGAGAACGGTGAAGATCAGCACAACGGAGGCTTCGGTCGGGATCCAGTTCGTGCTCGATTGCGGTTCACGGGAATAGATTGCTTTGAGCGCTCCCACACGGATGATCAGGAGGACGAAGCCGGTGACGACTCCCACAAGAATCAGGTCACGCGGTCGCGTGGGGTCGACACGAGACCAGCCAATGAGCAGGTAAAGGCACAGAACGGTCGCGATAGCGGTGAGCAGGTTGAGACTTAGCCGCACGGCCAGCGAATAGCCGAAGGACTGGCCCTTGATATTCACATCCGCCAGCACGCCTACGACAGGGCCGACGATGGTCAGGACCAGTGCAAGCACAGCGCCGTACAGAACCTGAGTGCGTCGCAGGTCAGACAGGCCGAACTGAGGGAAACCCCTAGAGTTTCGCTCCACGAATGCCCATCCCTTCTGCTCACCAGCACAATAGTCAGGTGAGCCAGAACGAGCATTCGAGGATAGAGCCGCGCGATGACGCGCAGGTCAGTGATTCGCTCATCCTCGGAGTTGCCATCGTTGAGGACGCCGCAATCTTCCGCGAGATCCTCGCCGAGGCGATCGAGAAGCATCCCCTCCTGGCCTTGACCGCGATGGCCGGTTCGCAAGGCGAGGCCGCGAATCAAATTCCCTGGGCCAGCACCACGCTCGTCACCATCGATCTTCACCTTCCCGACGGCATCGGCATTGATCTTGCGCGAAAGGTGCGTGCAAGCTTTCCGCACATCCGCGTATGCCTGCTCTCTGATCACCGCAGGCCGCCACTGATCGACGAGCTGCCCGAGCCTGAGCGTGCCTATTGGTCCTACATCCTCAAGTCGAGCATTGACGGTCGCGCTCATCTCGGCGAGCTGCTGTTCACCGCAGCAACGCAGTCCTACGTCGATCCTCGAGTCAAGGAGTCGGTGACACCGACCGAGGAAGCTGTCGAGACCCTCACTTCTCAGCAGCGCGAGATCCTCGCATGCGTCGCGCAAGGTATGTCGAACGCCGCGATCGCGCGCAAACTCGCCTCGTCGGAGAAGTCAGTGGAGTACCACCTCACGCAGATCTATCAGCGCCTGGGCATCCTTGGCGATAAGGACGCTAATGCGCGCGTGACCTCAGCGGTGATGTACCTGCAGCGCTACGCGCCATCCACGCGCACACCGCAGTAACTCGCATCCGCGCTGGCGCATTGGACGCCAAGACATCAGGGACACCGAAGGGCGGCTCCCCCACAGGGGAACCGCCCTTCGAAAAGGTGAAGCTGGACTTCTTAGAAGTCCATGCCGCCCATGTCGCCACCCGGCATGGCCGGTGCTGACTTCTCGGGCTTGTCGGCCACGACAACCTCGGTGGTGAGGAAGAGGCCGGCGATCGACGCTGCGTTCTGCAGTGCCGAACGGGTGACCTTGGCCGGGTCGATGATGCCCATGGCGATCATGTCGACGTACTCGCCATTGCTGGCATCCAGGCCGTGACCTGGGGTGAGCTCGCGAACCTTCTCAGCCACGACGCCGCCCTCGAGGCCGGCGTTCTCGGCGATCTGCTTCAGCGGTGCGCTGACGGCCACGCGAACGATGTTCGCGCCGACTGCCTGCTCATCGGTGAGGCCGAGTGCGTCGATCTTCGGGCCGGCTGCCTTCATCGCCTGGATGAGTGCGACGCCGCCGCCGGCGACGATGCCTTCCTCGACTGCTGCCTTCGCGTTGCGCACTGCGTCTTCGATGCGGTGCTTGCGCTCCTTGAGCTCAACCTCGGTGGCTGCGCCCACCTTGATGACTGCAACGCCACCGGCCAGCTTGGCCAGGCGCTCCTGCAGCTTCTCGCGGTCGTAGTCGCTGTCGGACTTCTCGATCTCGGCGCGAATCTGGTTCACGCGACCGGCGATCTGCTCCTGGTCACCCGAACCCTCAACGATGGTGGTCTCGTCCTTGGAGACGACAACCTTGCGTGCACGGCCGAGCAGGTCGAGTGAGGTGTTCTCGAGCTTGAGACCGACCTCCTCGGAGATGACCTGGCCGCCGGTCAGGATAGCGATGTCCTGCAGCATTGCCTTGCGGCGATCGCCGAAGCCCGGTGCCTTGACGCAGACCGAGCGGAAGGTGCCGCGGATCTTGTTCACGACGAGAGTCGACAGGGCCTCGCCCTCGACATCCTCGGCGAGGATCAGCAGCGGCTTGCCGCTCTGCATGACCTTCTCGAGAACCGGCAGAACATCTTTGACTGCCGAGATCTTCGAGTTGACGATGAGGATGTAGGGATCCTCGAGCACCGCTTCCATGCGCTCGGGGTCAGTGACGAAGTAGGGCGAGATGTAGCCCTTGTCGAAGCGCATGCCCTCGGTGAGCTCGAGCTCGAGGCCGAAGGTGTTGCTCTCTTCAACGGTGATGACGCCTTCCTTGCCGACCTTGTCCATTGCCTCAGCAATGAGGCCGCCGACCTCTGCGTCGCCGCCTGCGGAAATTGCAGCGGTCGAAGCGATCTGCTCCTTGGTCTCGACATCCTTTGCCATGAGAAGGAGTTCGTCGCACACGATTGCAACCGCGCGGTCGATGCCCTTCTTCAGTGCCATCGGGTTCGCACCAGCGGCAACGTTGCGCAGACCTTCGCGCACGAGTGCCTGGGCGAGAACAGTTGCCGTGGTGGTGCCGTCGCCTGCGACGTCATCGGTCTTCTTGGCAACTTCCTTGACCAGCTCGGCGCCGATCTTCTCGTAGGGATCCTCGAGATCGATCTCCTTGGCGATGGAGACACCGTCGTTGGTGATCGTGGGTGCGCCCCACTTCTTCTCCAGGACGACGTTGCGGCCCTTGGGGCCGAGGGTGACCTTGACTGCGTCTGCGAGCACGTTCATGCCGCGCTCAAGCGAACGACGAGCCTCTTCATCAAATGCGATCATCTTTGCCATGGGGTAGTTCCTCCCGGAACATCAGTACGGACGGCCCTAGGAGTTGTCACTCTCAGGGCTCGAGTGCTAACCCAAAATTAGCACTCTCCCCTGGTGAGTGCAAACGGCGCTGATTACCCGATCGCGGTCGTGATGGTCAGTTCAGCCTCGGCGAAGGCATCCTTGGCCGGCACGGCTACTGCCCCCGAGGTGGAAGTGGCCCAGGCCTTGCCCAAGGGGGCCCAGACCGCACTCATCTGAGGCACATTCGGCACCGGAACGCCGGTGGTACCGGCCACCCCGAAGGCCTTAATCAAGGTGGAGGCCGGGGTGCCCGCCGTGGCGGCCGGCATTCGGCCGGCAGCCGAGCCGAAGGCCGATTGCACCGGCAAGGTGGTCAGACCCGTACGCAGGAACTCCTTGGCGAGTGGGCTGCGCTTGTGCTGGGAGGCGAAGGCGGTGACCGCGAAACCCTTCATCCCCAGGAGGGGTGAGGTCTCGAGCCCGGCGACGATATTCGGCACCGGCGAGACCCGGTACTTGAACTTCAAGGTGGTCAGGGCCGCAGCATCCCAAGGTCCGGTGATCCAAAATGGCGAATCGCCATTGATGAACGCGTTCTTCGCGGCGTCAGCGGTCAGCGCCGAATCGATGAGTGTGGTCTTGTTCCATTTATCGATTCGCGCCTGGTTGTTCTTGAACACTCCGTTGTTCACCCCGACGTTCTGCACGTCGGTCATGCCTGCCGAGTCAAGGCCGAAGACGTAACCGCCAAGGCCGGAGAACAGCGGGTACATGCGGTACGCATCACCGCTCGCGCCTTGGCCGACCGCGAAGGGAACGGTGACCGTGCCGGCCTTCTTGAGCTTCAGTGCCTTCTTCGCGAGCGCATCGAAGGTCGCCGGCGCGGCCTTGATGAGTTTCGCATTCGTGATCAGTGCAACGTTCTCGTATGACACGGGCACGCCATACAGCTTGCCTGCGTAGGCGAATCCGGAGAGGACGTTGGCCGGGAAGAGAGCCCTCTGCTCGGATGTCAGCTTGGTGGGAGCGAGCAATTCGCTTTCGACCAGTCCGCCGACCCACTCATGTTCCATCGCGATCACGTCAGGCGCATCGGCCAACGCCACCGTCGGCAGCTCGGACTTGATGGCTGCGAAATCCTTGACCACAATGTTCAGCGGCTTTCCGCCGAAGCCCTTGGGGAATTGGGTGGTGAGCACATTGGCGCGAGTCTGGTCGGCCCAGATGGTCAGGCCTGCCGTAGCGGGAGCCGCGTGCACAGGGGAGCCGGCCAGGGCCACGCCTGCAGCGATCGTGATCGCGGCGACTACTGCCACCTTTGTGCGCATCAATGTCTCCGTCCGTGTCGTAAAGCCCATCGTAAGCGCGAGAGCGCGCAACCGCGATGAGTGAAGACGGTGAGTGGGGCGAGGGAATCCTCGCGAGAAGAACTAGTTGACTTCGATGCCAAGGCGGCGGGCCGAGCGAGCACGCTGGCGGGTGGCGCGCATGCGGCGCATTCGCTTGACCAGCATCGGATCGAAGGCGAGGGCCTCCGGGGTATCGATGAGGTTGTTGACGATCTGGTAGTACCTGGTGGCGCTCATATCGAAAAGCTCGCGGATGGCCTGCTCTTTGGCGCCCGCGTAACGCCACCACTGGCGCTCGAACTCCAAGATCTCGCGGTCGCGGTCACTCAGCATTGCCCCTGCTGCCTCGGAGCTGAGGTGAGTGCGTGCGACGTCCATGCGTAAGGCCTCCGTGGTGCTGTGGGCGACGTGTCTTCGAGCGGTGTGGCTGCCCGAGAACATGTCGCTTTCGTCCTGGTGTGCCCATCCTATGAGTCCAATTACACGGCTGTCATTCGCCCTGGGAAATTTCCCCGGAACGCGGTTCCTGACCCTTCTGATCAGGCCCTGTCTCCTCATGATGATGCACGAGATCCTCGATCCCCGCAGCCGCGCGGTCACGGATTCGGATGAGGAAGAAACTGAAGAAATAGCCCAGGCCGTTGGTCGCCCAGTGCAGGCCCATCGGGCCCAGGATGCTGCCGGAGACAAGGCGCAGGCCCACGAAGATCACGCCCGCCACCGAGGTGGTGAGCACGCTCAATCCCACGGCGATCACATTGCCCTTGCGGCCTTCACCTGCCACTCCCCCCAGGGCCGGATTCGATTCGTGGGTACCAATCGAGGGGAGGATGTGCCACAGGCCAAAGAGCAGGGACGAGATGACCAAGCCCCAGATCACGCCGTAACGGCGAGCCAGCATCGAGAAGAGCACCGCCCGGAAGGCGATCTCTTCCATGAGCACCGTGCCGAAGGGCACCTCGAGCAGGGTCTGGAAGACCAGGCGTCCGCCACTCATCTGGGCATAGCGCTCATCATGGAAGGCCTCGCGGGTCTTCTTGAACGACGAGGCAATGGCATAGGCGATGGTGACCAGCGCAATGGTCAGGCCGCCCCAGATCAGGCCACGCAGGGCAAAGCGCCATGACAGGCCCATATCTGTCCAGGTATTGCCGTCGAGCAGGCCAATAGCCACGAGAACAACGGCGCTTCCGAAGGCCCAGAGAAGGAAGTGAGTCTGCGGGGCGAGGCGGTTATTCACCACGTTGAGGGCGACCATGAAGGCCACGACCACGAGCACCGGCCACAGGGCTAGGCCTGTTTCCTGAGCGGGGGCGTAGAGCTCGAACACCTCGCGAACCCCTCCTTGGGTGGCGGATCAGCATCGGTTGTTTCCGCCAATCCCCCACGAGTCTAAGGCGATGACTCAGGCTGCCAGCCAGATGAATACAAGGTTCGCTACGGTTCCGTGGTGACTACAGCGAGAAGCCTGGCCGATATGCCGTCGTGGGTCCTGCGTGGCCGTGCCCGCCTCATGGTGGCAAGTGCACTCATGCTGTTTGTGCAGCTCGCCTTGATCCGCTGGTGCGGCGCGAACCTGATTCACCTTTCCTACTTCTCGAACCTGATCCTGCTCGCCTCCTTCCTTGGCATTGGCCTCGGCTTCCTGCGCTCTCGCAAGGATCGCGACATGGGCCGCTACGTGCCCATCGGCCTGCTGATCTTGGTCGGCTTCGTCATGCTCTTCCCGGCCACTATCGAGGCCTCGAGCACCGACCTCATCTACTTCACCGAGGTTCGCCCCTCAGGCTTCCCCGCGTGGGTCACGCTGCCGCTCGTCTTCATCGTCATCGCGATCACGATGACCGGCTTCGGCGAGATCACCGGCCGCGCTTTCCGTGAGTTCAAGGCACTCGACGCCTACCGCTGGGACATCATCGGCTCAATTCTCGGCACACTCTCGTTCACTCTCATCGCCTTCTTGCGCGCACCGTCGTGGATCTGGCCGCTTGTCACCCTCGTCGCCCTCGTGCTGCTTTATGGCCCGCTGCTTCCGTGGTCTTCGCGTATCGCAATGGTTGTCGTCATCGGCATCCTCGTGCTCGAATCGCTTTCCGCCGGTGTCTCGTGGTCGCCGTACTACAAGGTGCACACCTCGATCGAGAACGCCGGCACCATCAACGAGTTCACGCATATCCAGGTCAATGGAGTACCCCATCAGAACGTGATGGACGTCAAGCAGCGCCTGCTCGCTGAGCCGGTCTATGGCCGTCCCTACGAGCGCGCAGTGAACAACCCGCTCAACAACGTTCTCGTCGTTGGCGCAGGTACTGGCACTGACGTCGCTCTCGCCCTGTCGCATGGCGCGAAGCATGTTGACGCAGTCGAGATCGACCCGCGCATCCAGCAGATCGGCCAACAGGTCAATCCCAACAAGCCTTATGACGATCCGCGCGTAAGCGTGCATATCAACGACGGCCGCGCGTTCTTGTCGAGCACCGACACGAAGTACGACCTCATCCTGTTCGCATTGCCTGACTCCCTGACCCTGGTGTCAGGCGCGAGCCAGCTGCGCCTTGAGTCATACCTGTTCACCCAGCAGTCGATCGAGGCCGCTCGCAATCACCTCACCGACGATGGCGTCTTCGCGATGTACAACTACTACCGCGAGCCGTGGCTGGTCAATCGTCTCGCCGGCACGGTCGATGAGGTCTTCGGCCATTCGCCGTGCATCGATTCCTTTACGGCAGTGCAGTCCCTCGCGGCGATCACGGTGGGCAAGAACGCCGACAACGCCGTGTGCGCACCCGGCACAACCTGGGATCGCGCAGCCGCCATCGCACGTGGCGAGGCTGTGCCGGTTCCCGCGCAGGATGATCGCCCATTCCTGTACCTCAAGGAGCGCTCGATCCCGCCGCTGTACATCCTCGTTATCGCGTTGATTCTCGGCGTCGCGCTGATCGGCATCCGAGTCTTCGGCGGCCCGCTGCGCATGATGCGCGGGTACGGAGACCTGTTCTTCATGGGCATGGCATTCCTGCTGCTCGAGACGCGGTCGGTGACAACATTCGCCCTGCTCTTCGGCACCACCTGGCTCGTCAACGCCCTGGTGTTCGCCGGCGTGCTCCTGGCCGTCCTCGTGGCCATCGAAGTCACCTCACGGGTGAAGTCCGCCATTCCACGACCGCTGATCATCACCGGTCTGTTTGCATCGCTGCTTGTCGCCTTCCTCATTCCGAACTCGGCACTGCTCGGCCTGTCGATTCCGGTGCGACTGCTCTGCGCGGTCCTGATCGCGTTCACGCCGATCTTCTTCGCGAATCTGCTCTTCACCTCGCGGTTCAAGAATTCCGAGAATCCGACGGCAGCCTTCGCCGCGAATCTTTTCGGCGCCATGATCGGAGGTTGCCTCGAGTACCTGTCACTGCTCATCGGCTACCAGTGGCTGATCGGAGTGGCCGCGCTGATCTACCTGCTCGCTGTCATCGTGGGCACGCGCACCCTGCGCAAGCAGTCAATCGGCGTCTAGTTAGGGCGTGTGCCCCTCCGGGAATCACGAGCCGTGCGACCATAAGGCATGACCACTGCCGTTGACGTCGTTCCCGTTGCCCCAGACCAGCTTCACAAACTGCGTCGTCTGAATGTGATCGCGGGCTTCGCCCACCTCATTCAGATGATCGCCGTGCTGGTGCTCACCAATCAGTTCGCACTTCCCGTCACAGGCACCTACATGACAGGCCCGCCCGGCAGCCCACTTGCACCAGCGGTCACGATCTTCGACATCCGCATCGGCTGGGGCGTCGCACTCTTCTTCGGCCTCTCCGCCCTCTTCCACTTCCTTGTCGCAAGCCCGTGGTTCTTCCCGCGTTACGCCAATGGCCTCGCGCACCAGCGCAACTACTTCCGATGGGTCGAGTACTCGCTCAGCTCGTCAGTGATGATCGTCCTGATCGCACTCATCTGCGGTATCACCGACATCGCGGCACTCATTGCACTCTTCGGTGTCAACGCCTCGATGATCCTGTTCGGCTGGCTGCAGGAGAAGTACGAGAAGCCCGGCTCCGGTGGCTGGATGCCGTTCATCTTCGGCTGCATCGCCGGCATCGTGCCCTGGCTTGCGATCTTGGTCTACGTTCTCTCACCCGGAGCACCGGCCGAGCTGAATCCGCCCGCATTCGTTTACGGAATCGTGATTTCGCTCTTCATCTTCTTCAACATCTTCGCGCTCGTGCAGTTCCTGCAGTACAAGAAGGTCGGCCGCTGGGCGAACTACCTGACAGGTGAGCGCACCTACATCGTGCTGAGCCTGGTGGCGAAGTCGTTGCTGGCATGGCAAATCTTCGCGGGAACCCTGGCGCCTTAGTCAGGGCAGGTCAGGCCTTCTTGACCACGCTCGACTTGAGCATCATGGAGCCGAAACCGTCGACCTTCGCATCGATGTCGTGCCCGTCGGCGCCGTCGACGAGGCGAATGTTACGCACCTTCGTGCCCACCTTGATCGAGGTTGCGCTGCCCTTGACCTTGAGATCCTTCACGATAGTGACGCTGTCACCGTCGTGCAGCACATTGCCAGCAGAATCCTTGACCACGCGCTCGGTCGTCTCGGCGCCGCCCAGATCAGACCCGTCAGCAGACCACTCGTGCGCGCACTCGGGGCACGTGAAGAGGCCACTCAATTCATAGGTGTACTCGCAGTCGCACTTCGGGCAGGGGGGCGTTTCGTCCATGCGAGGAGGCTAGCGCCTCGCGGGTGCGGTGCCGTCGATGATGTCGGCCTCATCAGGTTGATCCGTAACGCGATCGGGAATGAAGTACGCGAGCACGAGTCCAATAAGCGCTGCTCCGCCGGCACACAGGAACACCGCACGGAAGGCCGCCTGCGACGGGAAGAGGTGATCGCCCACGTTCATCATCATCGTGGTGAGCAGCGCCGCGACCGTCGCACTCGCAATCGCGGTACCGATCATTCGAACCACGGTGTTGAGTCCGTTGGCCGCAGCAGTCTCGTGAAGCGGAACCGCCCTCATGATGAGTACCGGCAAGGACGAGTACGTGAATGCCGTGCCGCACGAGACCACGACTGCGCCGAGCACAACGAGCAATTCAGTACCCGAGATGAACGAACGCCCGACATACCCGACCACAAGAATCACCGATCCGAACATCAACGTCGATCGGGCACCGAAACGCTTGGTGATGCGCGCAGAAACGGGAGCAAGAATCACCATGACCATTGCGGCAGGAAGCAGAGCAAGGCCTGCAGCCAGAGCACTTATCCCGAAGCCGAAGCCCGTCGACTCGGGCAACTGGAGTAATTGGGTGGTGGTGAGCAGGTTCGCGTACATGGCGAAGCCGATCACCAGGGAGGCGGCATTGGTCAACGCCACCGGCCTGCGCACGGAGGTTCGCAGGTCGACGATCGGATCCACAGTGCGGAACTCCAGCGGCCACCATGCGACGAAGAGCGCAATGCCAATGACGAAGGATCCGAGCGTGTTCATGGAAGTCCAGCCCCATGCCCCGCCCTTGGTGATGCCGAGAAGCACAGAAGTGAGAGCGAGCGAGAGCAGGATCGCTCCCTTGTAGTCGAAACGCCCTCCTGAGCGCACCGGTGACTCCGGGATCACGATCAACACGGCGGCGATCATGAGCAGGGCTATTGCTCCCGAACTCCAGAAGATCGCATGCCAACCGAACTGCGAGTAGATCCACCCCGAGAGCGGCAGACCTACAGCCGCACCAATTCCGATGGTCGCGCTCATCAGTGCAACTGCTCCCGCGAGTCGCTCACGCGGAAGTTCGTCACGCATGATGCTCATGCCGATCGGCACGAGCGCCACGGCGAACCCCTGCAGCGAGCGCGCCAGGATCAACACAAGTAGCGAATTGCCAACAACGCCGAGCAATGAGCCGGCGAGCAGGCAGCCAAGACTGACGAGCAGCATCCGACGCTTGCCGAACATGTCCGCCAGGCGAGACAGAGAAGGAGTGGCCACCACGCTGGCAATCAGCGTGGAGGTAATCAGCCAGGAGGCGTCTTCGGATGAGACATTCAAGAGCCCGGGCAGCTCGGGGATAATCGGCACGAGCAGGGTCTGCATGATCGCGACTGCAATACCGGCGATCGAGAGCACGCCGATGATGGCGGCAGTCGATGGCCGTCGTGGCGCGACGTCAGTCATGAATTCCTTTGCGGTAACGAGGGATTCACTCTCCCACGCCCCTCAACGTGCCCAGAGCCAATTGGCCGAAGTGGACGCCGTGACCTCGGTCACCGGGAGTTACGCAGGGTCTCTCGGCGTAGGTCTATCTGATGCAGTAGTTCGCGGAAAATCTCGTCAGGTAGGCCCTCGTCATCGCGAATTCGAACAAGTTCTTCCTCTTCGGCGCGAAGCATGGAGAGCTCCAATTGGCGCAAGGAGTGCGCGGCGTGATCGTGATCCAGCTCAGACTCGTCATCGGCATCGTGATGATCGTCGTGATCCACGTGCGCGACTAAGTGATCAAGCGACAACTGGAACTCTTGGCGAATCTTCTCGACGACCTCAGCCGACAAGGGGGTGCCACGAAGCTCGGCCTGGACCTCTTCGTCATCGAGTCTTTCGAGCGCCGCTCGCACGAGCTCGATGTTCACCCGACGGGTTACCCCGCCCTCATCGGCAGAGGTCACCCTCAGCTTTCGGGCAAGAGGGCCAATTGTCTGAGCGAGGACAAGAGTGATCAGAATGACGATGAACGTGACGCATAGAAGTGCCTCGCGATAAGGGATCGCCGTTCCATCGTCCATGGCAAGCGGGATCGAGAAGGCCGCAAGACCGGACACCGGCCCACGCGCTCCGGCCCACGCAATAACCGCCGCCCCGCGAGCTACACCGGAGTCCCGCACATCTTGACCGCGCAGACGGAGATATCCGACCATCGCGTAGACGAAGACAAACCTGATCACGATGAGCAGAACTACGACAAGAAGTGCCAGTCCCGCGATCAGCAGCCAGTCACCACCTCCGAGTTTCATGAGAGTGTCGGTCAGTTCCAGGCCGACGAGGAAGAACGCCATGGCCTGCAGCAGGAAGGTCAGCTGCTTCCACACCTGGACGCCCTGGAAGCGGGCAACGTGGGCGGTGTCCGATGACTGCGAGTGCGCGATCCAGAGTGCCGCAATCACGACAGCGAGGATTCCCGAGCCGTGAATGCGCTCTGCTGCGAGGTAGAGCACGAACGGAGCAATGATGATGAGGCCGTTGGATGCCACCGTGTCGGTCGTGCGCGCGCTGATTCGCGACACCAGCCAGCCACCGGCGACACCCACCGCAACGCCACCGACGACCGAGAGCACCAGCACCCCGAACACCTGTCCGACGGTGATGGTGCCCGCCAGCAGAGCAATGACAGCGACGCCCAGGAGCGTCAGGCCGGTGCCGTCGTTCACCAGGCTCTCGCCTTCGAGAATCGACACAAGGCGCCGATCGAGCGAAGCGCGCTTTGCTACCGAGCTGACTGCCACCGCGTCGGTTGGCGCGAGGATGGCTCCGAGGGCAAAGAGCAGTGCGATCGGCGCAGTGATGACCAGGCTGAGCGCACCACCGATGAGAAGAGTCGTCGCGAGCACGAGGCCGATCGCCAACGTGAGCACGGGCTTTCGCACTCGGCGAAGGTCCAGGTATGAGGAACCGAGAGCTTCACCAAAGACCAAGGGCGCCAAGATCGCCGCCAGCACGATCTCCGGGTCAGGAGGTGCACTCGGGGCGAAAGGGAGGAAGCCGCAGATGGCACCAGCCACCAGCACGGGAAGGGCCATCCCCCAGCCACGCTGCCGGGTGAACACGGCCACGCCCACGGCGATCAGGGCCGAGGTCGCAAACCAGCTGAACAACTCCACGGGGAGAGCCTATGACCGCACGCAGACCGGCTATTCGAGCCAGCCCTCGCTTCGGTGGGCCTGGCAGGCAGTGCGCTCGGAACGATTGACGACGTCGGGCAGGCTGCCCTCGAAGCGCGAATTCGTTCGTACCTGAGCGCTGTTCAGTCCGCCCAGATCTGAGCCGACGACAGCCCATCGGGCCGTCATTGACCCAACGGTAAAGTAGTGGCGCACCAGCGCCCCTGTAGCTCAGTGGTAGAGCAACCGCCTTGTAAGCGGTAGGTCGTCAGTTCAATCCTGACCGGGGGCTCCACTTCTTTACACGACTCGACTCAGTCAGGTCTCAGTTGTGACTGGCTAGCCTCGCACCATGCCCCAAGCAAACTCGACACCCGTCACGCCCATCGTGCTCAGCAAGCGCCTTCTCAACAAGGTGCCCGAGGTCACGATCTTCTTCTGGATCATCAAGATCCTGTGCACCACGGTGGGTGAATCGGCTGCCGACTTCCTGAACTACAACCTGAACTGGGGCCTGACCCTCACGTCAGTGGCAACGGGAGTGCTTCTCGCCGTAGTCCTGACCCTTCAGATCAGCCTGAAGCGCTACGTAGCAGGGGTCTACTGGCTGACCGTCGCGCTCGTGAGCGTCTTCGGCACCCTCATCACCGACAATCTGACCGACAACCTTGGGGTGCCACTCGAAGTCAGCACCATTGTGTTCTCTGTTGCTCTTGGCCTGGTGTTCTTGGCCTGGTACGCGAGCGAGAAAACCCTCTCCATCCATTCGATCTACACCCGTCGACGCGAAGCCTTTTATTGGCTGGCGATCCTGGTGACGTTCGCCCTCGGCACAGCAACTGGAGACCTGGTGTCTGAGGGCCTGGGCGTCGGATATCTGAAAACCGGGTTGCTCTGCGCAGGACTCATCGCCGTGATCACCATCGCGTGGCGACTTGGCCTCGATGCAGTGCTGGCCTTCTGGCTCGCTTACATCCTGACTCGTCCGCTTGGCGCATCGATCGGCGATCTCATGGCCCAGCCTTCCTCCAATGGCGGTCTCGGGCTCGGCGTCACGGTGACCAGTCTGATCCTGCTCGTGTTGATCGTCGGGATCGTCATCTACCTCTCGGTGCGCAAGCCCGACGTCATCCCCGTTCCCAACGATCCCGCGCAGCTTGCAGCACTCGACTCTCCTGAGACCGCACCTCATCACCGCCAAGAGTCAGCTCGCACGGCGGCGATCCAGACGGTGGTGGTTCTTGTCATCGTCGTCGTGGTCGGCGGAGCCTTCTACGCCTGGCGCACGAATTCACTCAACGCCGAGGCCGCGGCGGTGGCCCCGGCGCCTACGGCCAGCAGCGCCTCGAGCAACTCTTCAACTCAGCCTGCTGCACCTGCGTCGCCGCTCGGCGACATGACTGCCTTCATCACCATCACTCAGGACACAGCATCGCTGCTCAATGCAGGGAAGCAGTCGGAGGCCACCGCTCGGATTACTGATCTCGAGTCGGCCTGGGACAACGCTGCAGCAACCCTCACGCGCCGGAATCCCGATGCCTGGCATGCGGTCGACGACAAAATCGATGCCGTGCTCCGCGAACTTCGGTCCACGTCACCGAACGTGACCACTGAGCAGACAGCACTCCAGGCGCTCCTCGGCCAGATGGGTGCTTGAGGTAAGCACAATCAGCCCTTCTGACTGAGCAACCGCTGAGTCGGATGAGGAGATCTCACCAACGCGTGTGACGATTGCGCAATGAGTAGTAAGGCACGAGTCCTGGTCGCTGATGACGAGGTCAGGTTCGCCGAAGCACTGCGTCAGGGTCTTAGCCGCACTGATTACGACGTCACGGTAGTGAACGATGGTGATTCGGCACTCGCCAAGGCACTTAGTGGCGGCTTTGACCTGATCCTTCTCGATCTCATGCTGCCCGGTCTTTCGGGTTACCGGGTCGTCGAGAAGCTGCGCGCGGCAGGAAACCAGACTCCGGTGATGATGCTCACCGCGAAGGATGGCGAATATGACGAGGCCGATGCATTCGACCTCGGAGTAGATGACTACCTCACTAAGCCCTTCAGCACGGTCGTGTTGCTCGCCCGCATGCGCTCGCTTCTTCGCCGACGACCCGACGCCTCAGACCAAGAAGTAGTCGTTGGTGAGCTCTCACTTGATGCACGTAAGCACCGATGCATGCTTGGCGCCGAGCGAATCACCCTCACTCCACGGGAATTCGATGTGACCCTGTATCTCGCGCAAAGAGCCGGTTCGGTCGTGAGCAAGCGTGAGCTTCTCGACAATGTGTGGGACGAACCTGAACTCGATCCCAACGTCGTCGAGGTGTGCATCCTTCAGGTGCGCAAGAAGCTCGGAAATGAGCTCATTCGCACCGTCCGCGGTGTCGGGTACCGCTTGGGCGAATAATGCCTTTCATGCCCCGGGGAATTCGAGCACGTGCTGTGCTCGTGGCCGTCAGCGCAACACTTGTTGTCGGCATCGCACTCGGTGCCGCATCCTTCGTGCTCGTCAGCCGCATCACGCTCTCTACGGTGCACGAAATTGTTTCGGCGCATCTCGAAGACGTCACTGCACAACTCCAGGAGCCCGGGGGTGGCCCTGCAAACAATGTGGTGCTCGAGGCAGTCGAGGCGTCAAGCCCGGTCTTCGTTCGCGTGCTCAATGCCGACGGCAGCACACTCGCCGAGACACCCGGAACACCGCCCGGGCTCGATCTCTGCACGGGAGACAGCAGCCGAGTGCAGGAGGTCACGACTATTAGTTCGCCTGCTCTGGGCAACCTCACGCTCTGCGCGGCGGCGAGCAAGGCGCGGGTACGCGAGGCAGAGCGTGACGTGCTTCTCGTGCTCCTGATCATCATTCCCCTCGCGGTCGTGGGTGTTGCCATAGCGGTGTGGCTTGCTGTGGGTCGTGCCTTGCGATCCGTCGACAGCTTGCGCAAGCAGGCGGAGTCGATGACCAGCACGAGCGATGGTGCCCTTGCTGTTGACCCGACGGGCGACGAAATCGAATCACTCGGCGAAACTCTCAACGATCTTCTACTTCGCCTGCATGCTCAGTCCCGCTCGATGAGGCAATTCATCGCCGATGCAGGGCACGAGCTCCGTAACCCGATTGCCACCTTGAGGGTAAGCCTCGAGTTCGACCAGAAACCTGGCGAGGAAACTTCCCTCGCCCTTGCCGAACTCGATCGACTTGAGGCACTAGTTCAAGACCTCCTCGTTCTTGCCCGCACTGAGGCGCACGAATCACCCTCCTTCGCCAGCGTCGACCTATCCCGTCTAGTGGAAGAAGCGGTTCGTACCGCTCGACAGCAATACGTCAATGTTGACTTCACCGTGAGCTGCGATGCCGTTTCCGTGCTGGGAGATGAACGCACGCTTCGGGGAGCAATCGACAATCTGCTTCGCAATGCTGCACGTCACTGCTCGCGCGCGGTCACTATTTCGGTGACCGAGACACCTGGCCACATACTCATTTCCGTGGACGATGACGGCGCGGGTCTCGAAAGCGCCGACACGTCACGCGTATTCGAACGTTTCGTCCGACTGGATGAATCTCGGCATCGTGACGAAGGCGGTAGTGGGCTGGGTCTGGCCATTGTCGCGGCAACAGCGCAGGCTCATGGCGGTCGCGCCTGGGCTCTCGAGGGCCCGGGTGGCCGTTTCCGATTCGAGCTTCCGAGGCGTTGAGCCTTTACGAGAGGTTCATTTCACCTGTGGATGTGCTCAGTCGAGGCAAAGAATCGAAGTGGGACACTTAAGCCATGCCTGACACTATTGGCGGCTTGCCGCTGCATCCCCTCGTTGTCCATGCCGTAGCCGTTCTCCTTCCTTTGTGCGCTGTCGGCCTCATCATCTTGGTGCTCGTACCCAAATGGCGACGCACCTATGGCTGGCTGGTGGTCGGTGGCCTCGGAGTCAGCGCGGTGTGCGCCTGGGTTGCCAAGGAGACCGGCCAGAATCTGGCCACTGTCGTCGGTGTGCCGAGCGAGCATGCCGAGTGGGGTGATCGTCTCGTGCCCATCAGTGCTCTGCTGTTCGTGGTGGCGGCGATCTGGTTCTGGTTCGCCCGCAAGGAGACAAAGGGCGCGGCCGCCACGCTGCTCAACATTGCGGGCATTGCGTTGGCACTGCTCACCATTGGCGTCACCATTCTTGTCGGACACTCGGGTGCCGAGGCAGCCTGGAAGGCGAAGTACGCCGCGGCGACCCAGCCCATCCCCGCAGCCACTACGGCAGCCAGCTCCTCAGCCAGCCCCGCTGCCTCCGCGGGTACCACCACATCCAGCGGCGCGATCACGATGGCCGATGTTGCCAAGCACTCGACCGCCAAGGATTGCTGGTCGGCCGTTTCAGGCAATGTCTATGACCTCACCAAGTGGATCTCACAGCACCCTGGTGGCTCCGGCCCGATCCTCGGAATGTGTGGCACCGACGGTACGGCTGGATTCGAAGGCCAGCACGCCGGCCAGGGTCGACCAGCTCAGGAACTCGCGAGCTTCCTTGTCGGGCCTCTCGGATGAGCGCCCGCCGTCTTGTCACTGGCATCGCCATCGGGCTCACCGTGATCGCTGCGAGCGGTGCCATATCGACCGGTGCGTCGGCGGCTCAACCGTCCAAGAAATACACGGCGGCCCAGGTGGCCAAGCACGCGACGGCGAAGGACTGCTGGACCTCTATTAATGGCCAGGTATACAACCTCACCACGTGGATCAAAGGTCACCCCGGCGGCTCCGGTCCGATCCTGAGTATTTGCGGGCGTGACGGCAGCTCGGCTTTCAACAGTCAGCATCAGGGCCAGGGTGGTCCTGCGGCGATGCTTCGAAAGTTCCAGATCGGCAAACTCGGCTAAAACTGCGCACGCACTTTCACTAGGCGGGTCCGATCATTGATCGGGCCCGCCTAGTCTTTGCCCATGAGCAATCTGCCCAATCGCGCCCGCGTTGTCATCATCGGCGGCGGCATCGTCGGCGCCAGCGTCGCGTACCACCTGACCAAGCTCGGCTGGAGCGATGTCGTGCTCCTCGAGCAGGGGCAGCTCTCATCTGGCACCACCTGGCATGCGGCCGGACTGGTCGGTCAGTTGCGCGCAACGGAGGGCGGCACGCGACTGGTGCAGTACTCCGCAAAGCTCTACCAGGAGCTTGAGGCCGAGACGGGCCTTGGTACCGGATACAAGGAGTGCGGCGGCGTCACCGTGGCACGCACTCCCGACCGCATGGTGCAACTGCTTCGCACGGCCGCTGCCGCTGAGGCCTACAACCTCGAGTGCGAGATCATCACGCCCGAGCGCGCTAAGGAGCTCTACCCCGTCCTGGAGATCTCCGATATCCAGGGCGCCATCTGGTTGCCGTATGACGGCACTGCTAACCCGACCGATGTCACCCAGTCGCTTGCCAAGGGTGCGCGCATGAGGGGTGCTCAAGTTTTTGAGCGCACTCGCGTTCTGGGTGTCACAACGAAGGACGGTGTCGTCACCGGCGTGCAAACCGACGCCGGCGACATTGAGGCCGAGATCGTCGTGAACTGCGCCGGCCAGTGGGCCAAGGCAATCGGCGCAATGTGCGGAGTCAATGTTCCGCTGCACTCGGCGGAGCACTTCTACGTCGTGACCGAGCAGATCGAGGGCGTGCATCGCATGATGCCGATTTTGCGCGACCCCGATGGCTACACCTACATGAAGGAAGAAGTCGGCGGCCTCGTGGTCGGCGGCTTCGAGCCTGAAGCCAAGCCGTGGGTATCACCCGATCAGATTCCGTACCCCTTCGAATTCCAGTTACTCGAGGAGGACTGGGATCACTTCTCGATCCTGATGGAAAGCGCACTGCATCGCGTTCCGGCTCTCCAGGAGACCGGTATCAAGATGTTCTACAACGGCCCTGAGTCCTTCACCCCCGACAATCAGTTCATCCTCGGCGAGGCACCCGAGCTCAAGAACTTCTTTGTCGGCGCCGGCTTTAACTCAGTCGGCATTGCCTCGGCCGGCGGCGCCGGTCGAGCCCTTGCCGAGTGGATCGTGTCGGGTGAGCCGCAAAGTGATCTCGTCGGCGTCGACATCCGTCGCTTCGCACCCTTCAACGGCAATAACCAGTGGCTGCGCGCCCGTGTGGGTGAGGTGCTCGGTCTGCACTACTCGGTGCCGTGGCCCAATCGAGAATTCGCGACTGCTCGACCCTTCCGTCAGTCACCCGTGCACGATCGCATCGCAGCGGCCAATGCCTGCTTCGGTTCGCGCATGGGCTGGGAGCGCCCGAACTACTTTGCTCCTGCAGGCGAGGATGCTTCGATCGACTACGCCTGGGGCAAGCAGAACTGGATTCCGTGGGTTAATGACGAGCAGCGTGCCACGCGCAATGACGTCGCAATCTTTGACGAGACCAGCTTCGGCAAGTTGCTGGTCAAGGGTCGCGATGCCGAGCGCCTGATGCAGTGGCTATGTACCGCCGATGTGAATGTACCCATCGGTGGAGTCGTCTATACCGGTGTGCTCAATGCACGCGGTACCTACGAGGCTGATGTCACGATCACGCGCATTGCCCACGATGAGTTCATGTGGGTCACCGGTTCCGCATCTGTTGTGCGCGATTCCGACTGGATTAATCGCCACACGACTGATGACATGCATGTTGAGGTCGTCGACATCTCGAGCGCTTACGCCGTACTCGGCTTGATGGGCCCGAAGTCACGCGAACTACTCTCGCGCGTCTCGAAGGCCGATCTCTCCAATCAAGCCTTCCCCTTCGGGACCTCGCAGCTGATCGATATCGGCTTCTTCACCGTCCGTGCGACTCGTCTGACCTATGTCGGCGAACTTGGCTGGGAGCTCTACGTGCCCGCCGAGTTCGCGAACGGGGTGTTTGACCTCCTGCACGAAGCGGGCGCCGATCTGGGAATTCGCAATGCCGGTTACTACGCAATCGGTGCTCTGCGTCTGGAGAAGGGCTACCGAGCATTCGGCCCCGAGCTCAACCCTGATTACTCCCCTGTCGAGGCAGGCTTGCTCTTCGCCACGAAACTGAAAACCGACATCGACTTCCTGGGTCGTTCCGCACTCGAGGCAATCAAGGAAGCCGGGCCGCGGCGCCGACTCGTGTCGTGGGTCGCAGGCGAGGGCGATGCGATGCTCTGGGGCGGCGAATTGATCCTGCGCGACGGAGTTGGCGTTGGCCAGGTCACGTCGGCTGCATTCGGCACCACGATCGGCGCATGCGTCGGTCTTGCCTACGTGCGCCGCCTCGACGGTGAGGCAGTCACGCCTGATTACCTCGACGCACAATGGTCGGTGAATGTCGGCGGTCGCGTCGTGCCGATTACCGTCTCGCTGAAGGCGCCGTACGATCCCGCCTCCGAACGGGTGCGCAGCTAACCGAGCTTCCGCATTAGCGGAAAGCAGAGGGGCGGGCGGCCAATGGCCACCCGCCCCTTCGCATACCTAGCGCCGTCTAGCTGTTAGGCGGCTGATGGAAGCCCTTGTGCTCGTGCTCGAGAGCGATCTCGTCAGCGGAGCTGACACCTGCGGGCAGGTCGATCGTCATCTTCGGGCCGGTGAACCACTTCTTGGCCGACAGGTGCCAGCCGATCCACAGCACGATGAGCGCACCGATGGTGAGGAACGGTGCGTAGTTCACGAACTTCCAGTCGAACGGCACCTCCTCAGCGCTCGGTGAGCCGTTGAGCCAGCGCAGCCAGCCCGGCGTACCTGCAGGAGTGAAGGGCAGGATGAAGTAGACCGACACGACCACGATCTCGATGATCGCGAGCGGTGCCATCCACTTCCACTTGTTGCCCAGGTTCCACGAGCCCTGCTTGAACGCCGAACCAATGCGCCAGCGGTACCAGATCGGAATCAGGAACGAGAGGAACAGGCCGACGACCGCCACCGACACGACTGCGTAGAACGCGGTCGGAACGAGGATCGGTGCTTCCTCGGTGCCGATGTTGACCTCGAGGAGTGCCGGCAGGGTGATGATGATGGCCACCACTGCCGCGAGCCAGACGGCGTTGGCCGGAATGTGGTTCTTGTTGAGCTTGGCCCACAGTCGTGCGCCAGGCACTGCACCGTCACGGCTGAAGGCGTAGGTCATACGCGAGGTGCTGGTCATGCAGGCGGTCGAGCAGAACAGCTGCCCGAAGGCGGAGATGAGAAGCACGAAGCCCGCAACCTTGGCATCGAGAGCCTGGGTGAGGACAACTGCAACACCGCCGCCGCCAGCGGTCACATCACCAGCATTCTGCACGGCGAACAAGAAGGCGAGAAGCAGGAACCAGCCGCCAATTGCCGAGTAGAAGATCGACTTCCACAGGCCCTTGGCTGCGGTCTCGGATGCGCCCTGGGTCTCCTCCGAAAGGTGAGCCGAGGCATCGAAGCCGGTGATCGTGTACTGCGTGAGCAAGAAGCCCAGGGGCAGTACGTAGAACCAGAAGCCCCAGCCATCAGTGCCACCGCCATGAAGGCCACCGGAGTTGTTGACGCGCATCGTGAAGACGTCGTTGAAGCTCATGTGGCTGTCGGGCAGGATGATCAGGATCAAGATGACGAGTGCGGCACCGAAGACGTGCCACCACACCGAGACATTGTTGATCTTCGACATGATCGTGCCACCCCAGATGTTCAGGACAACAACGATCAAGAGCACGATGATGAACATGATGAAGACTCGCGAGAGCGAGTAACCCGCGGCCCATGAATCACTGATCGAGCAGAGCGCGAGATCGAAGAAGGTCGCGCAGCCGTAGGCCACCGACGCGATAACAGCGAGCAGGCCGATCAGGTTCAGCCAACCGGTGTAGTAGCCGGCCTTGGCGCCGCCGAGCTTCGATGCCCACCAGTAGATGCCGCCCGAGGTCGGGTAGGCAGAGACCAGCTCGGACATGCAGAAGCCGATCACGAGGATGAACGCTGCAATCAGCGGCCAGCCGAGCGAGATGGCGATCGGGCCGCCGTTGTTCCAGGCCTGGCCGAACGTGGTGAAGCAGCCAGCCAGGATCGAGATGATCGAGAACGAGATGGCGAAGTTCGAGAATCCTGACCAGCTGCGGGTCAGTTCCTGCTTGTAGCCCAGTTCTGCAAGACGACGTTCGTCGTCACTCATGGTGGATAGATCAGCCACCGTGCCCTCCTCAGTAGCGCGGTTGAGTCCGATTCCCCCTCGGACAATGCGAGGACACGGACACTAATGGCCGCAGTCTGCTCCCGTCGTGACTTCGTGAAAGTGCGACACGCGGGACATATGTGACGGGTGTTACAGAAAATTCTGCTTCAAAAGGTGCATTTCGGACCTATTTCGTCAGTACGTCAAGGAGTGTCTCGAGCTCAGGGCCATCGAATTCGGCCACCGCGCGCTCGTACTTCTCCATCCCCCAGCCCCAGTAATCGAACTCAATGGGGCTGATCGAGGCCTGAATTGAGGCCCACAGGGTCCAGCCGTACTTACTCATCAGGCCCCAGAGCCGTGCCCGGGCCACTTTGGCGGCAAGCTCCTGACCGCTGAGACCCGTCCAGTACGCGTGGACGAGCACCTCCAGCAGGTCGTCGGGCAGGGTCGACTCGCTCCAGATATTTCCCAGCTCGAAGCTGGCTTCGTTGTTGCCGGAGTACTCGTAGTCGATCAGCCGGATTCGTGGACCTTCATCGATGAAGTTGCCGGCCAGGAGATCGTTATTGCAGGGCACGGTTCCCTCAGGTGACGCGGCCATTGCCTGCCGGATTCGCTCCACCTGCGGCAGGAACTCCTCATACCTCGCAGGAAGTCGGAATCCACGCTCGCGCACCAGCGCTAGGTAACGGGCCTGTATCTCGAACATGTTGAAGTCATTGACGAATCGGGGCCCTGAGTGAAGTACTCGGCAGGCCTGGGCAATGCGCGGCAGATTTTCGGGGAGCCTCACATCGGGCTCACTGAAGGTGCGTCCCTCGATCCAGCCGACGATCAGCATGTTCTCGATTGGCAGGTACTCGATGACAGGTGCGCCGGCTCCAGAAGCGGCCGCGGCCACCGAGTTCAGATGCTCGTTCTCGCGGTTAATGGCCAGAGCCGAGGACTCATGCTCATAGGCCCGCACGACCAATGGGCCAGTGGGCAAGGTGACCTTGTAGTTGCGGTTGGTGATTCCGCCGGAAAGCGGCGAGGCATCGAGGGCTCCGGCAAGAGCAGGCACCCGGCGTAGTCGATCGGCGTCGGGGAGCCCGTCAAAGGGGTCTCGTTCCGCTGCGCTGGCCACGGGCAGAGATTAGGCGAGCGCGGCCCACCATGGTGGCGCTTCAGAAAGCCGCCGATATCCGCATCGGGCTCCACTGACCAGGGGGCATACGGCAGAGTTACCCCAGCACCATTCGGGCAGATTGCCCGAATCGAGCAACACGCATGAACCAGCAACGGAGGCATGGATGAGCCGGCACGTTCCCCTCGACGTCGAGACCCTCAAGCGAGAGGTCGAGCTCGGGCAGATCGATACGGTCGCGGTGTCGATCACCGATATGCAGGGCCGCCTGGCCGGCAAGCGCATCCACGCACAGTTCTTCGTCGACGAAGTACTCGGTCATGGCACCGAGGGCTGCAACTACCTTCTCGCCGTCGACGTCGACATGAATACCGTCGACGGCTACGCCATGAGCTCGTGGGACACCGGCTACGGCGACATGGTCATGCGGCCTGATCTCAGCTCACTGCACCGCATTCCGTGGCAGCCGGGTGCTGTCGGAGTTCTCTGTGATGTGCTGTGGGAAGACGGCAGCCCCGTCGTTGCGTCACCGCGCCAGGTGTTGAAGAAGCAGCTCGATCGACTCGACGCTGCCGGCATGGGCGCCTTCGTCGGAACCGAGCTCGAGTTCATTGTCTTCCTCGATACGTACGAGGAAGCCTGGATCAACGGCTACCGCAATCTCACGCCCGCCAATCTCTACAACGTCGACTACTCGATGCTGGGCGGCGCCCGGGTCGAGCCGTTGCTGCGTCGCATCCGCAATGAGATGTACTCGGCCGGCATGACAGTCGAGAGTGCGAAGGGCGAGTGCAACCTCGGCCAGCACGAGATCGCGTTCAAGTACCGCGATGCCCTGAACACCTGCGATAACCACGTGGTCTACAAGACCGGTGCCAAGGAAATTGCTTCGCAGGAGGACATGGCACTGACCTTCATGGCCAAGTACAACGAGCGCGAGGGCAACTCCTGCCACATCCACTTGTCATTCCGCGGCAGTGACGGCTCGATGGTCATGGCCGATGACAAGGGCGACGAAGGCCTGTCCGAACTAGGCAAGGCATTCATCGCCGGCCAGCTCGCTCACATGCGTGAACTCACCTTGCTCTTCGCGCCGCAGATCAATAGTTACAAGCGTTTCGTCGAGGGCTCCTTCGCGCCGACCGCCATTCGCTGGGGCCGCGATAACCGCACGTGCGCCTTCCGCCTGGTCGGTCATGGCCAGTCACTGCGCTTGGAGAACCGTGTACCCGGTGGCGACGTCAACCCGTATCTCGCAGTCGCGGGCATGATTGCCGCCGGCCTCGATGGCATCGAGAACAAGACCGCACTCGAGCCGATCTTCACCGGCAATGCGTACGGCAGTGACTCTGAGCGCGTACCGACGTCGATGAACGAGGCACTTGCGCTGTGGGAGGGCTCATCTTGGATCCGAGAGACCTTCGGCGCTGAGGTGCAGGCGCATTACGCCAACATGGCACGCGTCGAGATCGCCGCCTACGGCAGTGCCGTCACCGACTGGGAGCGCTACCGCAGCTTCGAGCGCCTGTAACCTCACCTCGTCATTCCCCAAGCAAGGAGCATCATGTTCAGCGTCATCAACCCGGCCACCGACGAGGTCGTCACCACCGTTCCGTCGACCTCGCTTGAGCAGACCGATGAGGCCATCGCCCGCTCGCACGAAGCATTGAAGACCTGGCGCGAGGTGACCCCCGGTGATCGCGCAAACCTGCTGCGCCGCTTCTCCGACATCGTGCGTGCACACGAGGACGAACTTGCACTTCTTGAGGTCGTGAACTCAGGTCACACCATCGGCAATGCCCGCTGGGAAGTGAACAACATCGCGAACGTGCTGCAGTACTACAGCGGCTCACCCGAGCGCCTGTTCGGCCGCCAGATTCCGGTGCCCGGTGGTATCGACATGACTTTCAAGGAGCCCGTTGGCGTCGTGGGCGTCATCGTGCCCTGGAACTTCCCGATGCCGATTGCCGGCTGGGGCCTGGCACCGGCACTCGCTGCCGGCTGCACCGTCGTACTCAAGCCCGCTGAGGTGACTCCGCTCACCGCAATTCGCATCGGTGAGCTCGCCCTCGAGGCCGGCATCCCCGAGCACGTGCTCCAGGTGCTGCCGGGCAAGGGCTCGGTTGTCGGCCAGCGTTTCGTCGATCACGAGCTGGTGCGCAAGGTTGTCTTCACCGGTTCAACCCAGGTCGGCCAGGGGATCATGGAGGGCTGCGCCAAGCAGATCAAGGCCGTGACACTCGAGCTCGGCGGCAAGAGCGCGAATATCGTGTTCGCCGATTCCGATCTCGAGAAGGCTGCAGCAAGCGCACCGGGCGGTGTCTTCGACAACGCAGGCCAGGACTGCTGCGCACGCTCGCGCATCCTCGTCGAGCGCAAGGCTTACGACCGCTTCATGGAACTCCTCGAGCCCGCCGTGAAGAACTTCGTGTGCGGCGACCCCAATGACACCTTGACCGACATGGGCCCGCTCATCACCAAGGCGCAGCTCGAGTCAGTTAAGTCCTTCGTTCCTGACGGAGCACCGATCGCGTTCCAGGGCACCGCGCCCACAGGTAAGGGCAACTGGTTCCCGCCGACCGTGCTCACCGGCACCGAGAATGACCGCGCCTACCGCGAGGAGATCTTCGGCCCGGTCGTCGTTGTCGTGCCCTTCGACGACGAGGCCGATGCGATTCGTATGGCGAACGATTCCGAGTACGGGCTTTCAGGCTCAATCTGGACTCGCGATATCGGACGCGGCATTCGTGTGGCCCGTGGCGTCGAGACCGGCAACCTGTCGGTGAACTCGCACAGCTCGGTTCGCTACTGGACACCGTTCGGCGGCTACAAGAAGTCCGGCCTCGGTCGCGAGCTCGGCCCCGATGCCGTGGACGCCTTCACCGAGACCAAGAACGTATTCATCAGCACCGAGGACTAATCTCGTATCCACGGGGAATGAAGCACCCTGCACTACCCGCACACCACCATCCGCATTGATCCCGGAAGAGGAATCATGAGCAACAGCAAGTGCAGCCGTCTCGAGGGCCGCGTGGCCGTCGTCACCGGTGGCGCCAGCGGCATCGGCCTCGCGTCGGTTCGTCGCTTCGCCGACGAGGGCGCGCACGTCGTCATCGGCGATCTCGATCCCGTCTCGGGCGAGGCCGCAGCAGCCGAGGTCAATGGCACCTTCATTCGCACCGACGTCACCAATGCTGACGACGTCGCAGCGATGTTCAAGAAGGCCAAGGACACCTATGGCAGCGTCGACATCGCCTTCAACAACGCTGGCATCTCGCCGCCCGATGATGACTCGATCCTCGAGACCGGCATCGACGCCTGGCGCCGAGTGCAGGAGGTGAACCTCACCAGCGTGTACCTGTGCTGCAAGGAGGTCATCCCGATCATGCTGGAGCAGGGCAAGGGCTCGATCATCAACACGGCTTCTTTCGTCGCCACCATGGCAGCAGCCACCAGCCAGATCAGTTACACGGCTTCCAAGGGTGGCGTGCTGGCGATGAGCCGTGAGCTCGGCGTGCAGTTCGCCCGCAGTGGCATTCGCGTCAATGCACTCTCGCCTGGCCCAGTGAACACCCCGCTTCTCATCGAGCTCTTCGCTTCGGATCCCGAGCGCGCTGCTCGTCGACTTGTGCACATCCCAATGGGTCGCTTCGGCGAAGCAGATGAGCTTGCAGCAGCTGTTGCATTCCTCGCCAGCGATGATTCGTCGTTCATCACCGCGTCGAACTTCCTGGTCGATGGCGGTATCTCGGGCGCATACGTCACCCCGCTGTAGTCAGTCCACGCTCGCGCCAATCGCCGTCGAGGGAGAGGATCCGAATGTCGATCCTCGTCTTCGACGGCGATTGCGCTTTCTGCACGCGTTCCGCCGGCTTCATCACCCGACACATCAAGCCCACCACTGAGGTTCACGCGCGGCAGGCCCTCGATCTGGAAACTCTCGGCCTCAATCCTGAGCAATGCTCCACAGCCGTGCAATGGGTGAGCGACTCCAGCGAAACGCGCTCCGGCGCTGCCGCCATTACCGCCATGCTTCGCGAGGCAGGCTCCGGCTGGTCAATGCTCGGATCTGTTGGTGAACTGCCTGGCGTTCGATCCCTGGCCGCACACACTTACCGAGTTATCGCCTCGAATAGACATCGACTTCCCGGCGGAACCACCGCCTGCGAGATGCCCGATTAGAGCGCGGCCCGGTACGCCGTTGCGGCCTCCAGGAAGTTTCGGATCAGGCCGACATCGCGCACCCTGCGGTCAGGGTGCTCTGGATGCCACTGCACGCCGATGACATACGCACCGCGAGGGTCCTCGCACACCTCAATGGTTCCGTCGGGTGCGACTCCGGTGATCTGGAGGTCACCCGGATCCTTCACTGCCTGATGGTGCGAGGAGTTCACGACGGCCTCAGTGCCACCCATTGCCTTGGCCACGAGCGAACCCTCGATGAACTCGGCTTCATGGTCGTTGAACTGGCCGGGCTTAATGCGGTGGGTGACCTCGGAAATATCGGGCATGTTCTGATGCAGTGCTCCGCCGTGGGCAACCGCCATGATCTGCAGGCCGCGGCAGATGCCGAAGACGGGCATGTCACGTTCGCGAGCTCCGCGATACAACGCGATTTCGGAGGCATCTCGCGAGACACGAGGAACATCAGTGGTCTCGTGCGACTCCTCGCCATAGAGCGACGGATCAACATCCGCACCGCCGACGATCACCAGCCCATCGAGGCGATCAAGTACTGAGACATCGGGGTCGACATCCGGAGGAAGCAGCACGACGCGAGCGCCGGACTCCTGGAAGAGATCGAGGTACCAGTGCGGGAGAGTGGATGCCGTGACATCCCACGCGCCCCACTTCGCGGGCTCGAGGTAAGTGCTGACGCCGATGACGGGACGACTCATGTTCCTTAGCCTCTCATCACGACGAACCCTGCGGACAGGGGGATTACTACCAAGGCAGTTGTTCCCCCTTGTGGAGGAACTGTCGGGACGGTGCACCGGGGTCGATGAGGGCGGCATCGACGATCGTGTCGATTCCTTCCTCGATGCTCAGCATTGCGGCCTCGGAGCCGAGCTCGGTGCGAACCCAACCGGGATGGGCGATATTCACTTTGATCGAGGTGTCAGCAAGAGCATCGGCCAAATGAAGGGCGTACTGATGCAGAGCGGACTTCGAGGAGTTGTAGGCAACCGTCTTCATCCCTTCAAGACCGGTGTGCGAGGCGTGCAGGGTGAGCGAGCCGAGAATACTGCCCACGAAGACAATGCTTGCGTGCTGACTGCGCCGGATGAGTGGCAAGAAAGCCTGCGTTACAGCCACTTGTGCGAAGTAATTAGTCTCGAAGGTTCTATGCAGGATCTCCTGGGAGACCGACTCGGCATTGGACTGCATCCAGTCACCCTCGAGGCCTACACCCGCATTGTTGACCAGAATATCCAGTACTCCATAAGTCGAGTCCACGAACCGGACTGCGTCACGTATCGAGTTCTCATCACACACGTCGAGGACGATTGCCTCCGCCTTTCCACCCGATGCATGAATGAGTTCAACCGCGCTCGACAGGGCCGAGGCATCCCGGGCTGCGAGCACCACAGTGACGCCGCGCGACGCGATTTCGATGGCGGCTGCTCTACCAAGTCCCTTGGAGGCGCCGGTGATCAGGGCGATTCGTGAGGCCGACATATTCTCTTCCCGTCTCTTCATTGGCTAATGTTGGCGCGGAGCAGCACCGGTCGAGTTTCGCACGATGAGCTCGGGTCGGAACATGAACTCATCGCGTGGAGCACGGGTGCCGTTGATTTCGTCCATGAGAGCCTGCACGGCTGCCGTTCCCATCGCATGCACTGACTGGCGCAGGGTCGTGAGCGGCGGATCAGTAAAGGCCATCAACATCGAGTCGTCGTACCCGATGACCGAGACATCGCCGGGCACGCTCATGCCGCGCTGGCGCACGGTGCGCACTACGCCAAGAGCCATGAGGTCAGAGCCGCATACGATCGCGGTGCAGCCAGCGGCCAGAAGGTGGTGTGCTGCTGCCTGACCGCCTTCAACAGTGAAGAGAGAGTGGTTGACGAGCGAAGCCGCCTCATCGCCACTGACTCCAGCGTGGCGTTGCATTGCATCGATAAATCCGGCGCGCTTGCGAACTACTGGAACAAACCGGTCTGGGCCCACCGCCAGCCCGATGCGTCGATGGCCCATTGACGTCAGATGAGCAACGGCAAGATCCATCGCCGTGACATCGTCGTCGGAAATGAAGGGCGCATCGATGCCCTCGGCGAAGCCATTCACATAGACCACGGGCAACTTGCGCTCGACGAGTGCCCGGTAGCGAGACATGTCGGCTGAGATATCAGCGTGGCCTCCGCTGACGAAGATGATGCCGGCAACTCCGCGTTCAAGAAGCAGGTCGACGTACTCCTCTTCGCTCACGCCACCGGGAGTCTGCGTGCAGAGCACGGGGGTGTAGCCCAGTTGAGCGAGTTGGGTCTCCATGCCCTGGGCGAGAATGGGAAAGATCGGATTCTCCAGCTCAGGCACGATGAGACCGACGAGCCCGGCACGTGCGCGCAGCTTCGAGGGACGCTCATATCCGAGTACGTCGAGGGCGGTGAGTACCGACTGCCGGGTTGCATCTGAGGCGCCCGGGCGGCCATTGAGCACCCGCGAGACCGTGGCTTCGCTGACTCCGGCCTGCTCGGCAATCAATGCCAAGGTGGCCTTGGGGGCAGGCGAATCGGACATGACCTCACTGTACCGAGCCGACCTTCACACACAGGATCGGCACATCACCCTCACCCACTGGTGTGACAGGCTTTGCAGGTGCCCACCGACCATCGGAATCGTGGATGAATCCAGAACTCAGCTCTCTCCTGGCCATCGTCGCCATCGCAGCTGCGGTTCCCCTGCTCGTGGGGCTCCTGCGCATCAAGGTCGCTCAGGTGGTGCTGCTACTCGTGGGCGGAATCATCTTCGGCCCAAGTGTGCTCGGCCTGATCACCGTCGACACTTCGATCTCACTTCTGTCTGAGCTCGGTCTCGGCTTGCTGTTCTTCCTGGCCGGCATGGAGCTTGAGAGCCGCTCACTGAAGGGCCGGAGCGGGAAGCTTGCCGCGACGGGGTGGATCACTTCTATCGCTCTTGCATTGGCACTCAGCGCTGTCCTTGCAGCAAGCGGGGTGATCAAGGACTTTGCCGGCTTCGCGATTGCCCTGACGTCGACCGCCCTAGGCACCTTGCTCCCTATCCTGCGCGATAACGGCACCTTGGGCGGCCGCTTCGGTACCTATTTCATGGGTGCAGGAGCCTGGGGTGAACTCGGGCCCATCATCTCCATCGCAGTTTTTCTCAGCACTCGGTCTTCGTGGGCAGCACTGTTGACTCTGCTCATGTTCCTCGTGGTGTCCTTCGTCATCGGAGCAGTGTCGAGGGTGTTCAGCACCGACAAGCTCCGGCGACTGGTGCGGGGTGGCTACAGCACGAGCTCGCAGACCGGAGTGCGCATCACGATGCTCGTGATCGTGCTCTTTCTCGGACTCTCTATCGGCCTTGGATTCGATGGCGTTCTCGGAGCATTCATCGCAGGAATCCTTACTCGCCGAATCGTGCCACGCGATGAGGAATCTCCACTCGAGCTGCGCATCGAGGCCATCGCTTTCGGTTTCTTCATCCCGATCTTCTTCGTGGTGTCGGGAGCAAACCTCGATATCAATTCGATCCTCAAGAATCCGCTACCGATGGTGCTTGCCTTCGTGGCTCTATTCGTGGTTCGCGCACTTCCGCAGTACGTCATTTACCGCAAGGCGATCCCTGATCGTGCGGAGCGCATGTCTTTCGCCCTGCTCATCGGAACTGCGCTACCCATCATCGTCGCGATCACGACTGTCGAGGTCAATGCCGGTGCAATGCGCGCCTCAAGTGCCGCCGCACTCGTGGGAGCCGGCGCCCTGACAGTGCTGGTGTTTCCGCTCGCCTCATCACTTCTGAGCAGGCGTATCAAGCACTCGGTCGACGATGAGCCTGCGGAGTTAGTGCACTAGTTCAGCGACGAGCGAGTGATGCGGCATGGAGTGCGATACTCGTCGCCACCGCGGCATTGAGTGACTCGGTCTTGCTGTCCATGTCGATGCCCACCAGCCAGTCGCAGGTCTCGCTGACCAGACGGCCGAGGCCCTGGCCCTCCGAGCCCACCACAATCACGATGTTGCCGCCGAGGATTGCGGGATCGAGGTCCTGAAGGGACTTACCGGAGTTCGCGGCCAGACCAATGACCGTGTAGCCGGCCTTCTGCAGACCCTGAAGTGCACGAGTCAGGTTGGTGACCTGAGCAACCGGCACTCGAGAGAGTGCACCTGCCGAGGTCTTCCAGGCACCTGGAGTAACGCCAGTGGAACGGCGCGAAGGAATTACGATGCCTCCGGCACCGAAGGCCGATGCCGATCGGGCAATGGCGCCGAGATTGCGCGGGTCGGTAACACCGTCGAGTGCAACGAGGACTGTTGCAGTCTTCATCTCATCGAGTTCGGTGTACTCGTATGCGGGAACAGAGAGCACGAGTCCCTGGTGCACGCCGGTGTCGGTCATACGATCGAGATCGGTGCGAGTGACTTCCATGATCGGGATTCGATACGCGGTTGCCAGCTTCAGGGCCTCACGCCAGCGATCATCGGCTTCGGTCTTGACCTGAACGTAAAGCGCCTTCGCAGGGATCTTGGCGCGCAGTGCCTCGACGACTGAGTTGCGGCCCATGAGGAAGCCGCCACCGTCTGCGGTCGGACGCTTGCGCGGACCCGACGCTCGACCTGCGGCTGCAACGCCGGTGCGCTTGTTGATCTTCTTGCCCGCGGCCTCGTCTGCACGGCGTGCAGCGGCGCGCTCGCGGCGCGCAGCAGGGTGATGCGGACGTTCGGTCGCCTTGGGGGTCGGACCCTTGGGCTGAAGGCCCTTGCGTCGAGCACCGCCGGTGCCAACTGTCGGACCCTTCTTGGTGCCCGGATTGCGCATGGCCCCCTTGCGCTGTGAATTTCCTGCCATTACGCCTCCAGATTCCAGCGGACACCATTGGCGGTGTCCTCGATCTTGATACCGATGGCATCAAGGCCGTCGCGAATGGCATCCGCTGCGGCAAAGTCCTTGCGAGCACGCGCCTCCTGGCGCTGATCGAGTGCGACGCGCACGAGCGCGTCGATAGTTGAACGCGAGGCGTCGGCATCTGCCGACGAGGAGGCCCAGGCCCAGGGGTTCACGCCCAGGACATCGACCATCGCGAGCACGGCCACGAATGAACCTCGCACAGCGGCAAGATCACCGGCGGTAAGAGCCGCGTTGCCTTCACGCACGGCCTCATGGAGCACAGCCATTGCAGCGGGCGCCGAGAGATCATCGTCCATTGCGGCATCGAAGTCTGCAGGGCGAAGCGACGGGCCAGTGCCATTGGAGGAAGCAGTGACGTCAAGGAGCGAGTCGTCAGAGTCGAGGGCTTCGAAGGCACGCTGCAGGAAACCTTCAATACGGCGGTAGCCCTGCCCGGCTTCCTTCACCGACTCGTCGGAGTACTCGAGCATCGAGCGGTAGTGAGCACCGACCAGATAGTAACGAAGCTCGACCGGACGTACGCGCTGCACGATCTCGTCAACGAGAAGTGAATTACCCAGCGACTTGCTCATCTTCTCGCCCGCTGTAGTGACCCAGGCGTTGTGCAGCCAGAAATTCGCGAACTGATCGCCGGCTGCCTTCGACTGGGCAATCTCATTCTCGTGATGCGGGAAGACGAGATCGAGACCACCGCCATGAATATCGAACTGCGCACCGAGGTACTTGTGTGCCATGGCTGAGCACTCGATGTGCCAGCCCGGACGACCGGGACCCCACGGGGTATCCCAGTACGGCTCGTCGGGCTTGGCACCCTTCCACATCGCGAAGTCGCGAGGATCGCGCTTGACCTGAGCCTCGGAGTCGGGTGACGCGAGCATGTCGTCGATCTTCTGACCACTGAGTGAGCCGTAGCCCACGAACTTACGCACGTCAAAGTAGACATCGCCATTCATCGCATAGCCGTAGCCGGCATCGATCAGGCGCTGCATCATCTCGATCATCTCGGGAATGTGACCGGTGGCGCGAGGCTCGTAGGTCGGCGGAATGCAGCCGAGGGTGTCGTAGGCGCGGGTGAAGTTGCGCTCATTACGCATCGCGACGACCCAGTAGGGCACATCGTCATGGCCGGCGTTATGAATGATCTTGTCATCGATATCGGTCACATTACGAATGAAGGTGACGTCGTAGCCTCGGGCGATCAGCCAGCGGCGCAGCACATCGAAGGCGACCGACGAGCGGATGTGCCCCACGTGGGGCGGCGCCTGGACGGTGGCACCACACAGGTAAATGCCGACCTTGCCCGGCACGATCGGGACGAATTCCCGAGTAGCGCGCGTGGCTGTGTCATAGAAGGCGAGAGGCACGGGACAAGGGTACCGACTCCCGGAGGACCCTCACGCCACGCGTATGAGGCCGAAAACGACAGATCCCCGAGGGCCGAAGCCGCTCGGGGACCCGAAAGTGCCGTGATTACTGGAAGTTGACCTTCGACGGGCTGAGGCGGACGACCACGCGCACGTTGTCGGTACCGTCATCCCACGTGTAGCGCGGGGTGCCCATGTACTTCTGATTGAGGCGGTCGATGAGCTCACGGCCACCCTCCTCGGTCATGGTGACCGTGCCACGTACCTCGACATATGAGTACGGGTTGTCCTTCGCGTAGAGCAACACGCTTGCGCGCGGATCGCGCGCCAAGTTGCGATGCTTCTGGCGATTCGTGGTGGTCGACATCAGCAGATCGTCGCCCTCACGCTCAACCCAGACCACGGAAAGCTGGGGCTGGCCGTCAGGCTGCACAGTTGCGAGGGTGACGAACTCAGCGGCATCGAAGAGTGCCTGAGCGGCTTCGGGCAAAGTGGCCATGGTGATCTCCTTGGATAGGTGAGGTGGGTTGAAGAGCAACTAACTAGGCAGTACGCCGGCAATCGCGATTGCCGCAACGCCCTCGCCTCGACCTGTCAGGCCAAGACCGTCAGTGGTGGTGCCGGAGACTCGTACCGGCGCGCCGATTGCAGCCGAGAGAACATCCTGGGCTTCCTCGCGACGCGTGCCTACGCGAGGAGAATTTCCGATGACCTGCACACTGCCGTTGACGATTGAGTAACCGGCAGCACGCACCAGCGAGGCCACGTGCGAGAGCAGCGTGACTCCGGATGCCGAGGCCCACTGCGGATCAGAGGTGCCGAACACTGAGCCGAGATCACCGAGGCCGGCCGCGGAAAGCAACGCATCGCAGAGTGCATGCGAGGCCGCGTCGGCATCGGAGTGCCCGGCAAGACCTGTCTCCCCCGGCCACAGCAGACCGGCCATCCACATAGGTCGACCGTCTTCGAATGCATGAACGTCAGTGCCGATTCCGGTGAGAACCGCGTGCGAGGGATTAGCTGACATTGCCGCTCGCCCTTCGCTTGGCGAGCACGGCCTCGGCGAGGATCAAGTCGATCGGCCGGGTGACCTTGAAGGCCTCTTCATGGCCAGGAATCACATGCACGGTCACGCCATCGCGCTCGACCAAGCCGGCATCGTCAGTGGCAATCGGAGCGGACGGGTCAACACCGGCATGCGCAGACTGAAGAACGGCGCGAGCGAAACCCTGTGGGGTCTGCACGGCACGAAGTGACGCTCGATCCGGTGTGGCCACGACATCGCTTGCAGGATTGACCTGCTTGAGAGTGTCGGCGACAGCCAGGCCCGGCACGACAGCCGTATGGCCGGCAGCGACGGCCGCGACAACTGACGCAATGAGTTCGGGCGGAGTGAGCGCACGTGCCGCGTCATGCACCAGCACGATGTCGACGTCAGAAGGGAGGGCGATCAGGGCACGAGCGACAGACTCCTGACGACTCTCACCACCGGCGAGCACCTCGATATCGCAGGTGACATCTAGTTCACTGAGCAGTCCGCGCACATCATCGACAAAATCAACAGGTGCGGCTATAACGATGAGATCAATAACGCGCGATGCGGCAAGACCGCGAACAGCGTGAACGAGCAGCGGAATGCCACCGACCTCGCGAAGTGCCTTGGGAGTTCCGGCGCCGAGACGCTCACCCTTGCCAGCAGCGGGAACGAGTGCTGCAGTGGTCACGGATGCTCCCCTCGGGTCGAGATCAGAGCGACGCGCACAACGAAGTGAGCATGCTCAGGGAACGAACTAGGAAGCGAGTACCTCGTCGAGGATCGACTCGGCCTTGACCTCGTCGGTCTTCTCGGCCAGTGCAAGTTCGCTGACGAGAATCTGGCGTGCCTTGGCGAGCATGCGCTTCTCGCCGGCCGACAGGCCGCGCTCGCGCTCGCGACGCCACAGATCGCGCACGACCTCGGCCACCTTGATGACGTCGCCGGAGGCGAGCTTCTCAAGGTTGGCCTTGTAGCGGCGGGACCAGTTGGTGGGCTCTTCGGTGTACGGCTGGCGCAGCACATTGAACACGCGCTCGAGGCCATCAGCATTGACGACATCACGCACGCCGACGAGGTCGACGTTGTCGGAGGGCACGCGAACGGTCAGGTCGCCCTGAGCCACGCGGAGTACGAGGTACTCGCGATCCTCACCCTTGACCTTGCGAATCTCGACGGATTCGATGACTGCTGCCCCGTGATGCGGGTAGACGACCGTGTCGCCCACGTTAAACGCCATGAAGATGGACCCCTTTCCAGGAGGGCCAACTTTACCACGTGATCAACGCCCCAATTCCCGAACGAGTGCCGCCGAGAATCCCCCTAGGGTTCCCCTATAGCCTGGGCCTGTGAAGCGATCAGCACTTACCTCAGCAGCCCTGGCCGTGGCCCTCGTGGCCGTCTCCCCCCTTCTCGGCGGGTGCTTCCAGGGCCAGCAGGCCACGACCACTGCCCAGGCCTCGATGAACAGCGGCGACGGCGTCCAGGTCCAGGTGGGCAACCTCAAGGCCCAGGGCCTGACCTTGGTGCTCGGCCCCGAGGCCGGCACCGCCTCACTCATCGGCCGATTCACCAACGTGGGCACCGAGATCGAATACCTGAGGGGCGTGACCATCGGCGATAAGACCATGGCCAATGGCGATATCGCCGTCACCATGGGTCTGGGCCAGGTTCTCCCTGGCCAGTCGGTCGGCTTCGGCTTCGAATCCGATCAGTCGATTTCGGTCAAGAACCTTGATGCGGTCGTGAGCGCCTACGTGCCGATCAGCATTGCCTTCGAGGTCAACGGCACGGTCGAGACGAGTGTTCTGACCGTCCCGGCTACCGGCATCTACGAGGGCATCACCCCGAGCTTCCCGCCGGCGCCGGTTGCCAGCCCGGTGGCTTCCGCAGTCGCGAGTGCCGAGCCCAGCCCCGCGGCTAGTTAGTTACACCACGGACACACGAAGGCCCCGCTCGAATGAGCGGGGCCTTCGTCGTCGTCAGGTGCGTGCGGGCGATTAAGCCTCGTACTTGTAGCCCAGCCCTCGAACGGTCACGAGATGAACCGGGTTGGCCGGGTCCTCCTCGATCTTGGCGCGCAAGCGCTTCACGTGCACATCAAGAGTCTTCGTGTCACCGACGTAGTCAGCGCCCCACACGCGATCGATGAGTTGACCACGAGTCATGACGCGACCGGAGTTACGCACGAGCATCTCCAGCAGGTCGAATTCCTTGAGCGGCATCGGAACAGAACTGCCGCGCACTGTCACGACGTGACGATCGACATCCATGCGCACCGGGCCAGCTTCGACCACGAGGGGCACGAGTTCATCTACTTCACCATGACGGCGCAGCACTGCGCGAACGCGCGCAAGCAACTCACGTGAGCTGAAGGGCTTGGTGACATAGTCATCGGCGCCAAGCTCCAGACCGAGCACCTTGTCGATCTCGCCGTCCTTGGCCGACACCATGATGATCGGCACGTTCGACTTGCCGCGAATGTTCTTGCACACCTCGGTGCCCGAGATGCCAGGAAGCATGAGATCGAGCAGCACGAGGTCGGCGCCGTTGGCATCGAATTCGCTTACGGCCACATTGCCATCAGCCGCAACGGTCACTTCGAAGCCTTCACGCTTGAGCATGAAGGAAAGTGCGTCGGAGAAGGACTCTTCGTCCTCGACGACCAGGATTCGTGTCACTGCTGTACCTCTGCCGGGTTGGTGTTATCGACGGATGGAAAAGCGTTGGTGTCAACGGGAAGGCTGATGACTGTGTCCACCATGAACTCATGGGAGTGCCCGGCCCCGGCGATGGTCTCGTGGTAGGCCGGCAGACGAAGAGTGAAGGTGGAGCCAACGCCAACCTCCGACCACACCGTGCATTCGCCGCCATGGTTCTGACACACGTGCTTGACGATGGCAAGACCTAGACCAGTACCACCTGTCACGCGTGAGCGCGCCGGATCGACACGGTAGAAGCGCTCGAAAATGCGCTCGAGCTCAGCTGCCGGAATACCGACACCTTGATCGGTGACGCTGATGTCGATGATGTCTTCGGTGAGGCGGCAGTAAATCGCGATGCGCGTGTTGGTGGGAGAGTAAGTGACTGCATTGGCGAGGAGATTGCGTAACGCCGTGAGTAGTTGATTGCGATCGCCGTGGATGAGCGCGTTGACAGGCTCACCCCGTACAAACTCGATCGACGCAGCGTTCGCAGCCGTTCGAAGTTCATCCATGGCGCGCACGATGAGTTCTTCGACCGGAACGATCTCGGCGCGCAGTACGGGGTCATCACCTTGTAGGCGCGAGAGATCGATGACGTCTTGGATGAGGTGACCGAGTCGCGATGCCTCGAGCTGCATGCGCTCAGCGAAGTGACGCACCTGCTCCACATCGTCAGGCGAAGTGGCGACGGCCTCAGCAAGAAGTGAGAGGGCACCGACCGGAGTCTTCAATTCATGCGACACGTTCGCCACGAAGTCGCGCCGCACGGCATCGACTCGACGATCGTCGGAGAGGTCGTCGACGAGGATCAAGACCACGCCCTCGCTGATCACCGCTGCCCTGGCACGCACCTCGAGCAATTCACGGCCGAGTGGGGGGCGTCGCACCTTGAGCTCTGCCTCTCGGGGCTCGCCTGCGGCGGCCACTTCGGCGGCCAGATCGACCAGATCGGGGATGGTGACCTGCGAGCGATTGACGAGGCCCAGCGCCACTGCTCGCGATGAGGCTCGCAGCACAGTGCCCTCGGTCGTGACAACCAAGGAGGCCGAGTTGAGCACGGCCAGCACACGGGCGACCTCCTCCGGAATGACGGGGAGGTCTTCGAGATCATGGTCGAGGAGGGTATCGACCTGCCGCTGAGGTGCCACGTCGGAAGAATATGGGCGCGAATCCATCGGACGGCCCTCCTAAGCGGCTCTGAGACCCAGAATTGAGCAAGGGTTCATCTGCGACATCTGTTGTTCACTTTAGGGCCAAATGCCATTAACTCCATAGCCACGAAAAGCCCAATTCGCCGCGTAGGCTCTCTTTCGTACATCCGCTGTTAACCCTGAGGGCCGAATCCGAGCCCGATGCCCTGATTTCCCGAACGGACGATCCATATGAGTGACGCCCCCCACGAGGAGCTCCTGGCCGTTAACGCCGAACTCGTCGAGGTTGCCAAGCTCGTCGGTGCGGCAATGAACCTGGCCACCTCCGCCCTCCTCAATGCTGATCTGGGCATCGCTGAGCGAGTAATTCAGAACGACGATGAGATCGACATCCGCACCTCGGCTATCGAGGAACGCTGCATCGAGATCATCGCCAACGACGCCCCCACCGGCCGCGACCTTCGGATCGCCATCGGAGCCCTGCGCATCGCCGCCAGCCTTGAGCGCATGGGCGATCTCGCCAGACACGTAGCGAAGCAGGCCCGCCTACGCTTTCCGAATACGGCAGTTCCTGATCAACTCGCTCCTACTTTTGCCCATATGGGCCGTCTGGCCGAGGGCATCATCAACAAGACCGCCGCCGTCATTACGAGCCAGGACGTCTCCCTCGCGACCGATATCGCCGAGGAGGATTCGGAGATGGATCGCGTCCATCGCGAGCTCTTCACCATCGTGCTCTCGGAGAACTGGCAGCACGGCGTCGAGGCGGCAATCGACGTCACCCTGCTCTCTCGCTACTACGAGCGCTATGCCGATCACGCCGTGAGTGTCACCAAGCGCGTGGTCAACGTCGTGACCGGTGAGCCGTACGCCGGCGTCCTGCTCGACTAAGGCAGCTCGACCTCGCGGCCACTCCACACGGGGCGATTTCCGCGCTCCATTGGCTCAGCCGTACCCCATGGGCCACACTTAAGACGTGACACCCGGCGCCTTCCCCCTCGCCCACGCGTCCGGCCAGTTGGCCAACCCGCGTCGTGTTGCCCTGCTCTCTATCCACACGAGCCCCCTCGATCAACCCGGTACCGGCGATGCCGGCGGCATGAATGTCTATGTAGTCGAGACAGCCAAGCGCCTGGCTCTCGCCGGCACTGAAGTCGAGATCTTCACCCGCGCAACGAGCAGCGATCATGCAAGTGTCGTTGAGCTTGCGCCCGGCGTGAAGGTGCGTCACCTGACGGCCGGCCCATTCGAAGGTCTGCGCAAGGAGGATCTCCCGGGCCAGCTCTGTGCAGTGACCGCAGGACTGCTTCGCGTGGAGGCCTCGCATCCTGAAGGCTGGTTCGATCTCATCCACTCGCACTACTGGCTCTCGGGCCAGGTGGGCTGGCTTGCCTCAGAGCGCTGGAACGTTCCGCTCGTGCACACGATGCACACCATGGCGAAAGTGAAGAACCTCGAACTCGCCGAGGGTGATACCCCTGAACCCCAACTTCGCGTTATCGGCGAAGAGCAGGTCGTCGCGGCAAGCACTCGCTTGATCGCGAACACCGGCATTGAGGCCCAGCAGCTCATCGATCTGTATGGCGCGAATCCTGCGCATGTCGACACGGTTCACCCTGGCGTCGATCTCGAGCTCTTCACGCCAGGCGATAAGCACGAAGCCCGAGCGAGGTTGACGGAACGCGCGTTCGCGAGCAATCTCACGAGCCTGGCAAACCTCCGCGGCCGTTCACAGGATCTCGCCGGCAAGCGCATCCTGCTCTTCGTCGGACGAATTCAGCCGCTCAAGGCTCCCGACATTCTCGTGCGCGCAGCTGCCCGCATGGTGGCCGATGACCCGTCACTTCGCGATGAACTTCTCGTCGTGATCTGCGGCGGCCCCTCGGGAAACGGCCTTGAGCACCCGACCAGCCTGATCGAGCTCGCACACGACCTCGGCATCGCTGACATCGTGCGCTTCGAGCCGCCGAATGATCGCGCGACCCTCGTTGACTGGTTCCGCGCCGCTGACATCACCGTCGTGCCGAGTTACAGCGAGTCATTCGGCCTGGTGGTCGTGGAGTCGCAGGCCTGCGGGACTCCGGTCGTTGCATCTGCAGTCGGCGGCCTACGCACTGCGGTCAATCATGAGGTTTCCGGCGTCCTGATCGATGGCCACTCGGTGAGCTCCTACGCTCACACTCTCGCGAGCCTGCTGCGTAATCCGGTGCGACTCGATGAATTGGCACGTGGTGCTCGCATGCACGCCGCAACCTTCGGTTGGGAGTCGACAACTCTCGGCCTGCTCGACTCTTACCGCGCGGCAATGGCGAACTACCGCAATAGCGAGCTGGCCGTTCACGCATGAGCAACGACACGAGCCACGACTCCGCAAGCAACACGACTGCGGCCGTGATCGAGGCTTACTGCATCAAGAACGAGTTGCCGTGCGAGAAGACGGTTACCCCCGACACCAACAACACCACTTACATCGTGGTGCTGCCGGGCACTCACAAGCTCATGACCAATGTGGCCCTGAGTATCGGCAAGCACTCGCTGACCATCAATGCCTTTGTCGCCCGTAATCCCGATGAGAATCACAAGGGTGTTTACGAGTGGCTGCTTGAGCGAAACCGGCGCATGTATGCGGTGGCGTTCAGCATTGATCAGTTCGGAGACATCTACCTCACCGGCAAGGTCCCGAATGCGAACCTGAGCGAGGACGAACTCGACCGTATTTTCGGCGCAGTGCTGGAGTACTCCGATAACTCCTTCAACATCATTCTTGAGCTTGGATTCGAGACTGCGATTCGCAAGGAATGGGCCTGGCGCGTGAAGTCCGGTGAATCCACGGCCAATCTCGCCGCCTTCGCGCATCTGGCCGCTCCTCGCGAAACTCCTTGAGCACTTCGGCTTGAGTGAAGCCGACTAAGAATCAAGAAACTCAGTCGGGCAGAATTGAGCCATGACCAACGCGCCCTACACCCTGATCCTGCTCCGCCACGGCGAGAGCGAATGGAATGCCAAGAACCTCTTCACCGGTTGGGTCGACGTCGACCTCAACGAGAAGGGCATGGCCGAGGCCAAGCGCGGTGGTGAAATGCTCAAGGAAGCCGGAATTCTTCCTGATGTCGTACACACCTCACTTCTTAAGCGCGCAATCAAGACCAGCCAGATCGCCCTCGAGGCCGCTGATCGTCACTGGATACAGGTCGTGCGCAACTGGCGCTTGAACGAGCGTCACTACGGTGCACTTCAGGGCAAGAACAAGAAGGAGACCCTTGAGCAGTACGGCGATGAGCAGTTCATGCTGTGGCGTCGTTCGTACGACACTCCTCCGCCCGCAATCGATCCGAATGATGAGTGGGCCCAGACTCAAGATGCTCGTTACAGCGCCCTGCCGCCCGAAGCGGTTCCCGCTACCGAGTGTCTGAAAGACGTCGTCACGCGTCTTATCCCTTACTGGGAAGACGTCATCGTCGCCGAGGAACTTCGAGCCGGAAAGACCGTGCTCATTGCGGCTCACGGTAATTCGCTGCGGGCGCTCGTCAAGCATCTTGATGGCATCAGCGATGCCGATATCGCCGAGTTGAACATCCCCACAGGCATCCCGCTTGTCTACAAGCTCGACGAGAACCTCAAGCCGATCGTCAAGGGCGGCGAGTACCTCGATCCGGCTGCTGCCGCTGAGGCTGCTGCTGCCGTGGCAAACCAGGGTAAGAAGTAGCTCACTTCACGTAACTATGCGTGTGGCCCGCTTCGAATGAGGCGGGCCACACGCATGTGAGAGTCACGATCAGTTACCAACGCGGCTTCATGATGTCGATGAGCTTCGGCCGAACGTCGAAGAGATACACCAAGGTCGCGACTGCGCCTGCAATTCCGAAGATGCCGAAGGGATTGCGGAACAGGAGACCCGTCGCGAGCGCGGCACCGGTGAGAACGAGCCAAAGGGTCTTCGACTTCCGGTCAATGGCCGGGAAGGCCTGGGCCGGCCTGCGTGCGCAATCGATTAACGCCCACGCCTGGAGGCCTGTAAGCGCAAGCCACAGGCCGAGAATGACGAAGCCCTGCACGGATCCCAGCATGCTCAGACCCTATGTGACGTATGCGCGGGCATTCCGAGAAGGTGCGCCACATGCACCACTGTCTCTGTAGCCGTACATTCCCCTCATGCAGGTTGCCGGTATCGATCTCGCCTGGGGAACCAGAGCGCGCACCGGCATAGCGCTTACCGATGCCAACGGTGCACTCCTTCGATCCGCCTCCGTCACCACTGACACTGAGATCGCCAACTTCCTCGCAGGAAGCAGCCCCGCCGTGATTGCGATTGACGCCCCGATCATCGTGACGAATTCAGCCGGAATGCGCGACTGCGAGTGCGAACTGTCGAAGGACTTCCGAAGATTTCACGCCGGCACACATCCGACCAACATGAGTCAGCCCAGCATGCAGCCGGAGCCGAGAGCGGCACGGCTAGTCAATGCGCACGGCTGGAGCACCAACCCTGGGTCCTCACCCTCTGCGAAGCAGCCCATCGCTCTGGAGGTCTATCCGCACAGTTCGATGGTCGGCCTTTTTGGCTTGACTCGAGTTCTCGAATACAAGGCGAAGTCAGGTCGCACGCCCGTGATGCGCAAAGCCCAGTTCATCGAGCTCATGCACCTGATGGAGATTCACTGCGACCACTCGCTGCGACTGACGAAGAACAATCGGTGGCAAGAAATCGGGCAACTCGTCGCGACTGCAACACGGCAGTCAGAGCTGAATCTGATCGAGGATGAGATTGATGCGATCTTCTGCGCCTACATCGCCTGGGCCTTTGCGACGAATCGTGAGTCGCTCGTGACTTACGGCAATGCGACTACGGGTGTCATTGTCACTTTCCCACCACCCGCCTAATCGCTCAGCAGGAGCCGAGCCCCTTATAGAAGCGTTCCGGGACGACAAGCGGCCATGAGCCGGGCGTGCCGAGTTCGCCCTGCGCGTGCTGCCACGCCTCATGCCAGCCGCACGGCATGCACACCATGATCGAGTCCAGATCGGCAGACACTGACATCGAGGGGACACCTGGTCCCACGCCTGGTTCAACGTCGCTGGGCACATAGTGACCGCAACGCGGGCAGATCGGCGGCTGTGCCATCTGACTCCTCTGGATTTTCCATCACGATTGTCATGACGCTTGCACGTGCGATCCCCAGCCTTCCATACCCGATTTCAGGAAGCACGCTTCCTTTGAACGGTCCGTGCTCGGACTAACGACCACTTTCGGTAAAGCGTGCCCATGCGCCACAGCTACCGTCAAAGCACGCGCGCATGACGCCATGCATGCCGATGGAAGGACTTCAATGACCACGTACGGGATGCTCAGCACCTACCCACCAACTCAGTGCGGCCTGGCGACCTTTGCAGCCGCACTCGCGGACTCGCTCATCACTCGACAAGATCGCGTGAGCGTCGTTGCGATGGTCGACAAACCCCAAACCGGGTTCCCGGCAGAGGTTGATCTCCAGTGGGTGCGCGGGTCGGCTGAAGGCGCGTACGAGACTGCGTCTCGGCTGAATGCAACCGACGTCGTGATCCTTCAGCATGAGTACGGAATCTTCGGTGGAGCTGACGGACACGATGTCGTCGAGGTCATGAACCTGGTCACGGTGCCGGTAATAACGGTCTTCCATACCGTGCTCGAAACTCCTACAGCCAACCAGCGCTTCATCCTCGAGGATCTCGCGACCCGCTCCAACACGATCGTGACAATGACCTCGACGGCTCGCCATCGGCTGGTGACGAAGTACCAGGTGAATGCAGCCAAGGTGGTCGTGATTCCGCATGGTGCCGACGAAACTCACCTCACCGGACGCTTCCGCACGCGCACGAACCTGCGCCCGACGATTCTCACCTGGGGGCTCATTGGCTCCGGCAAGGGAATCGAATGGGGCATCAGCGCCATGGCATTGCTCGCTGACATCAAGCCGGCGCCCCTGTACAAGATTGTCGGTAAGACCCACCCGAAGGTCGTGGAGAACGAGGGTGAGCGCTACCGAGAGAGCCTCATGAAGCAGGTCAGCGAAAAGGGCTTGCAGGATCGCGTCGAGTTCGATGCTCGATACCTCACCATTCCTGAGCTGCAGGAGATTGTCGCCGGTGCAGACATCGTGCTGCTCCCCTACGACTCCAAGGACCAGGTGACTTCAGGGGTACTCGTGGAGGCCATCACCGCCGGTAAGCCGGTCATCTCGACTCGATTCCCGCACGCCACCGAGTTGCTCTCCGGCGGGATGGGCATTCTCGTTGAGCGCGAGAACCCTGCGCAGATCGCTAAGGCCATCAGACGTCTTCTCACTGAACCTGACACTGCCACAGAGATGGCCGCCGCCGCCCGTCGCATGGCACCCGAGTTGCTCTGGTCGGCAGTAGCTGACAAGTACCGCGATGTAGCGGCTCACCTGATGCACACCACGAAGGCTCGGATCAGCGCATGAGTACCGAGACACGTGCGAGTGTTGCCACGCCCAAGGCGATTACCCAGAATCGCACCTACCTTCCGATCAGCCTTACCCACCTCCAGCGTATGAGTGATGACATCGGCCTGTTCGAGCATGCGCGTCATTCCTATCCGCGCATTGAGCACGGGTATTGCGTCGATGACGTGGCACGCGGCTTAATTGTCACGGCTCGAGAGGCCGGACATGCCGACGCACTGCCAGCCACCACCGCTCGTACCGAGGCCCAGAATGCGCACGACCGAACGGCGCGCGAACTTTCCCGCCTCTACCTCGACTTCCTGACGGAAGCGCAGGAGTACGACGGCCGGATGCGCAATCGTCGAAATGCCATAGGCGACTGGACCGATTCACCGATGCTGCACGATGCCTGGGGTCGCGCGCTCTGGGGCCTGGGCACGGCGGTGGCGAAGTGCGCACAGTTGGCAGACGAAGCCTTGACGGTATTCGAGCGAAGTGCCCATCAGAGCTCGCCCTTCTCACGCTCAATGGCCTTCGCCGCTCTCGGCGCCGCCGAGGTGCTGAGTGTCATCCCCGACCACCGCCAGTCGATCAATCTCCTACACGCCGCACTTTTCGAGATCGGCATTCCGAGTGAGCGCCCCGAATGGCAGTGGCCCGAGGAGAGGCTGACATATGCGAATGCGTGCGTAGCCGAGGTCGTCATCGCTGCGGGTGAACTGCTTCATGAGCCGCGCTACGTGATGCGCGGCATCACCATGCTCGACTGGCTGGTACAGGTCGAGACTAAGGATGGCCACATCTCCGTTACCCCGGTAGGCGGTTGGTACCACGATGAGCCGCGACCTGGTTTCGATCAGCAGCCGATCGAGGTCGCCGCTCTGGCAGAGGCCGCCGCGCGCGCATACGGACTCACCCGTGATCCGCACTGGGCGAACGTGGTGCGCATGTGCGCTGACTGGTTCGACGGGGACAACGACTCGAAGACGCCCATGGCTGATCACGTTCATGGGGCGGGATTCGACGGGCTAGAACGCGATGGACGCAACGAAAACTGCGGCGCGGAATCGACAATCGCCATGCTGTCCACCTTCCAGCAGGCTCGGCGCCTCGCAGGTGCGACCCAGTGAGCACCGGGGGAACGGATTTCTCAGGTCTGGCAATCGGCAGTGCGAGCGGCTCGCAGTCGAGCAGCTCAACTGAGACGACTCGATCGACCAACGACTACATCTCCGTTGTCCCGCCTCTCGACGGCTCAATAGTGACCCGCTCCGCCATCCATCTCTTTCCCGATCACCGCAGGGTAATTACCCGACCATTCCTGCCCGGCCAGGAGTTCTTGATTCAAGGCATCAGCAGGGCCGAGAGCGTGATCGAGCGCCTGCTCGCCATGAGTGATGCTGAGGTAGAGCGCACGCTGCTCGCCACGATTGCGCAGTTCGACCGCCGACACGGCGATCTACTGACAGTCTTCCGCGAGCACTTCAAGCTCATCTCTCACCGTCTCCCCCTCGTGAACGTGAATCCCGACACGATGGAACAGACACGTCGAGATCTCATTGGGGCCTACTTCACGCAGGAGTACGCCATCGAAGGGGCCGCGCTGTTCAACCCTTCGATCGTCGCGCATCCGGACCAAAGTGACCTGAAGTCAGGCGAACTCCGCTTCATCATGAGTGCCCGAGCTGTCGGTGAGGGCCACGTGTCCAGTGTGGAATTCCGCACTGGGGTGATCACGGGTATTCACCAGCTGGAGATTGATGCCCCTGGTCGCTTCTTGACCGCAGGTACGACCAGCCCACTTCCCATGTCACGTGACTTCCTCAGCGACTCCTTAAGCCGACAGGGTGATGCGATCTCTGCAGAGTCGATCCTGCGGTTGCTTCCTGATGAGTTCACGCCAAGTGACCTTGAGCTCGTACTTCGGTCTAGTGAGGCAGACAGTCCGCGTCGGGACACGAATGACGGCATCCTGGAACGTATTCGCCGAACGGCCGAGTCGAGCTTCTGCCTCACCTTCGATCCAATCTCGGACCTGAGTGAGCGCGTGATCTTCCCGAGCAGCCCTGCTGAGAGTCACGGTATGGAGGATGCACGCTTCGTGCGATTCGTCGATGACAACGATGCTGCTCAGCGTGCGACCGACGAGTCTGGGGCTCAGGAGAATGAGGTGACCTACTACGGCACATACACGGCCTTCGATGGAACAAAGGTCGCCCCGCACATGCTCAAGACGCGTGACTTTGCCACCTTCGAGATTCAGCCGATGATCGGGGCCGCGGCCCAGAACAAGGGCATGGCGCTCTTCCCTCGCAAGATCGACGGCGAGTTCTGGGGAATCTCACGCTGGGACAGGGAGAACATCTCGGTCGCGACTTCACCGGACACATTGCGATGGGGCGAGCCGGTTGTCATTCAGGCACCTGTGCATTCCTGGGAAATCGTGCAACTAGGGGCGTGCACATCGCCGATGGAAACCGATGCCGGCTGGCTCGTACTCACCCACGGAGTAGGTCCGATGCGCGTGTACTCCATCGGTGCATTGCTGCTCGATATCGATGACCCGACTCAGGTCATCGGACAACTCGCTACGCCACTGCTCAGCCCCCAGGGCGATGAACGCGAAGGGTACGTGCCCAACGTCATCTACTCCTGCGGTGCCCTGATTCACGATGGCGTTGTCGTACTTCCCTACGGTTGCAGCGATGCATCGATCAGATTCGCATTCGTCGATCTCGCCGGCCTTCTCGTCCTGCTCACCGAATCACCCCTCGCTAAGGAGAAGTCATGACCATCACCGAACAGAAGATCCCGACGCAGATATCGAGTGAGCGCCCCTGGGGCCGCTTCGAGCAGTTCGCAACGAACGAACAGGTCACCGTCAAGATCATTACGGTCGAACCCGGCCAACGACTTTCACTGCAACGTCACCGGCTGCGCAGCGAACTCTGGACGATCATCGATGGACCTGTTGATGTCGAGGTGAGTGGAATTCCTAGGTCACTGAATTCAGGCGAGCACGTCTGGATTCCGCAGCTGGCCATGCATCGCATGGGCAACTCATCGCCGCAGACAGTGCGAGTGCTCGAGGTCGCCTTCGGACACTTCGACGAAGACGACATCGAGCGCTTCGACGACGATTACGAGCGCGTGAGCCCATCCGCCTGACCCAATTGTTTGGGTTTGGTCAACCGCGCCCACCACGCTTAGCCTTCGACCATGACCTCATCACTCAAGATCACCGCATCCATTGCCCTTGCCGCTACCGCAGTCGTCGGCCTGGCCGCCTGCTCCTCGGGCTCGTCATCTTCGGCGTCGAGTAGCGCCGCGCCCTCGACCGCCGCATCCTCGGCAGCCAGCGCCCCCGCTTCAGCCGCCGCATCCTCTGTACCCGTGAACATCGCTCCAGAAGTCATCGCCGCGTACTTCTCGGCTGTCTGCCTCGCACCCGCCGAGAAGCTAGGTGTCGCTGGCGCACTGAGCGCCGATGGAAAGACCTGCACGACCCCGGAGGGCAAGGATGTCCCGATCGACCAGATCTCGACGAACCTTGGTGATCCTCGTGCCCGATTCGCCCTGATGGCGAACTACTACTCGATCGCGGGCGCGACCGACATCGCCGATTGCCTCACCATTGCTGAGGCGAAGAAGGCACTCTCTGCTCCGGCTCCTGCCGAGCTTTCTGATACCTGCGTCACGAACCTCATGACTGCCGTCGCGAAGTCCCTGACCCAGAAGTAGTCGAGCATGGTGAAGGGCCGCCCCCTCGGGGAGCGGCCCTTCGCTATGTATGAGGGTTGATCAGCCGTTCACTGCGCGACGGTCGTAATCAGCAGTGATGGCCGGGATCTCGGCGGTGATGTCGTCGTAGGCGGCAGCCACGGCCGCGATCTCAGCAGCCTGCGCCGCAGAGGCCTCTCGCATCTCCTGTGCGGCCTCAACCATGGCGCTGCCTGTCCACTCCCCTGGGCGAGCCTTGTCGATCGGGCGGGGCACCTGCGAGGCACGGGGAGCGGTGACATAGGTCGGCAGCGTGGTGGGCACGGCCTCCCAGGCCTCCTCGTCGTCGTCCCAGGCGTTCCAGTTCTCCCAGTCGTCGACCTTGTCAGCAGTCGCGGCGGCGGCCGGAGCGACACGTTCGCGACGAGAGGTGGGCGAGGTGCGGCGGACACGAGCGGGTGCTGCCTGGGTACGAGCTGAGGCGGTCATGGCACTGGCCACCATGAAGGCGGCGGTCAGCAGCCCGAAGAGGATGGGCATCCACTTGGGGGCCACGGAAACGAGAGCCAGGAGCAAGGTCACGGCGGTCATTCCGGCCAGTGACGCAAGGACGATTGCCCGGCGCTTGGCCGACGGTGCCATGGTGCTGAAACTGTTCATCTGATCGCGTCCCCCGCGCCGAATGCTCATCTCGTCGTGGCTGCCGAGTCGGGCCATCGAGTTCTCGAAGCGGGCGGTCGACCTGACCTCGCTGATCTGGTCATGGCGACGAAGCCACATCGGGATCAGGACAGCAGCCCACAACGCGATAATCACGATGTAGATAAGGCCCGTCACGCCTCGTACGTTAGAGGCCCATATAGGGGACAGCGTGTAGGTGCGATGCGGGGCAGTTTCGGCGTGTCGCGTGTGACTACTGAGAAAGTTGCTGGCTCCTGAGCCTTCGCAGCAGTCCATCGGGCTGATCTCCGGCCAAAAGCACGTACGACACGTGATCGCACCACTGGCCATTGATGTGCAGATAGTCGGCGCGAATACCCTCATTGCGCAAGCCCAATTTCTCGGCAACGCGACGCGACGGCTCGTTCTCCGGGCGAATGTTGATTTCAATGCGGTGCATTCCGCATTCACCGATCAGGTAGTCGCACGCCATCGCAACAGCTGTGGTCATCACTCCACGACCTGCAACATCTTGATCAATCCAGTAGCCGATGTAACCACCTCGAAGTGATCCCATTGCAATGCCACCGACAGTGACCTGACCGCGAAAGACTCCGTCAACATCGAGTGCCCACGGAAGCATGCGACCTGCACGCGCTTCGCGATTCACGCGTCGCACCATGGCGCCGAACGTTGGCGGTGCCTCCCCTTCAAAAGCCCCTTCGTCCGGAAGGGTCGCATCCCACGGTGTTAGCCATTCACCATTGCGAGCGCGAACTTCACGCCAGGCTCGTGCATCACGAACACGCAGTGGCCGCAGTCGAATATCGCCCTCAACCAGGGTGACAGGCCAACTGATCACTGAAGCCCTGCAACGAATTTCGTCAACCAGGCGCGGAGCTCCGGGCCAAGATCGTCGCGTTCGACCGCGAGAGTGATCACTGCCTGCAGGTAAGAGATCCGGTCACCGGTGTCGTAACGGCGACCCGAGAACACGACGCCGCGTACGCCTCCGCCTTGCTCTGCGGGCATCGTGGCCAGCGTGCGAAGTGCATCAGTCAGTTGTATCTCGCCACCGCGGCCCGGCTTGGTATCGCGAATGACATCGAAGACAGCGGGGTCGAGAAGATAACGACCGATCACCGCGTAGGAGCTAGGCGCATCAGCGACATCGGGCTTCTCGATGAGATCAGTGATGAGCACGACATCGTCTTCGTCAGTGCGCTCAATGGCCGGGCAGCCGTAGAGCGAAATGCTCTCGCGCGGCACCTCCATTAGGCAGACAACTGAGCCGCCGAACTCGGCACGGATCGCCGCCATGCGAGGCAGGATCGGATCGCGCGGATCGATGAGGTCATCGCCCAGGAGTACCGCGAAGGGCTCGTTGCCGACATGGCCGGCGGCCATGAGCACGGCATGGCCGAGGCCCAGAGGGTCACCTTGGCGCACGTAATGAATGGTCGCGAGATCGGTCGAGTGCTCGACCATCTCCAGTCGCTCGGTGTCGCCCTTGGCCCGAAGGACCTCTTCGAGTTCGAAGTTACGGTCGAAATGGTCTTCCAGGGGGCGCTTGCTGCGGCCGGTGATGAACAAGACGTCATGCAACCCAGCTGCTACTGCCTCTTCCACGACGTATTGGATGGCCGGCTTGTCGACCACGGGCAGCATTTCCTTGGGAGTGGCCTTGGTGGCGGGCAGGAACCGAGTGCCGAGGCCAGCCGCGGGAACGACGGCCTTGCGCACGGGCATGCTCCACGTGTTCGGCTTCTCCATGGTCTGACGATAGAGGATCAGGCACGATGGGCTCGTGACAACCGCTGACCCGAGCCCTGCAGCCGCCAAGGCAGCATTCCGCCACGAGATCCGCATTGCTCGCCGGGCTCGCGAGCACTCAGAGCGGGTGAAAGCCGCCAAAAGCCTCGCACCACGCGCCCTGCCCGCTCTCGGCGACAGTGGCACGGTGGCCTGTTACCTCTCTATGCCCACGGAACCCGGTACCGCTTTCCTTATCGAACTGCTTCGGCAGCGTGACATTCGCGTACTGCTCCCCCGGGTCAACGGCGATTCACTCGAATGGGTCGAACTGAAGAATTCGACAGCTCTTACCGAAAGTGCGCTCGGCATTCAGGAACCCACGAGTTCGGGAATCCCCGATGCCCTCAGTGACTGCGATGCGATCGTCATGCCAGCTCTTGCCCTCTCGCGCGACGGCTTTCGACTTGGTCAAGGCGGCGGCTACTACGACCGCGCACTCCAGCACGTGCCCTCATTCGCCGACGGCGGCCCGATGCGCATCGCACTTATCTTCGAGGATGAACTCCTTGATTCGCTTCCGCATGAATCGCACGACTGCCGAGTGGATCAGGCCGTGACCCCCGAACGAGTCATCAACTTCTGAGCAACAGGAAGAACAGTTCGAATGCCGCAATGCACGATGCGGTCATCACGACTAGGGCGATCACGAACGTCGAACGCGAGCGCGACCACAGCAGGTGCATCTCCCAGCCGAAACCCGAGAAGGTCGTGAGCGACCCGCAGATGCCGATGAGCAGAAAGACCTGAAGAGTGCCGGTTGTCAGCGCGAAGACTGCACCTGCGATTGCCGAGCCCAGCACGTTGACCACGAACAGGCTCCAGGGGAATCGCTTCGTCGGCGCATGAGCGGCCACCCAGCGATCAAGAATGAATCGGGATGGCGCACCAATGGCGGCGCCTAAGGCGATGGCGAATATCTCGATCATCGGGCGAACCTCCGAGTGATCCGCACGCCGATAGGCACTGCGAGCATTCCGAGTATCAGAGTTGCGCCGATGTACAGAGCAGCAAGTCCGAAGTGACCATCATTGAGAATCACGCCCGACTCGAGCGCGAAGGCCGAGAAAGTCGTGAAGCCACCGAGTACTCCGGTCACGATGAATGGTCGTAGGTGCTCTTCACGCGGGTGACCCGCGAGCACAGGAACGACCATGCCGATCACCAGGCAGCCGCACACATTGATCACCAGGGTGCCGAAGGGGAATCCGCCGACGTGATCTGGATTCCAGAGGTACGAGATCGTAAATCGCGCGAGGGATCCGAGGATGCCGCCGAGCGCAATCCACGCCAGCACTCTCGGGGTGATCACGCACGAAGGGTACGGGGGCATTCGGTCGATTGGACGAATCGACTGACCTCGGGGCAGAATTAGCACTCAGCACCTACGAGTGCTAGATCCGGCCAGGAGGAAACGTGCCTACGTACGAGTACGCGTGCTCGAACTGCGAGAGCAACCACGAGATCGTTCAGTCGATGTCGGATCCGACCCTGACCACCTGCCCCTCGTGCGGCCAGGAGACCCTGCGCAAGCAGTTCGGCAATGTCGGTGTCGTCTTCAAGGGCTCCGGTTTCTACCGCAATGACTCGCGCGACAAGAAGACCAACACCGGCAGCTCAACCTCCTCCTCGAGTTCGACTACTAGCTCAACGTCTTCCACGCCCAGCACCTCAACCCCGAGTGCTCCGGCACCGAGCACGTCCACTCCTTCCACCAGCTGAGCTGTGGACAGTCGCTTTCGGCTGTCGAGTTAGCGACCTAGCCTCGCTGCGTGCTTGCATCACTGACCCGCGGCGAACTCGCCCGCCTCCTCGGCAGGCATCGCCGCATCGTGGCTGCAGCCCTCGCGGGCCTCGCAGTACTCATCATCGTGAGCTCACTTCCGCACGGCGCACCCGTGAGCGCATCAATCGACGGCGTCTCGCTGGCGGCAGATGAGGTCGCCATCCCAGTGACTCTCGAAAGCCGCGCTGTGGCCGAGGCACTTCATGCAGGTGATCACGTGTCTGTCGTTGCAGTAAGCGATGAGGGCTTCAGTTCGATCGTGGCCGAGAATGCACGCGTTCTCGCTGCTGCTTCCAGCGGTGGCTTCGGGTCCAGCGACTCCGCTGTAACTCTTGCAGTTGACGAAGCTTCGGCACTTCGGCTCGCAAGTGCTCCCGCCCGCGGAACCCTCACGGTCATCATTCGACCGCCAGCGTCCTGACGATTGTGTGACAGCAGGTGCGTGGAAATGCGCTACGAGCCGTGATGTGGCGGGACATCTGCGAGCAATGTCGCATCAAGGGAGTCAAAGCCCCCCGAGTCATCCCGCGTCTGCTCGGGCAGCAGATCGACGTGTGATGTTGCTCGAGTGACGCGTTGAGAACCCAGCTCCGTGAGCGACTCATCGACCGCCGTGACGAGAACTCGAAGATCCTCACGCGTGATCGTGAACGCCGGCGAGACTTGCAGACCACCATCGGCGAGCAGTCGGGTCAGTACGCCCTTCTCGCGCATAGTGCGCACGAGTCGTGCACCGATTGTGGGATCCGCGGAGATGAGCGCGGGATCAAGCTGGACAGCGCCAAGAAGGCCAACTCCGGCACGCACATCGATCACGTACGAGTGGTCACGAAGAGGAGCAAGGCTGGCGTTCAGCATCATCTGCTTGTCGGCTACGGCCTGAACCAGATTCTCTCGCTCGAGGATGTCGAGGTTCGCATGCGCGACTGCGGCAGCAGCGGCATGGCCGGAGTACGTGTAACCATGGCGCCACATCTGCCCGGGTGCTGACCAGAACGGCTCAGCGATGCGACCCGCAGCCAGCACCGCACCCATCGGCAGGTAGCCCGAAGTCATTCCCTTCGCGGTGAGCAGCATGTCGGGGTCAAGGTTCCAACGACCGGACGCGAACATCTCACCGGTGCGACCGAATCCGCAGATGACTTCGTCGGCAATGAAATGAACATCACGCTCGCGGCAGATCTCGCGAACACGCGCGAGGTAACCCTCAGGTGCAACGTAGACCCCACCGGCTCCGATGATCGGCTCGCAGAGGAAGGCCGCAACATTCTCCGCACCGACCTCGTCAATCGCTCGGGCGAGATCCTCTGCGTCATCCCACGCAACATTGCGCACCTCGGTAAACAGCGGTCCATAGCCCTCGCGGTTACCGGGAATACCCGCTATCGATGTGCCCGCCAGATGCATGCCGTGATACGAACGATCGCGGGTAATGATCATCTGCTTGCTCGGCTTGCCGGTAAGTACCCAGTAGCGACGACTCATCTTCACCGAAGTGTCGACTGAGTCACTGCCGCCGGAAGTGAAGAAAACCTTGGTGTCCTCGGCCGGCGCCAGAGAAGAGATTCGATCAGCCAGCTCGATCAGCGGACGGGTGGCAAAGTCACCGAAGCTCGAGTACGCCGCGAGATCGCTCATCTGCTTCGCGGCGGCCTCGGCGATTTCGTGACGGCCGTGGCCGATATTGCAGAACCACAGAGCAGCTGTCGAGTCGAGGTAACGCTTCCCGGATTCATCGACGACATAGCAGCCATCACCTGCGGCCAGCACGAAGTCGTGGTCGGCGACCGCATGCATGTCAGCGAAGCCGTGCCAGAGGGCATTTCCCGGAAGTTTCGTCACGAGAACAGGGTAGGGCAGGCCAGCTCACCTCTGGTGTCATAGCGTCCTGCCATGGCCCGAGTTCTGTCCACCGCGGACACCGTTCTCCATGAGGAGGAGTGGCGTGCTCGTCGCGCGCGCCACGAGGTACGCGTGCGCCCGTGGGTCGAGCCTCGCCAGGAGCGCCGAAAGAACGGGGGGAAGCATCCGACCGATGACTTCCTCTTCGAGTACTACCCCTACTCCGTTGGCAAGCTGCTGGCCTGGCACCCCGGCTACGGCACGGCACTCGCAGGCGATGCCAGCAGCTACCTCAAGTTCCCGCAGTACGAGCGCGTCGATGAAGGTGTCACGACCAGCCTGACCTGGCTCTGCGCTACCTCGGATCGAGCTTCCCGACTCAACCTCGCCATTCGCTTACTCGATGGCATGAGCACTAGACCTGCGAACACCGGCTGCTTCGGCCTACACGAATGGGCCATGGTCTACGGCCTGGAGCAGAGCGAGATCCGGCATTCCGCATTCCCGCTGCGCCTGACTCCCGACGAGATCACCGACACCGTTCATGACGTCAGCCTGCGCTGCACGCATATAGATGCGTACCGCTTCTTCACTCCCGCCGCGATGCCACTCAACCCAATCGAGCCGACTCGCGCGACTCAGCCGGATCTCGACCAGCCCGGCTGCCTGCACGCGAACATGGATCTCTACAAGTACTCGATGTGGTTCAGTCCGTACATAAGCAGCGATCTCATCGCGGATTCCTTCGAACTTGCCCGATCGGCACGCACGCTTGATATGCAGGCATCGCCTTACGACGTCTCTCAGTTCGGACTCGAGCCGATCCGAGTTGAGATGCCGGAGGGTCGGATGGAATACGCGCGGCGCCAACGAGAGGTCATGGAGCAGGCCGAACCCTTGCGCCATCAACTGCTAGAAGCTCTGCGCTCACTTCACGGCGCCATCGTGTCGGCACCCGGTTAGCGAACGCGATCTCCCGCGGCAACTTCCGGACACAGAAGTCGTCATTCCATCTTGCTGACCCTGCGGCTGAGATAGCCGATACCGAAGAGCAGAAGAACCGATGCACCCACCGCGGCACCCACGATCATCGCCGGCCCTCGCATCTCACTAAGTGTGCCCTGAGCGATGGCCATTGAATCGTCGTGCACGTCCAAGTTGTCAGGCCGTGCACTGGTCACCGGTGTCGCGACTTCCTCGGCAAGACTTTGCTCGTCACGCTTGGTGAGGAAATGGTGCTGCGTGTCGCCGTTGCTCATCTGTCTTTGTGCCATGTCACCTGCTCCTTTGTGGGGGAATACCCCGATGCGGTGATAGACGTGACTCACGTCGCCCACTCAGCACTACTTTCAGTGAAGGCCTGGCATCTAGTGGAGTCAAACGGGTGGCCGCGGATGATCGGTCTAACCTTGCAATGCGCAGCAGTGAATGACTCCCTCTCTGCACATGCACACCGTGTCAGCCACCCTTACTGCAGATTATTTGCAGGTAACGAAATCGGATTTCACATCTCCGCAGAACCCCTGATACGTTCCTTCCAACATCCAGAGCGACTGAGAGATCTGGCTCTTTGAAGTCGCAGCAACCCTCACGGGTGCTAATGCCAGAGACGATGTGGAAGGAAGAAATTTTCTGAGTGCTGCCCACCTAGGTCAACACATCCACGACTTATCCCTATCCCGCACCACCCATAAAGGAGAAACAGCATGACCATTCGACTTGGCGACGAGGCCCCCAACTTCACCGCAGAGACCACCGACGGCACCATCACCTTCCACGACTGGAAGAACGGCGCCTGGGCAGTCTTCTTCAGCCACCCCGCTGATTTCACCCCCGTCTGCACCACCGAGCTCGGCGCCACTGCCGGCCTGAAGGCGGAGTTCGACAAGCGCAACGTGAAGGCCATTGCGGTCTCCGTTGACTCGGTCGAGGATCACAAGGCATGGGCAGGCGACATCGGCGAGGTTACGGGCAACGCCCTGAACTTCCCGATCATCGCTGATCCCGATCGCTCGGTGTCGAACGCGTACGACATGCTGCACCCGAATGCAGGCGACACCTCCACCGTTCGCTCGGTCTTCATCATCGATCCGGCAAACAAGGTTCGCCTCACCCTGACTTACCCGAAGTCGGTCGGCCGTAACTTCGACGAGATCCTGCGCGTCATCGACGCCCTGCATCTCACCGACAAGTCGACCGTCGCGACCCCGGCCAACTGGAAGGTCGGCGAGAAGATCATCGTCGCCCCGACCGTCTCCACCGCTGACGCCATCGAGAAGTTCGGTGCTGTCGAGGAGCTCAAGCCGTACCTGCGCTACATCCCCGCATCCGCGGTCAAGTAGTCATAGTCGAAAGGCCCGGAAGCACTTGCTTCCGGGCCTTTCGCGTGTCGTGATGCGTCACTGACTACCAGCGCGGCAAGGCCTTGCCCGGGTTGAGGATGTTCTCCGGATCCCATGCTGCCTTGATGCGCGAGTGCAGATCAATCGCAACGTCGTCGAGCTCCTCGGCCAGGAAGCTGCGCTTGAGGGTGCCGACTCCATGCTCACCGGTGATTGTGCCGCCGCAGGCGAGAGCAACATCGAGGATCTCGTGAAAGGCCGTCATGGCACGAACGGCTGCTGCCTCGTCACCACGAGGAATCACAATGGTCGGATGCAGGTTGCCGTCACCTGCGTGACCGAAGGTCGCGATCATCACGTCGTTCTTCACCGCGAGCTCTGCGATCATCGTCATCGCGCGGGCAAGCTGAGAGCGCGGCACCGCGACATCGTCGAGCAACCAATCGCCCATGGTCTCGAGCGCCGGGATCGCCATGCGGCGAGCTCCCAGGAGCATCTCGGCCTGTTCCGGATCCTCAGAGCGATAGACCTCGACAGCGCCGGCACGTTCACAGATCTCGAGTAGTAGGTCTGCTTCAGCGATGCCGGCATCACCGGGCGCATCGCTCTGCGCAATAAGAAGGGCCTCGGCTGAGGTATCGAGCCCCATTGGGCGCCAGTTCTCAACAGCCTGAATGGTGGTGCGATCCATCAGTTCGAGCATGCTGGGCGTGAGCTTCGACATGATCGCCTCCACTGCACGCCCCGCAGAGGCGATGTCGGGGAACACGGCGACCGCAGTGGTTGCGGGTGGCGGCAAGGGCCGCAGTTTGAGTCGCGCCATCGTGACGATGCCGAGCGTTCCCTCGCTACCGACCATCAGCCCGGCGAGGTCATAACCGGCCACGCCTTTCACAGTCTTGCGACCCAGCCGAGTGATGCGTCCGTCAGCGAGAACCACCTCAAGACCGAGTACTGCGTCGCGCGTCACTCCGTACTTCACGCAGCAGAGGCCACCGGCGTTGGTGTTGACGTTGCCACCAATGGAGCAGAAGTCCTTGCTCGCCGGGTCAGGCGCGTACCAGAGCCCGTGACCGGCGACATGCTCGCGCAGATCGGTGTTGAAGATGCCCGGCTGAGTCTCGACATAGCCATTGGAGACATCGACATCGAGCACCGAGTTCATCTTCTCAACGCAGACGATGAGCGAACCGTCAATGGCATTCGATCCGCCGGAGAGGCCCGAGCCCGCGCCACGGGGAACGACAGGAACGCGGTACTTATGCGCGGCCTTCATGACCTCGGAGACCTGCTCGGTCGTGCGCGGGAACACGACTGCGAACGGCTCGCCCACCTCAGAGCCGGTCGAGCGATCCTGCTTATAAGTGGGAAGGCGATCGGGGTCAGTGACGACATCACCGTCAGCCAGAATCGCAGCGCATGCGGCCAGGACGGCATCCTCATCAGTCACGGGCGCAAGGCTAGCCTGGGGCAATGACCACCGCTGATCGGCCGCCTCGCAGCGCCTTCGTGCTCCTCGCGCTTGTGATGGGCGCCATAGTCGCGAACATCAATCTCAGCATTGCCAACGTCGCATTGCCCACGATTGGTCATGACCTGGGAGCCAGTCAGGATCAGCTGACCAGCATCGCCAACGCCTTCGCCCTCGGTCTTGCCTCGACGGTTCTGTATCTCGGCACCATCGGTGATCGCTACGGACGCAAGCTGCTGTTCGTACTCGGCGCTGTGCTCACCGTGCCCACTGCCATGCTTGCCGCGTGGGCTCCCAATGCCGAGATGCTCACGATCGCCCGCTTCCTCGGCGGCATCGCCGCGGCACTGCTCTTCCCGACCACGCTCTCGCTGATCAATGCGCTCTACAAGAACAAGGCGAAGGTCGGCGCGATCGCACTCTGGTCCGGCATCGGTGGCGGCGGTGCTGCACTCGGCCCCCTCATCGGCGGCGGGCTGCTCGAGAGTTACTGGTGGGGTTCGGTCTTCCTCATCACATTGCCGCTCGACATCATCGCTCTCATCGTTGGCTTGATCGTGCTTCCCTGGCGCGCTAGCGAAGAGAAGTTCCAGGTCGATCACCTGGGCGGCATTCTCTCCGTGCTCGGAGTAGGCGGCCTGGTGCTCAGCATCGAGATCGCTGACAAGGGTTTCACTTCTGGCTGGTTCGCACTCTTCTTCGGGTCCCTCATCGCCCTCGCCCTCTTCTTCTGGCGCCAGACCAAGGCGCCGCGCCCTCTCATCTCGCTCCCCCTCGCCAAAGCGCGAACCTTCTGGGTGGCCTTCGTTGCCGGAGCGATCACTTTCGGTTCCCTCATCGGCGCGATGTTCATTGGTCAGCAGTTCACCCAGAACGTTCTTGGTTACACCACCTTCCAAGCCGCAGAGGTCGTGCTTCCTGCCGCCATCTTCACTGCACTCGGCGGAGCGCTCGGCGGAAAGCTGTGCAGTGGCAAGGGCTCGAAGTTCACGTTCATGCTGGGCCTGGGCTCTGTGGCCCTCGCGTTCACGATCATGCTCACGACCTGGACAGACCAGGCGCAACTCACTTGGATCCTTGCCGCGTACACCTTCATGGGCCTGGGCGTCGGACTCGCCTCAACATCGGCTTCACGTGCTCTCATGTCATCAGTGCCGCCGAGCCGGGGCGGCATGGGCTCATCGTTCCTCGACCTGACGCGCGACTTCGGCGGCGCGATCCTGCAGGCGCTCATGGGCGGCCTGCTTGCCGCCGCTTATGCCAGTCACATCCTGACCTCGATCAACGATCTTCCCGCTGACGAAGCATCGAAGGTCACCAACCAGGTGTCTGATCAGCTCACGAGCTCATTCACCAGCGCCTCCGAGGTCGCGCAGCAGTACCCGCAGTACTCGACCGACATCATCTCGGCAGCGTCGCAAGCCTTTACCGATGGCAAGAGCGTGGCCATCGTGGTTGCCCTGGCCCTCACCTTGATCGGTCTCGCCCTGGTGCTCTTCCGCTTCCCCGGCAAGCAGAAGGAAGAGGAGTTCTACGAGCAGGTCGCGGCGATGGACAATCAAAAGCCAGCAGCGAGCCCGGCTGCTACCAGCTAGATCACAGCGTCAGGCGCGAGGTGCTTGCGCCAACGTGACCAAGAAGTCGCCGGCCGGGTCAGTCCACTGCTGCACGACATTCAGGCCAACCGCGGAGAGCTCTGATGCGATCTGCGGCGCGGTGAACTTCGTCGACACCTCAGTCTGAATCCATTCGCCATCAGCGATATCGAGCGTGATGCCGAGCCCGGGGATGCTCACATGCTGATCACCGTTCGCGATCAGCCGCATCTCGATGCGACTCTTTTCAGGCACCCACGGTGCGTGATGACGGAAGCCAGCAAGATCGAAGTCGGCGCCGAGTTCGCGATTCATCACGGCGAGAGCATTCAGATTGAACTCTGCGGTGACATCAGCGCTGTCGTTGTAGGCATCCTCGAGTCGATCAACGGACTTCACGAGATCGGTACCGAGCAGGATGAAATCACCTGGGTCAACGATGGAACCTAGGTGCACGAGAAATGCCGCGCGACCCTCGGGATTGAAGTTGCCGATGGTCGAGCCAAGGAAAGCGATGATGCGATTGCCGCCGCGCGGCAGATGATCGAGATGGGCGTTGAAATCCCCGACCAGCCCGGAGATCGCGGCCCAAGTCGCCCCTGCCTGCCTAGGCTGAATACATGTCAGCACGGGTGCGGGTCAGCCTCAGGCCCCCCGTGGCACCCCGAGGCGTAAACCCTGAATATCGGGGCAATTCCGTCATCGCCTGAAGGGAGGCGACGAGCCACGAAGGAGTACGACGCACTAGATTCGTGGCGGGCTGAAAGGCCCGCGGCCCCGTAGCTCAGGGGATAGAGCGTCGGTTTCCTAAACCGTGCGTCGCATGTTCGAATCATGCCGGGGCCACTCACTCCACGAGGCACCTCGTGAGCAATCGGTCGAATCAGCGGACCGAGTCGTTGCAGGGGCAAAGCATGGCACGGGATGAGACTCGAACCGGGTCACGCTTAAATGGGGTCATGACCGAGACCACTAAGCCCGTCCTTTCCAGCGGCACCTTCACTCTTGGCGCGAAGGGCTCTGACCCGCTCAGCGTCCGTCGGCTCGGGTTCGGCGCCATGCGCATCACTGGTGCGGGCATCTGGGGGGATCCGCAGGATCACGACACCGCTATCTCGGTGCTCCGCAGGTCGGTCGAGCTCGGCGTTGACTTCATCGACACCGCCGATGCCTACGGCCCCGACGTCAGCGAGAACCTCATCCGCGAGGCGCTTCACCCGTACGACAACGTGATCATCGCAACCAAGGGCGGCCTGACGCGGCAAGGTCCGGATGCCTGGGAGCCGGTCGGACGACCTGCATACCTCCGCCAGTGCGTGAAGATGTCGCTGCGACGCCTTGGTGTCGAGCGCATTGATCTGTGGCAGCTTCACAGGATCGACCCGCAGGTGCCGATGGCCGACCAATTCGGCGCGATCGCCGAGTTGCAGCGTGAGGGCTTGATCCGTCACGTCGGTCTGTCCGAGGTGTCGGTCGACGACGTCCGCGCGGCCAGTGAGTACTTCGAGGTCGTCAGCGTGCAGAACCACTACAACGTTGGCGCTCGCACCAGCGAAGAACTGCTGCAGTATTGCGAGGCGAACGGCATCGGCTTCATTCCGTGGTTCCCGCTGGGAGGTCGAGAGTTGGTCGCGGCCGACAGTCCGCTTTCGGCGATAGCTGCTCGTGTTGGCGCCACACCCGGTCAGGTCGCGCTCGCCTGGCTGCTGCAGCACTCACCGGTCATGCTGCCGATTCCTGGTACTGGGTCAATCGCGCACCTCGAGGAGAACTGCGCCGCCGCTCTCGTCGAACTCGACGATGCCACGATGGCCGAGCTCGATCAACTCTCCGCATGACACGATCATGAGCACACCACGGCGTAATCGTGGCAATGGCGCCTTCTGGGTCTACCTCGCCATTGCCACCATCGGCCTGATCGGTACCGCCTACTTCAACCTCAAGGGCTTCACCGAGCCCTCGGATTCATTCCTTGCCCAGTGGTTCGCCAACTCGGCAGTGACGTCATTGTCAATTGACCTGCTCGCGGTCGCGAGTGCGGCATCGATCTTCATCATTCTTGAGGGTCGTCGGCTCGGCATGCGCTGGTACTGGCTCTACGTGATCGCCTCCTTCATTACTGCGGTCGGCTTCACCTTTGCTCTATTCCTAGCAATGCGGGAGCGCAAGCTTGCTGCCCTTGAGAAAGACTCAAGAACTACAGACCTTCGATAAAGACCGTGTCACCTTGCCTCCGGGCACCAGGTGAACATCCCCGCAGATCATTCAGTAACCATCCGTTCCGCTCTCGTGCCGTTCACATGACGCCCGAGATGTGTGAACATGGTGATCTGAGACCGCGCCAGAAAGAGGCGTGAACTTCACCGGAATCGGAGATTTGGCAGGTGGGGCTGCTCACTCCTCTGCTAGGCGAACTCTCCTGATAACAGCTGCTTTAGTGAATGTTCACGAGCTGGGCCCGAACCTCTTCGGCCTGCTGGTGGTTCAGCACACCGGTTGAGGTCAGGAGTTCAAGCGCGAACTTGGCGGCCGAGTAGCGCGCCTGCGTGCGCGAGTAGCCCTTGATCACCTGCGTCACCGCTGCCCCACGTGCCTTGGTGAAGTCACCCGAGGCGATGAGTGCGTTGATGGCTGACTGAGTGTTGACGGCAGCGAGAAGATCGGCCTGGCTCGGAGTTACGGCACCCGATGTGACGAGCAGTGCTAACGCCTGACGCCGAGCATCAGTCATCGCCGCAGGTTGTGCGGCAACGAGCGCGTCGATGAGCACTGCCTTCTGCGCAGCATTAAGGGTCTTGAGATGAAGCTGATTCCAGCCCCAGGTGCTTGAGCTACTTGACGCTGCTGTCGCCACCGAGGCCGAAGTTGTGCCTGAAAGGAGAAGAGCAAAGACAGCAGCGATTCCGACGACGACGCGTGAGATTGTGAATCGGGACATGGCGCGAGCATACGTTCAGTGACCGATTACCAATAGACATTGATTTCTTGGCACGAAGGCGAACCTGATGAGACGAGCCAGAGGCACACCACATCTGAAGCAGGGTGCCGATCTCGAAGATAGACTCACGGGATGCGAATCGGACTCCTGGCGTACGGCGCGATCGGGCACGAACACAACCTTGCGGTTCAGAACACCGAAGGTCTCGAGCTCACGGCGGTGTGTGACGTCAACCCGGAGCGCATTGCCGCAGCCCGCGAACTTGCCCCTGACGTCGCCGCCTTCGCAAGCGCCGAGGAGATGCTCGATTCCGGCCTCGTTGACGTAGTCGTAGTGTCCACTCCGCCGAATACGCACCATTACTGGGCCATGGAGGCGCTGCGTCGAGATATCCATGTCGTGCTGGAGAAGCCAATGGCCCTCACGGCCGACGAGTGCGACGAAGCCATGGCACTGGCTCACGAGCGGGGTTTGACCTTGATCGTGTTCCAGAACCGTCGATTCGACGCGGACTTCGTCACGATTCGTCGTCTGATCCGCGAAGGCGCGATCGGAGAAGTTTTCCAGTACGACAGTTTTGTCGGTGGCTACTCGCGCCCCTGCGATTACTGGCACTCTGATGTTGAAGTCTCAGGCGGCGCCATCTTTGATTGGGGCTCTCACTATCTCGATCAGATCCTTGATCTATTCGATCAGGACATCGCCTACGTTTCCGGCGTCAACCACAAGCGCCACTGGACCCACGTCACGAATGCCGACCACTCAGTAGTAACGATCACCTTCGGTGACGGAACTCAGGCCACGTTCGTCAACTCTGATCTGTCTGCAGCTCGGCCTCCGAAGTTCCGGGTGTTCGGCACTCAGGGTGCGATCGTTGCCGATTGGGATCCGGCTGCCGAGCCTGCGGTGGCTGATCTCCCTGCGCTCGTCACCATCTATTCCCCTGACGGTTCCTCGCGATCTGTCGCCCTCGACGAAGTACCCGCCTACACCTTCCATCGCGAACTTGCGGAGCACTTAGCCGCCGGAACACCGATGCAGGTCTCGGCACAGCAGTCGCGCGATGTCGTTGCGGTGATGGAGGCGGCCGAGGAGTCGGCGAAGGACCTTGGCCGACAGGTCGTTCCCGAACTACTTCGGTGACCGATGTTCGCTGGGGCATCCTTGGCGCCGGCTGGATTGTCCAACAGGCCACTGGCGCTGCTTTGCGCTCGGCCCATGGCTCTTCACTTCGTGCAGTAGCTGCCCGCGACATCTTGCGCGCTGAGTCGGTGGGTGCCGCGCGGGCAGTCACGGACTACCGCTCGGTGATCGAATCCGACGACATCGATGCGATCTATATCGCCTTGTCCAACGAGGCGCATCTTCCGTGGATCCTTGCCGCCATCGAAGCGGGCAAGCATGTGTTGTGCGAGAAGCCACTGACTCTGTCACCGCAGGACACTGCGAAAGCGTTTGACGCAGCAGAGCAAGCAGGCGTACTTCTCGTCGAGGCTGTCTGGTCACGCTGGCACCCGCGCACTGAACGCATCGTCGAACTTTGCCGAAGCGGTGATCTGGGAGAAATCGAGACGTACCTGGGTACCTTCACCTTCCCCGCGGTTCCGCCCGGTAACTACCGCCTCGATGCCAAGCGAGGCGGTGGCGCCTTGCTCGACGTGGGCATTTACCCCCTGCATGTGCTCGCAGCGTGTCTACCTGATGCAGCCTTTCGGCTTTTGTCGGTCGAACGGCACGATGTTTACGGCGTTGATCTCACTACTCGTGCAACCCTTGAGTGGGCACACGGCCGGGCGAGCATCGCGTGCTCATTCGAGATGCCCGAGTCACAACGGCTCGTCATCGGGGGTAGCCACCAGACAGTTTCGGTTGATGACGACCAAGCATTCACGAGCTGGCGGACTCATTCATCCCTGACTATCGGCGCGCACCGCGAGACCTTCGAGCCGGTCGATGCCTATCAGCAAATGTTCGAGGCCGTGTCGGGTCGCATCCGCGGCGACGATGCGTGGGTCATGCCTCGACACGAGTCCGAGCGCGTCGCCGGAATGGTTGAAGTCATTCAGCAGCGGAGCGCCTGACTCGATGCGCCTGCGGATGCCTCGCACGCCTCAAGGCGCCAGAGGAAAGCCGCGACAATGCCTCGGCTCAGCGCTAGTTGACCCGGAAAGGATTGCGCTCCAGCGACACTTCTTGAACTATTGTCACGCTCATGCTCACAATCCTGGGCAGCACACCACTCATGAGTCCGCCGAAGACGAGGTTGCGATGAACACCACTAGGTCGACTCGAATCGCTGCCGCCAGTGCGGCAGTTGTCACCGGCTTGATGATGTGGGCGGCCACCCCAGCATTGGCTGATCAGGTAGTGGCTCCGGGCACCTACGACTCCTTGCCCCCGGGCGCGACTGATTGCTCTCCGCGCGCAGATGGTTCGGCGCTTCCCAGTGAGTGCACCCAGGCCCCCGGCGATGGATCCGACTCCGATTCCTTTGATTTCTCAAGGTTCCCGGGCATCGAGATCACCCCTGGCGTCGCGCGTACCGCAACGACTTTTGATCTCGGCCCGATCATCGCCGCCCTCGGCCCCTACGCATCCATGGCAATTTTCTACGTCGACTTCGGCGACGGCACCGGGTTCGGCAATTCCGGCGACCTCAAGTCACTTGGCAGTTTCCCCACCTCGCATGTCTACGTGAATCCCGGTGATTACACCGTTGCCGGCTTTGCCAACGTGAATGGCAAGACGGAGAGCACATACAGGATGGTCACGATTGCACCCGCCACGGAAGCGCCGGCGGCGGCTACGGAGACGAAGGGCTGGCAGACCACGTCCGCACCCGCGGCAACATCTGTCATTTCCGTCTTGGCCGAGGACCAGCGCAGTGCGCTGGCTGTCGGTACTGCCGTCTCAAAGATCGCGGAGCGGAGTTCCAAGGCCGCCTCCCGCACCGCAGGCAAGGCTCCGCGGGTCACGATCAACAAGGGCCAGACCACGCTCGTGAACATTCCGAGGCTACCCGCCGGCACCAAGGTCACCTCGCGAGTGAAGATCGGCACCAGCTGGACCACTCTCCCGGCGAGCGTGGTCCAGAAGAACGGCACGCTCACGTTGCCGGCCCTCACCTTTAACGAGGCAGGCACGCATCTGGTCCAGCTTCGACTTGCGAACGGAACGTCTCGCTACCTGACTCTCAAGGTCGTGGCGTGAATTACTGATCCCACGCCGGGAAGCCCACGGCAGGGAGACGAACCAGTTCGCCCTACTGCGAGGGCTTGGGCCCTTGTGGACCTGGTCCTTGTGGTCCTGGACCCGGTTGACCGGGGCCTTGTTGACCGGGGCCTTGTTGACCTGGGCCTTGCGCACCAGGCGGACCGGCCATGGCCTGAGACTGCCCACCCATCGGCGGCATCGGCTCAGCGGCCCGACCTGACTGCGTCACGGGCGTGCCTTTGAAGCACCCGATCACGTACGGGAAGGTGCTGGTGGCGTGGTAGCCGTAGGTGCCATCGGGCTCGACGCGACCGTTGCAGGCATCAAGCTGCCCGGCCTTGCCGGAAGCACGATAGGTGTAGGCCTGCCAGGCATTCGATACAGGATTTCCGGTTTTCACATATCCGCTCGTGACCTTGACGGTCTTGGTGCATGACTTGTTCGTGCAGCCATAGCTGTTGTAGATCGGGAAGCCGTCGATGGCGTAACCGAGAACTCGGCGCTTCGCCAGGTTGCATTCCGAGGTCGTGATCAAGGTGTGATCGTGGTAATCGCTGTTGTAGCCAGTGTGACCGCCACATGAATCCAGGAGTCCGTTGTAGACCGGGTCGCCGAAGGCCGAATCCGCAGGCATCGGGCCTTCCATGGGGCCAAAGACGGGGATACCGGTCACGGTGAAACCCAAAGTGCCCATGCGAGTCTCGATCGACGTTGACTTCGCGCTCTTTGCCGGCTTCAACGGCACAGTCCAGGTGTAGTTCTGCTCCTTGAGCCCATTTGGGGTCTTCGAGACAAAGGTGTAACCGGGCATGCCATTTGAGGAAACGACGAGGTTCCCTCCACTGCATTTCACCGTGACCTTCGGCATCGCGTAACCGCCGCCAGGCCCCGCGACCGAGGTGAGGTCAGGGAACAATCCGGTGGGGCACGAGCTCTGCCCTGCCAATGCTGCCGGGGTTGTCAGCAGTACGGATGCACCAACAATGCCAACTGCAGCCATCGACAGTGCGGCAACCCGAAAGGCAAGTGCAGTTACGGGGGGTCTGGCCACGGTGTCTCCCTGTGCGTTGAGAACATCTGACTCTAAGGCAGGTCCTTCAGATCAGCCAGACTTCAGGCAAGGCGGGGGCGAACTTTGCAGGAATACCGAACATCGATTTAGGGGTTTCCCTTAAGTGTCGAGGCCCTTGCCGATTCCCCTGGGTTACGGCTTTACGGCAATCAGAATTCCCCTATGGTGTCGCTATCGAGCCAGACATGAAGAGGAGCCATGGCGCAGGCAACGAATAGAGCGCAGTACGACCCGGCAGGTAACCCCAAGTTGCTGAGCACGGCCCCTCGAGTCATCGCTCTGGTGATTCTGCCGGTCAGCTTCGTGATCTTCCTCCTGGTCACGTTGAGTGCTGAGCATGCATCGTCTGTCATTTTCGGCATCGGCGTAGTAGCGCTGCTTCTCATCGAGCTTTGGCGACGGATCATTCAACGCGCAAAGGTGAAGAGCGACGTACTTCAGGACGCCACAACCTCGCTGATTGTCCAGCTGATCACCGGCCTGATGAACAACATCATCATGGTTCCACTGATCTTCATCTGGATGACCTTTGTCTCCAAGCTCACTCCGCTCCATCTGCAGCAGCGGATCGCTGATCTGTTCGACGGCAACCTCAAGAATCCCTACGCGATCGCGGTTACCTTGGCCATCGCGCTCGTGTGCGCTGATTTCCTCTACTACTGGGCGCACCGCGGTGGTCACCGCATCGAGCTCTTCTGGGCATCCCATTCGGTCCACCACTCCAGCGAGCACTACAACCCCACTACGGCCACTCGCATCTCGTTCCTTGATGAAGCCTGGGACCTGTTCATGATGTCGGTTATGTGCCTGCTCGGACTCAACCCGTTCTACGCTCTAGGTGCGTATGCGATCGTTCTGCTGTGGCAACTGCCGGTGCACCAGACCTGGATGGGAACGCTGCCGCGCTGGTATGAGTTCATCTTCAATTCGCCTGAGCACCACCGCGTGCACCATGCATTCCAGAAGATCTACATCGACAAGAACTTCGGTGGCATCACGATTCTTTGGGATCGACTCTTCGGTACCTACGCTGACGTCGACCCCAGCGATCCGCCGAAATATGGCCTCACGGTTGCCATCGGCACCTACAACCCGGTCAAGGTGCTCTTCATCGAATTCGGCCATATCGGGAGCAACCTTCGACACGCGAAATCCCCCAGCGAGGCCCTCGGATACGTCTTTAAGCAGCCTTACTGGAAGCCGGCAGACAAGGCTGCCTAGTACTGGCATCGACTGACCATCACGAATGCGCCAAGTTGCAGACGAGGTGAATTGCACGAGAGGTAGGTAGCCATGGCTCATGCAAGCGCACCTGTGACATCCAGCGGTGAGCACGACTCATACCGCACCGGCCGAGTCGTGATGCTGGCCGGAACCGCCGCTCTCGGCGGCTTCCTCTTCGGCTTCGACTCTGCGGTGGTGAACGGCGCTACGTCAGCCATCCGCACCACCTTTGGCTTGAGCGAATTCACGCTGGGCTTTGTCGTGGCGATTGCGCTCATTGGCTCAGCGCTCGGCGCGTGGTTCTCGGGCCTGCTCGCGGATCGCTTCGGCCGCCGCCGAGTGATGGTGATGGCGGCCGCGCTGTTCTTCGTAGCCGCCTTCGGCCAGGCATTTCCGATCGGTGTCTGGGATCTGTGCCTCTGGCGATTCATCGGCGGCGCTGGAATCGGCGTAGCCAGCGTGATGGCGCCGATGTACATCGCGGAGGTTGCCCCCGCGCAGTTGCGTGGACGCATGGGATCCCTCCAGCAACTCGCCATCGTGCTCGGCATCTTCGCCACCGGCCTGACCAACTTCCTGATCCTGAATGCGGCCGGCGGTAACTCGCTCAATCCCTGGCTTCTGGGGCTCGAAGCGTGGAAGTGGATGTTCCTCACGATGGTGATTCCTGCCGCGATCTACGGGATTCTCGCCTGGCGGCTGCCTGAGTCACCGCGCTACCTAATTGAGGTCGGCCGGGATGCAGAGGCTGCGGAGGTACTCGGTCAGGTCTACATCGATCGCATCGCCGAGCGGGTCGCCGAGATCAAGGCCAGCATGGCCGGCCACGCAAAGTCGAGTCTGAAAGATCTTCGCGGCAATCGTTTCGGTCTACAGCCCATCGTCTGGGTCGCAATCATCCTTGCCGCTCTCCAGCAATTCGTCGGCATCAATGCGGTCTTCTACTACTCCAATCAAATCTGGCAGTCAGTCGGCTTCAGTGAAGATCAGGCCTTCGGCACCTCCCTGATCACCACAGGCATCAACGTGCTCTTCACCTTCGTCGCGATCGCCCTCATCGATCGTGTGGGACGCAAGCCACTTCTACTCGTGGGTTCTATCGGGATGACCACCACGCTGGCTGTTCTGACCTTTGTATTTGCGACCGCACCTCTCGACGGTGCAGGTGATCCCGTGCTCAGTCGAGGTACGGGGCTCGTTGCGGTACTTGCCTTCAACCTCTATGTCGCATTCTTCGCGGCAACGTGGGGTCCGGTCCTCTGGGTACTTCTCGGCGAGATGTTCTCGAACCGCATCAGGGCGGCTGCACTCGCTCTCGCCGCTGCCGCAAACTGGGTGGCGAACTTCATCATCACGATGTCGTTCCCCTGGCTTGCGGATCGCGGTCTAGGTCTTGCCTATTCGATCTTCACGATCTTCGCCCTGCTCTCTATTCCCTTCGTACTTCGCAAACTCAAGGAGACCAAGGGCGTCGAGCTGGAGAACATGGCCAGCGTCGGCATGTGAGAGTGCCGTCCTTCTGGTGCCTCCGCCACTCGCAGTGAGGCTCCGGCTCTTGAGCGAATACTGCTAGCGTTTCGCGCATCCAGAACGAGGACTCTCCTCGATGCGGATATGGAGGCTTGATGCTCAGTCACCGCCGGCGGAATTTCGCCCTGGCTATCGCGGCGCTCGCGATCACCGCGGGAATCTCGGCTCCCGCTGCTGCGGCCGCAGAGAGCATCGGCGACTATGCCGTCAAGGTCACCCTCACTCCTGATGCGGTGATGCAGGTTGACGAGAACATTGCCTACGACTTCGGCGGTGAGCCCGACAGGCACGGAATCCAGCGCGATCTCGTCCTCAAGGATGCCCTGAGCGATGGCAACATCCAGGTCTACGGCGTGAACGTCGTCTCGGTCACCGCCGATGGCGCTCCGGTCCCATTTTCTGTGACCGATAACGGCGACTACTTGAGCGTGCGTATTGGTGACCCGAATGCCAACGTCAGCGGCAAGGTCACCTATGACATCAATTACTCGGTCACCGGGGCCGTCAAGGCACTGACCGCCGATGAGGCCGCGTCGAACAGCAGCCTGACTGCCGGTGATGTCGAGCTGTACTGGGATTTCATCGGCAATGGCTGGGGGGTGCCCATTTCCTCTGCAGTTGCCAGCGTCCACGGTCCTGCTCCGGCCGTAGCTTCGGCTTGCTACTACGGAGCCGCGGGCAGCACCAACGAGTGCACGATCGCCGAGCTTGATGGTGATTTGATCACCGGACAGGTCAGCTTGGGCGATTACGAATCCCTCACCATCGTGGCGGCTTATCCGGCTTCGGCATTCACCTCTGTGCCGAAACCGAACATTGAGGTGCCCTACGTGATCCCCGGCATCGCCTGGATCATCAGCCTGGTCGTCGCACTGATCGCCTTCATCATTCCGATCGCTTTCGTGCGAGGCAAGCGTCGTGAGTTGAGCGGTAATGCCCTCGATGGAGCTCCCGTGCAATTTGAGCCGCCGGATTCCGTTCGTCCGGCGCAGCTGCAGGCAGCACTCGACGGCAAGGTCGATGCTCGCGGAGCCGTGGCCACACTTCTTGATCTCACCGCTCGCGGGCATCTCACCTTGTCGACTGAGGATGGGGGGCTCCTGCACAAGGACTCCATCACCATCACCCGCAAGCCGGAGGCTACCGACGCTCTTGCGCCGTGGGAGGACGCCTTCCTCACGGGATTGCTCGGTAGCGGCGATTCCAAGACCCTGGCCGGTTACGACGCTGCTCTCGCCTCCACCTTGCACAACACGTCAACGGTGCTCGTCACCGAGGCCGAGACCTCTCACCGACGCACGCAGACGCGCAACAACGGATTCCGTGTTGCTTTGCTGGGCATCGGCATTCTCGGACTCATCCTCAGCTTCTTCCTGAGGATCTTCCTTCCTTCTGGCGCCGGAGTCCTGACCCTCATTCCCGGTTTTCTCTTCCTGGTCTCATGCTTGATAGCCATGCGCCTGGTACCGACTAAAGAATCGGCTGAGTCCGCGAGTTTCCAGAGTCGAGCACGAGGATTCAAGAAGCTGCTCGACACCGACGCAGCCGAGGCACGGCGAGAGTTCGCACAGCGCAGCGGGCTTCAGCCGTTCGCCATCTTCGCCACGATGCTGCCGTACGCGGTGATCTTCGGCCTCTCTGAGTCGTGGACACAGGCATTCCCCGAGATCACCATCGAGCAGCTGAACTCCGCTGGCTACTACTTCGGCTCCGCCTGGGCCATGCAGAACTTCATTGACTCCACCCAGCACGTCATGACGATGGCCGCCACTGAACCGAGCCGTAGCTCGGGTTCGGGTTTCAGCGGCGGATTCTCCGGCGGCGGTGGCGGCGGTGGCGGCGGCGGAAGTTGGTAAAGAAGGCAACCATGTTCTACGGAGGGGTTCTCGATGCTGATCGGCGTTGACTGGGGCGGCACCAAGATCGAAGTTGTTGCCCTCGAGCCTGATGGCACCGAGTTGCTGCGCATTCGCCGCGATACACCGCGGGGCGATTACGAAGGCTGCCTGCGCACCGTTCTGGAACTGATCAACGAAGCCGAGGAATCCACGGGCAAGACGGGCTCCATCGGTATCGGAATCCCCGGCTCGCTCGAGCCGATTAGCCGTCTGGGCAAGGGCGGCAGCTCGACATGGATCAATGGCCAGCCGGTCGAAGCCGATCTCCAACGCGTGATCAATCGAGCGATTCGGGTGGTGAACGATGCCGACTGCTTCGCAGCATCGGAGGCTGTCGACGGAGCGGGAGTCGGCTACAACGTCGTCTTTGGCGTGATCATGGCAAGCGGCACTGGTGCGGGTATCGCGATTAATGGACGCGCACATCATGGCCCGAACAACAGCGCCGGCGATTGGGGGCACAACCCGTTGCCACTCGCCCGAGAGGATGAACTGCCGGGTGACGCCTGCTATTGCGGTAAGAATGGCTGCATCGAAACCTGGCTTTCGGGCTACAGCTTCACGCGCGACTTCATTCGCCATGGCGGCGCTGACCTCAAGCCCGCAGAAATTATGCAACTCAAGCGCACCGGAGATCCTCTCGCCATCGCAAACTACGAGCGGTGGATCGATCGTGTGGGTCGCGGACTCTCAGTTGTCGTGAACACCCTCGATCCCGACGTTTTCGTCATGGGCGGTGGCATGAGCAATATCGACGAGCTCTATGACGACCTACCGGCGAAGATCGGCGAGTACACCTTCTCCCCCGTCTTCCACACCCCGATCGTGCGTTCGGTACACGGTGACTCGAGTGGAGTGCGTGGCGCGGCCTGGTTGTGGCGCGACTGAGACGTCTGCGGCTCCCGTAGGCTGAGGCCATGGCACTGACGCAGCAGGACATCGACGATCGCTTCAACTTCGGCTCGACGTTGATCATTGAGGCTGGCGCGCTCGCCATGACTTACTTCGACTCGCTGGACTCCCTCGATATCAAGAGCAAGGGTCCGCAGGATTTCGTCAGCGAGGCCGACTACAACACCGAGGTACTGATCAAGGACGCCATTAAGGCTCGCTTTCCCGACGACGCCTTCTTCGGCGAGGAGACCGGCCCAACCGGCATCGAAGGCGCCGAGGGTATCTGGGTCGTTGATCCGATTGATGGCACACAGCCTTTCCTGATGGGCATGACGAGCTGGTGCGTCTCGATCGCGTTCATTCGCGGCGAGGAGATGCTCATCGGCCTGGTCTACAGCCCCGCAGGCAATGAGTTCTTTGCTGCGCAAAAGGGCAAGGGCGCAACCTTGAATGGCAAGACGATTCATGTGCGTGACGCGAAGACTCTGAACGATGGCATCGTGAGCGTCGGCTACTCGACTCGCACCGCGCCTTCTGATCTCATCTCGATGATGACCGGGCTCCTGGAGAACGGCGGCATGTATCACCGCAACGGCTCAGGTGCGCTCGGTGTGTGCTACGTCGGTAGCGGTGCCCTCATCGGCTACATCGAGCATCACATCAACGCATGGGACTGCCTCGCCGGCCTGCTGATCGTGCAAGAAGCCGGTGGACGCACCAATGACTTCATCCGAGACAACGGCCTTCATCACGGTGGCAATATTTGCGCAGCCGTTCCGGCGCTTTACGACCAGCTTCGAGAATTCATCCCGGCGTCCGCCCCGCTCACGCGTTGAGTCGAGAACGTGATCGACTCGGTCGTCTGGTCGATGAGGGCTCCCCGGACTCAGTTCCGGGAATAGTCGAGCGCGCTGAGATCGAGGCGGACGTGGCCTGGAGCGAGGCGATGAACTACCTCGAACGCGACATGCCTTTCCATGCTCATGAGACCTTCGAATTGCGCTGGCGATGCTGCCCCGACAGCGAGCGAGCACTGTGGAAAGCACTTGCCCGTTGGGCAGCAGCCATCACGCACATCGAACGAGGCAATCGTGCAGGATCTTCGTCAATCGCGCGGGAGACATTGAGCGAGCTTGCCTCACTTGACCCAGCACCACTCACGCAAGAGCAAATCGACGGTGTTCTCGCGTCACTGCTCATGCTCAGTCAGTCGAACTGAGCCCTGAGCAGATGCCCCGCGTCTAGCGAATCCGGTAGGTCGCGATCTGGCGGTAGGCCAGGTACTTGCCCTTCGCCGGTGCAGTGAGGGTCACGGTGACCTTCGCCGCTGAACTCGACTTCACGATCACCTTGCCGCCGGAAGTCACAACGCGGCACGCCACGATGTCGCCGACCGGCTTCATCCGATTCAGCGGGATGCACGTCACTAGCGACTTCGCGATCTGCTTGGCGTTGGTACGCACCGGCTTTGAGAGCACCACGTTCACGCCCTTATGCAGTTCGTCGGGCAGCGTGAGATTAAGGGCGTGCTGATCCTTGCCGGTCTCGAGCGGCACATCGACCTCGGCCACCGTGCCATCGCGCTCCTTGACGATGATCACGAGTTCGACAGGACCGTCATACGTGGGGTCCGGGGTGTAGATGACCTGGCCATCCTCGATCACGGCCTTGCCATGCTCAGGATCCTTGACGTCAATCGCCTCTGCGTCATCGGGAACTCCCGGCAGATCACCCGGCACAATGACAACCGACTCGTCGATGGGGGCAGGAATAGGCTCCGGCAGATCCGGAGTGATGGTCTCGGTCGGCTTCGGCACCACCGTGGGGGTCGGGGTCGGCGTTTCGGCCGGCGGGTTCACCGGAGGCTTGGTCGCCTCCGGAGTGATGCACGATTCCGTGGTGAAGTAGATGTGATCGAGGAAGTTGCCGATGCTCTTGTTCTTCGAGGCTGTCGGCCCGGACTCGAAACCGAAACGAGTCGACGTCTGGCCGGCAGGAACTACGTAGGTTCCGGTGTGCAGCACCCAGCCCGCGGTCAGCGCATCGTTGATTGTCGTGGTGGAGTTCGGCGTGGCATTCGGTGCGCCGATGTTCACGTACATGGTGTCGCCCACGGAACCCGCACCACGTGCGCGGTGGTACAGCGACCACACGAGCTTTTGACCCGGAACGGTTTCTACCTCTTGGTACAACTCGGAATCCTGGGTGGCATTGAGCTCAGCGAACTGATTACCCGAGGGTGAGCTGACTCCGCCGTAGCCATTAGACCAAATCTCTATCTTCCTATCAGTCGCGGTGGTGTTCCAGCCGGGTACCGAAGTGTCGATGATCTGGCGGTACGACTTCGCAGGAATTGAAGGCTCTTCGAAACTCCCATTCAGCAAGGCGGTATCGGTGCTGCTGCAGATGATCTCTGCACTCGACGCACTTGCCGACGTCGAGGGAGATGCGGAGGCACTCGGTGACGCGGTTGCTGTATCGCTTGGCGATGATGAAGTGGTGGGCTGCGACGTCTCGGGCTCGGCCGGCGGTGCAGGCGGCGTCGGAGCCGGCCGATCTGTCGCGAGCCACAGTTGGTAACTCGGAATTCCACTCAGCCTCGTCGAGGTGAACGTCATGGACTTGACTGCAGAGGTCGGACTGAACCAGGCACTTGCGCCGCTGGTGTCAACCGTATTTCCGACGATGGTGCTCGTGCCCGAGTTCCAGGTAGGGACATCAGACTGCCCTGAGGCATAGTTGAAAGATGTCTGGTACCAACCGGAAACATTGAGTGGATTCCCCGAGGCATCCTGCGCAGTGATCGTCACGGATTCTGCGTCAACGTCGCCAAGCGCAAATCCCCAAACACCCGCAGTGGGCGATGAGGCAAAGGTGAGAGTGACCGTGCCCGGAGAACTAGGAACCGTCACCGAGAGATAGGTCTTGCCGCTCGATGTGCCGTAGACCTGCCCGAAAGGCGTGGAACCGGTCAAAGTCGCGCTCGATGCCACCGACTGGGTTCCAACAGTGGAGGTGAATGTGGCAGAGGGGAAGGTGGTGCCGGCAAAGGTGACATTCCCTGTCCCGCCGACACCTGCCGTAGCGGTCCAGGTGCCGTAGACACCGGTGCCCGAGACGGCCTGGGAGACCGAAGGCAGAACGAAGGCTCCGGCGGTGACCAGGGCGAGGGACGAGACGGCAATGAGTGTGCGGCGCATCCTGGAAGCCTAAGCGGCGTGGGCCAGGGAAAGTAACCCAGATTCGTCCCTCAAAATTAGGTCAGGCGACCGATGCCACAACCCGGTTACGGCCCGCGTCCTTAGCCGAATACAAGGCCTTGTCGGCGCGGGCCAGAGCAAGATCCAAGGACTCCCCCGCCGGCCATCCGGTCAGCCCAACGGAGAACGCCGAGGGCACGAGGCCGGCGGCGGTCGAGATGGGGCGTTCGACCACCTTGCGATGCACCCGAGTGAGCACTGCCTCGGCCTGCTCCTGCGGAAGATCAAGGACGACGAGAAATTCGTCGCCTCCCCATCGACCGACCAGATCAGTCTTGGAGATGTTGCTCAGCAACCGGCCGCCGATCGCTTGGAGGTACTCGTCACCAGCGACGTGACCGAGTTCGTCGTTGACCTTCTTCAAATTGTCGCAGTCGACGATCGCGAGCGTGCGCTCAGAGGAGCCTTTGCTCATGAGATTTTCGAGCAGTCCGCGACGATTCATCAAGCCGGTGAGGAAATCGGTACTTGCCTGGGCCTTGATGAAATCAGCCTGAGACGCCCGGGTGAGCGCGTTCACGAGTTCTTGTTCACGTCGGGTGCGAAGCGAAGCCGCGATAACCGCGAGTATTCCGACCAAAGCGATGATGACAAGTCGGACGGTCTGCGCCGTGGCGTTTCCATCTGAGGCAACGACACCAAAGGCGAATGCGCTGAGCCACACGATGATCGAGACGAAAGCCGTCATCACCGGTCGCGCGAAGACTGCTGAGAACATTGGCACTACTGCAAGCACGCCCACGTACGCCGTTTTCGTTCCTTCAGCCGCATCGGCCCCGAGGATCAAGACGATGAATATCAGCGGCACGAAGAATCCGAGGATCCACCTCATGCCAGAACCCTGGATTACCGACGAACCAGACTCATCACGTTCCTCCTGCACAGCCATGTCTCGAGTATCGGCTGAACACCGGAAAAATGTCCGATTCGTCAGAAACTATGCCTGGATGGTGACCGATCCCAATCAGATGTAGACATTCGACATGTCGTGATACCGCGGGCCGGCCACCGCATCAGGACCGAAGATTTCCTCGAGGCGGTAACGGTCATCGGCCGTGAGCTCGATATCCGCAGCCGCCAGGTTCTCCTCGAGATAGCTGATGCGCTTGGTTCCCGGGATCGGGACGATGTCTTCGCCCTGGGCAAGTACCCAGGCGAGGGCGAGCTGAGTCGGCTTAACGCCCTTCTCCGCGGCTAGCGTCTCGACCCCGCGCACAAGAGTGAGGTTGTGTTCGAGGTTATCGCCCTGGAATCGGGGGTTACCCCGTCGGTAATCGTTCTCCGGCAGCTGATCGAGACTGGTGATCTCACCCGACAGGAATCCGCGCGCAAGCGGAGAAAATGGAACGAAGCCAATGTTCAACTCGCGGGCAACATCGAGAACTCCGTTGCGCTCGACATCGCGAGTCCACAGTGAGTACTCGCTCTGAATCGCTGTGACCGGATGCACCGAATGCGCTCGGCGGATGGTGTCAGGAGCTGCTTCGGAGATTCCGAGGGTGCGCACCTTGCCCTCGTCGACGAGTTCCTTCATCGCTCCCCAGGTCTCCTCCACGGGAACGTCGAGGTCGACGCGATGCTGGTAGTAGAGATCGATGTAGTCAGTGTTGAGCCGTCGGAGCGATGCCTCGCAGGCGGCACGCACGTAGTCAGGGCGCCCGTTGATACGGATCTTGCCCTCAGGCGTCACTTCGTGCCCGAACTTGGTCGCGATCACGACCTCTGATCGCACCGAGCCGAGCTCGCTACCAAGGAGTTCTTCGTTGATGTACGGGCCGTAGATGTCAGCGGTATCGAAGAAAGTAACGCCGCGATCGAGCGCGGTGCGTAGCGTCGCGCGCGCCGCATCGTCATCGCGCACGCCGTAATTACCACTCATGCCCATGCAACCCAGGCCCTGCTCGGAGACGATCAGTGAAGTGCCGAGAGTTCTGCTGCGCATGGGGGTCCTGACGATGAGTGGGGCCTCCCAGTCTAGGGAGACCCCACTCGTTCAGCATCGGTTTCGGACTAGACGGATACCTCAGCCGGCGCAGAGGTGCGAATCAGGTGATCGAAGGCACTGAGGGCTGCTGTCGCACCCGCACCGAGAGCGATCACGATCTGCTTGAACGGCACCGTCGTGCAGTCACCCGCGGCGAATACACCGGGCATCGAGGTTCGGCCGTGATCGTCGATGATGACCTCACCACGAGGCGACACGTCGATCGAGCCTTCGAGCCACTCGGTGTTCGGCAGTAGTCCGATCTGGACGAAGATGCCGTCGAGCGCGAGCTCGTGCGCGCTCTCATCGGTGCGGTCGGTGTACTTCAGTCCGGTGACCTTGGAGCCATCACCAAGGACCTCAGTCGAAAGTGCACTGACGATGACATCGACATTCGACAGGCTGCGCAGCTTGCGCTGCAGCACTTCGTCAGCGCGCAACTGCCCGTCGAACTCGATCAGAGTCACGTGAGCCACCACTCCGGCCAGATCGATAGCCGCTTCGACACCGGAATTACCTCCGCCGATGACGGCAACGCGCTTGCCCTTGAACAGCGGACCATCGCAGTGCGGGCAGTACGTGACGCCCTTATTTCGGTACTCCTGCTCACCCGGCACGTTCATCGAGCGCCAACGGGCACCTGTCGAGAGCACGACACTCTTCGACTTCAGGGTTGCGCCGCTCTCGAGACGCACCTCGATCAGTCCGTCGCTGCCAGCGGGGGTGATGCGGGCCGCTTTCTGCGTGTTCATGATGTCAACGCCGTACTCGAGCACATGCTGCTCAAGAGCCGTGACGAGCTTCGGGCCTTCCGTGCGCTGGATGGAAATGAAGTTCTCGATATCCATGGTGTCGAGCACCTGGCCGCCGAAACGCTCGGCTACGACGCCCGTGTTGATGCCCTTGCGCGCGGCGTAGATGGCAGCCGCGGCGCCCGCGGGGCCACCACCGACAACCAGAACGTCGAAGGCGTCCTTCTCTGCGATGCGAGCTGCTGCGCGATCAACAGCACCGGTATCGACCTTGGCCAGAATCTCTTCGAGACTCATGCGGCCGGAGGCAAACATCTCACCATTGAGGAAAACGGCGGGCACCGCAAGGACCTGGCGTGCATCGACTTCATCCTGGAAGAGCGCGCCGTCAATAGCCACATGCGTGATGCGCGGATTGATGATGCTCATGAGATTCAGTGCCTGCACGACATCGGGGCAGTTCTGGCAGGTCAGGGAGAAGTAGGTCTCGAAGTGATAGTCGCCGTCGAGATCACGAATCTGATCAAGGGTCTCCGGTGACGCAGTCGAAGGGTGACCACCGACCTGAAGCAGAGCGAGGATGAAGGAGGTGAACTCGTGGCCCATTGGAATTCCCGCGAAGCACACCGAGATATCGGTGCCGGTGCGAGCGATGGCAAATGACGGACGGCGCTCGTTGTCGGCGCTGGTCACGGTGATGTTGTCGGAGAGCGCGGCTACTTCATCAAGAAGGCCAGCGAGCTCTGCTGATTTCGGGCTGTCATCGAGTGAGGCGACCAGCTCGATCGGGAAGACAACCTTCTCCAGGTGGGTCTTCAACTGCGACGTGATGGCTGCGTCAAGCATGGGTTACTCCAGAAGTCGGTGCGGTGGCTTGCGAGGTGGATGGGGTCCGGGCCGAGGCCCGGACCCCCACCACGAGGGTGAAACTAGATCTTGCCGACGAGATCGATCGACGGCGCGAGGGTGCTTTCGCCCTCTTCCCACTTGGCCGGGCAGACCTCGCCCGGGTGGTTGCGCACGTACTGAGCGGCCTTGATCTTGCGCAGCAGCTCTGCAGCGTTGCGGCCGACACCCTCCGGGGTGATCTCGAGGTACTGGATGACACCGTCGGGATCAACGAGGAAGGTGCCGCGGTCCGCGAGGCCAGCGCCTGGGCGCATGTTCTCGAAGTTGTTGGTGATGGTGCCGCTCGGATCACCAATCATGAAGTAGCCGATCTTGCCGATGGTGTCGGAGGCGGTTGCCCATGCCTTGTGCACGTGATGGGTGTCGGTCGAGACGCTGTAGATCTCGACGCCGAGCTTCTGGAACTCGGGGTAGAGGTCGGCCATGTCGCCGAGCTCGGTGGGGCAGACGAAGGTGAAGTCTGCGGGGTAGAAGAAGAAGACGCTCCACTTGCCGCGGACGTCAGCGTCGGAAACCGTGACGTAGTCCTTCTCGCCCTTGCGGTAGGCGACGGCCTCGAAGGGCTTGATCTCGGTGTTGATGATCGACATGCGATAACTCCTCGTGGTGTGTGCACCAGGTGGTGCGACTCCAACGCTAGGAAGGGTCGAGCCATAGCGCAAATCATTCGCAACTAATGTTGAGATCGGCTATACCTATTGCTTCCGCTGCAGGTCATCGGCGCCGACGTACACCGGCAGAAGCCGCGCGTTCGGGTGCCGACCGGTCCGGCAGAGCCCCCCGCGATCACCCAAAGGGGGGACAGGCACGTCAAGTACCTCCATGAGGCGGTGATCCATGTCACAACCTGGCCACGAGACAACGTTGTCTATGTCACGCCGCAATCTAGGGCAATTCGGGCGACACTAAGCCCCGTTCGGGCGTGTCGCAGTCATCACCATTTTGCAGAAAGTTGTTGCGCTACATAGCCTTTTTAAGCCCCCAGGGGTGCGTGATCCCCGCTTCGGCGGATCACCTGCATGGTTCGGTGTCAGGCGTGCGAGTCGTCCTCACTCATGCAGGAGTTGGTAGCGAGACCGGGTGGAAAGAGACCCGGGGTCGCAGGGATCTGGATCACGGCGGCAGGCCAGCTGGCCCGCCCGAACGAGGACCCGTGAGAACACTTCGGATTCGCCGGCGCTCCCTTGCGCTCGGTGCCAGCACTGTTGCCCTGGTCGGAATCGGCGCCGCCGCATGGTCGGCGACCTCGGCCGCCGCAGAGCTCCCCGAGACCACCGTGGCCATGACGGTTGAGCAGGCCGTCGCTATCCCGCAGTCGTTGCCCACCGCCCGCCAGATCGCCATGCAGCAGCAAGCCATCCGGCAGGCCCAGTTCGCCTACTTCACCACCGACTCGGCCCAGACTCGCGATCTCAAGGGTTATGAGCCCAGTCTGTATCGGGGCAAGTACTACCGCGCCTCGGTCGAGAAGCGCCGCAAGTGCATCGTGATCCGCGAGAGCGAAGGCCGCTACACCGCCATCAACCCGACTCGCAAGTACCGCGGCGCTTACCAGGTCTCCCCGGAACTCGCTCGTGGCGCAACCTGGATGATGCTCAAGGAGCACAAGTCATTGCTCGGCGAAGACCGCGCCAAGCGGATCCTCGAGAAGCTGCGCAAGTCTCCGATGAACACGTGGCCCCGTTACTGGCAGGACGCCGCCTTCAGCACCATTCACAACTGGGAGCACACCGGCGCAGGAGCCCCCCACTGGGCCGGCGGACGTTGGCACTGCTGATCAACATCAGCCTGAAAGCGGAATCTCCACAACCGGCATTGGCTTGCCGATGAACCAGCCTTGACCCATCTCTACGCCGCAGTGACGAAGTGTGTCGAGCTGCCACTCCTTTTCGATGCCTTCCGCCACCACGATCCCGCCGAGCACAGCCGCCATCGCGCAGATAGCCTCGATGAGGCGCTGGACTCGCTCCTGCTCGAGATCGATCACGAAACTCTTGTCGAGCTTCAAGAAGTCAAAGGGCAGATCCTTCAGCAAGGCGAATGACGACGTACCTACGCCAAAATCGTCAATCGCAATGGGGAAGCCTGCATGCCCTAGCGTGCGCATCCCCTCAATAGACCGCGTGACATCTGTCGCGACCGCTGTCTCGGTGATCTCGATGACGATCTGCTCCTGGGAGTGACTAGTGCTGGCAAGCTTCTCTAAGAGCGCCTCGGCCACCTTCTCGTGCGAAGCCAGGGTCTGCGGACTGATGTTGATCGATACAGGCGCGAAACCTCGCTCCACGAGGGCATCGAGATCGCGGCACACCTGATCGATGACCCAGAGGTCAACCAATGCAATGAGCCCGAGCTCCTCGATCACCGGAATGAACTCCCCTGCCGCGAGCAGGCCCCGTTCGGGGTGACGCCAGCGAATGAGACTCTCGGACCCGATGACTTCCCGAGACTCCAGGCGCATGACCGGCTGGTAGTGCAACTCGAATTCATCGCTGATGAGGGCCGTCCGCAGCCGAGATTCGACATCGACGCGAGTGCGGATGCGCGAGCGCAATTCCTCGTCACAAATCACGTCGGTGAAGGTGGCCGCCGACTCCGAGACCGCGAAGAACGCATCCTCAAGCAAGACTCGCACGTCGTCAGCTGCGCTGGCGAGACCATGCGCACCCCCGAGGGCATAGCGCAGCGAGATTGGCTCACCCTTCACCTGAAGGCCGGGATCAAGGGACTCGTGTACCCGAGCGAAGATCTCGGCCGGTGACTTCCCGTGGGCGACGATGGCGATGGTGGCTCCGCGAACCCTCACTACTCGGGCGCCTTCGACAGCTACTCGCATACGCGCCAGCACTTCATCGATGAGCGAATCGCCCATCGCGGGACCGAATTCGTTGTTCAGACGTTCAAGGATTAACAACTTGATCAGAACTACTGAGGTGGGCGATGCAAGGTTGAAGTTTCCTGAGTCCTCGATGAGTTGCTGGGCCGCAGACTCCCACCCGCGGTGAGGAACAGTGTCTGTCAGCATGACATGCGGCTCGATACCTGCACTACTTCTATGGCTCTCGGTGGTGTCTCGATACACCCACATATGTTCGAGCACGACGCCATCGACAATCCTGGGGAAGTAGTCACGATCAAGCCAGCGGCCGTCCGCGCACTGCCACTCCTCGTGCAGGACTCGCCTCTTCTCGGCGACGATCTGCCGCGTTCTCGCGAGCCATTCCTCGGAATTAGCGAACATCGGCGCTGCAGCGACAGCAGCCTGATCGCAGTCAGCGCCCACAAGGGCCTCCGGCGGGACTCCCGGGGCAAAGAGATCCGTGAAGGACGTATTCGCCCACTTCACGGCGCGATACTCGTCCTCCATGATCACGGCTTCTTGAATATTGCTGAAGATGAAGGTGAGGTGATCGGGGTCAGAGACCAGCTCGCCATTGGCCTGCAACAGCATGCGATCCCCCTCCCCTCATCAGTGCGCGATCGGTCATTGACCGCGGACCCCAGTATGCGCACGAAAGGCAGCACCCCGAAGCCCGATCGGAGTATCGGATCGATTTCCCTCACGGCAAAGGGCGACATTAGCCCCCTGGGCAAGTCGCTCCTTGCCTGCCGAGATCAGCACTTACCTGATTCGAACCGACTCATTTCCCCATGGAGTGATGGGAGCAGAAGACGGTGACTTGAAGGCCTCGGGCAGGTCTTCGACGATATGCCAGGTTGCGGCGAGACGCCCGACTCCCACGAAGAGACCGACCTGCAGGCCGAGTTCGACAATCTGTCCCTCGGTGAAGTGTTCACCGAGCTCGGCGTAGAGGGCATCGTCAATGGCGAGGTGATTCGCGGCAAAGAGGTCGGCGTATCGCAGTGCAATGCGCTCGGCATCGCTGAGATCCTCGGCCTCATAGGGCTTTTCGAGCGAGCACACGAGATCCTCGCTGAAACCATCGGCAAAGGCATCCTCGTAACGAATAGCCATGCAACTACGGCACTGATTGTGAAAGGCGATGCGCAGGCGTACGAGCTCCACAAGCCGGCGCGGTAACTGACCCTTCTTCAAGGCACGCGTGTAGGCGATCAACGGCTCTGCGAGATCGGGGCGGTGCCCGAGAATCGACGACACCGCGAGTTCGAGCGACGACTTATCGTCAGCCGCAATCAACTCAGCCATGTGCGGATCGAGCTCGTCTACCTCAAGCCTGCGCAGTCTGGCCATGTGTCCTCCTCGTGATGGTCACTCCATTATCGGGGCCTTGCAGGTCACATGACCACGTAATCAGGGAACTTCGGCTCCTGACCGTCACCTGAGGAACGTCCGCGCATGCCGCGATAGGCCCACGGCGCTACATCCTGGACCAACCAGCGCGCGTCCTCCGCACGCGAGGCAATCCAGCCGCGCGACGGGTAGTCGGCGTCAGGATCCTCCGCTAGGTCCTCAAAAGTCGTGGACCGGCCAATGGCGGTGAGGACTGCCGCGGCGACCAGGGCGTGACCATCGCTACTGAGATGAAGCCGATCGGGGGCCCACATCCGATCCTCGTAAAGCCGCGGAAGACTCCACAGATCAACGACGGTGACGCCGAGCATCGCGGCACTTCGTCGAATGCACTCGTTGTAGGCGTGCGCGCGCTCACCGGGGCCGCCAGTCATGGGGATGCGTTTGCGCGGGTCGAATCCAGCGAAAGCGATGACCTGATCATTCATGTCAACGATTCGTCCGAGCATGCAATGGAATCGATTGCCGAGTTCAGCCGGGCTCGCCTTGGTGCGAATGATGTCGTTCGCGCCAGCGCCGACCGCCACAAGCGATGGCTTCAAGCGTTCGAGTTGAGAAACCTGCTCATCGGCGATCTCATCGAGCTTGCGCCCGCGCACCGAGAGGTTCGCGTATCGGAAACCCGGCACATCTGTCGCCAGCTGCTCGGCTACGCGGTCAGCCCAGCCTCGCAGACTTCCGTCGGGGCGGAAATCCCAGAGACCCTCAGTGAAGCTGTCGCCGAGTGCGACAAAGGAATCGATCTCCGCCTTGGCCATCTCGCTCCCGCACTCCGTGAACCTGACGGAGCGTGAATCTACCCGAGAATCAGAGTGCGCGGACGATGTCCTCGACACGATCCTTGGCATCACCGAAGAGCATTGCCGAGTTCTCGTTGAAGAACAGCGGGTTCTGCACTCCGGCGTATCCCGAGGCCATCGACCGCTTGAACACGATCACGTCAGACGCATTCCACACGCGGAGTACCGGCATACCAGCGATGGGACTACCGGGATCCGTCTCAGCGGCAGGGTTCACGGTGTCATTCGCACCGATCACCAGCACCACATCGGTGTCGGAGAAATCGTCGTTGATTTCGTCCATTTCCAGGACGACGTCATAGGGAACCTTGGCTTCCGCTAGGAGAACATTCATGTGGCCCGGCAGGCGCCCGGCCACTGGGTGAATGCCGAAGCGCACGGTGGTGCCGTTCTCGCGAAGCTTGCGGGTCAATTCGGCAACGCCGTACTGGGCCTGAGCGACGGCCATGCCATAGCCCGGGGTGATGATGACTGACTTCGCATTGCGGAGAAGTTCAGCGGTTTCCGCAGCCGAAACCTCGCGGTGATCGCCGTAATCCTTGTC